>NZ_JBIAIL010000016.1:0-139542 GCF_042871425.1 Micromonospora sp. NPDC005806 | reverse complement strand
GCTACAAGAACGACGGCCGGACCGTGCGGATCGCCGACTCGGCGAACCCGGCGGTTCCCGCCTACTGGATGACCACCATCGACCTGGCGAACTGGATGGCCACCCGCGGCTACTCCGCCTGATCGCACCCTTCCCCGTCGGGCCCCGGCTCCCCTGAGCCGGGGCCCGACGTCGTCTGTCCGGCTCCCGCCGCCGGTCCGGTCTCGCGCGTCGTGTCCGTCCGGTGGCACACTGCGCCGTATGGGCGACGCGACGGGTACCCGCCATCTGCTGCTGCTCCACGGCATGGGAGCCACCGGCGAGGTGTGGCTGCCGTGGGCGCCGCTGCTGGAGCGCCGCTGGGCGGGGCGCTGGCTCGCCCCCGACCTGGCCGGCCACGGCTGGTCGCCGCCGCTGCCGGCGTACTCCTTCGAGGCGCTGGCGCGGCGCGTGGTGGAAGGGCTCGGTCCGGTGGCCGAGCGGCTCGGTCCCCGGGACCGCCTCGTCGTGCTCGGCCACTCACTCGGCGGCGTGGTGGCGCTGGCCCTGGCCGCTCGGGCGCGCCGCCTTCCGGTGGACGCGGTGGTCGGGCTCGGCATCAAGGTCGCCTGGTCGCCGGCCGAGCTGGACAAGGCCCGCGAGCTGGCCCAGCGGCCGGTGACCTGGTTCAGCAGTCGGGACGAGGCCGCCCGCCGCTACCTGCGGGTCTCTGGACTGGCTGGCCTGTTCGCCCCGGACCACCCGGTGGTCGACGCGGGGCTGCGCCGCGAGGACGGTCGCTGGCGGCTGGCCATGGACCCGGCTGCGCTCGCGGTGGGGGAGCCGCGGCTGGCGGGGCTGCTCGCCGCGACCGACGTGCCGGTGCTGCTGGCCCGCGGCGAGCAGGACCCGATGGTCTCGGACGCGCAGCTCAAGGAGTTGGCCGTGCCGGTCGCCATCCTGCCGGGACTCGGCCACAACGCGCACGTCGAGGATCCGGAGGCCGTGCTCGCCCTGCTCGACCCGTACCTGTGACGGATCAGGCGGTGGGCGAGAGCGGTGAGCCGTCCTGCGCCACCGCGTCGGCGGCGCGCGGCGCCGGCGGATTCCACTCCGGTTCGAGCTGCCGGCGGGCGGCGTCGAGGAACGCCTCGGCGTACGACTCGGCGGGGAAGTCGCCCAGGTAGCGGCGCCGGGTCGCCCAGCGGGCCGCCGCCTTCGGGTCGGTGTCGAGCAGTTCGGTGAGCACCTCGTCCACGTTGGACATGTCCCGGCGCAGTACGTAGCCCGAGCCCGCGAGGGGGAACCGCTCGACGAAGTGCTCGCCGTCGGCGCCCATGTCGGTCACCGCGTACGGCTTGCCGGAGTAGAGGTAGTCGGAGATGACCCCGGAGACGTCCGAGATCAGCGCGTCCGAGCGGTTCACGCACTCGGTCAGGGTCAGCTCGCGGCTGGCCGCCGCGCCCCACAGGTGCGCCCGGCCGGTCCTGGCCCGGTCCGCGGTGAGCAGCTCGGTGAGCCGGGCCAGCTGCCGCGCCGAGGCCGGGTTCTGCGCGGTGTACGGGTGGGCCCGCAGGATCACCGTGGCACCCCGGTCGAGCAGCCGGCGGATCACCGTCTCGGCCACCGGCAGCGAGCAGTAGTTGGCGTCGGCGTGGTGCCCCGTCCAGGTGGGGGTGTAGAGCACGGTCGGGTTCGCCGTCCCGCGCGCCGGGTCGCGGCGTACCTCGATCGTCTCGACCTGGGGGCGGCCGACCACGACGAACTTCTCGGCGGGGATCTCCACGCCGGCGCGGGCGTAGCGGTCGATCGCCGCCTGCCCGGCGACGAAGATCTTGTCGAAGATCGCCGAGACCGGGTTGGCGCTGGGCGCCTTGTCGCTGTCGCCGTGGTGCAGCTGCACGTGGGTGAGCTGGGAGAAGCGGATGCAGTGGCTGTTCTTCGCGCCGTGGTTGACGTAGAACGCCGCCCGCAGGCTCGGCACCAGGGCCTCGTCCATGGTTTTCAGCGTCGGACAGAAGACCACCGGCGCGCGGGTCGCCGCGGCGACGGTCGGCAGGAACTCCGGCTCCCGCAGCAGCACCATGAACGGCCGGCCGATCCGCTCGAGGTACGGCAGCCACATGGTGACCTGGTACTCCGACCCGGGCGGCGCGGAGAAGTACAGCACGAACTCGGGCTGGTGCCGGCGCAACGCCCGGCCCACCGGGCCGCCTCCGGCCGGTGGCCGGAACCGGCGCCGGGCCAGGTCCAGCCCGACCGCGCCGCAGCCCGCCGCGACCAGCAGGGCGACGACCAGCGCCAGCCAGGCCGGCAGGGCCAGGCCGGCGGCAACCGCCACCACGGCCAGCAGCCCGAGCAGCGCGTCGCCGAGCCGGGCGGCGACCAGCGGGGTCCACGAGCGGACCGGCAGGTTGGCCGCGCGGATCTCCAGCGCACCCGCGTCGCGTAGCGGCCCCACCAGCAGCACCAGGCCGAGCACGACCAGCGCGGTCAGGGCCAGCGCGGGGTCGAAGCCGCCGTCGAGCCGGCGGGCGTACCCGACCAGGATCCCGGCGGCGACCAGCACCGACTCCGCGACGGCGTCGGCGTTCGGCCGGACCCGGCGCTCCACCGCGGCGGCGGCCAGCGCGGCCACGGCGATCGCCAGGCCCCAGCCGGTGGCCCCGGTGAGCGCCACGACGAGGAAGGCCAGCACCGCCAGCCCGGTGGTCAGCACCCGGGCGAGCAGCTTACGGACCAGGTCACCACGCATGTCGGTCGTCCGTCCCGCTCGTCGTCCGGCTCAGGCGTCGACGCCGGTGGGCAGCTGCTGCGACAACTCCAGCTCGGCGCGTCTGGCGCCGCGCCGCGACCTGGAGCCGTCGTCGGACGGGTGCGCGTCGGCCTGGGCGGGCACCGCCGCGACCGGATCGCCGGGCGCCCGCCGTACGTCGATCACCTGACCGGTCAGTTCGGAGATCAGCACGTCGAGGGAGGCCTGCGCGACCGCCTCGGCGGAGAGCAGGGTGTGCTCCGGCTCCTCGCCGAACGCCTTGGTGCGCATCGGGGTGGCGGTGCGCTCCGGGTTGACGCAGTTGACCCGTACGCCGAACTCGGCCCACTCGTCGGCGAGCGCCTGGGTCAGGTTGACCAGCGCGGCCTTGGTGGCCGAGTAGAGCGCGTACCGGGCCCGGCCCCGGGTGTACGAGCTGGAGGTGTAGAGCAGCAGTTGGCCCTTGGTCTGCTGGAGGTACGGCAGGGACTGCCGGGCGATGGTGACCGGGCCGACGAAGTTGACGTGCAGGAGCCGGTCCATGGTCTCCTCGTCCATCTCCGCGAGCGCCCCCTTCTCCAGGATCCCGGCGGTGACCACCACGTGGTCGATCCGGCCGGTCGCCTCGAAGGCGGTCTTCAGCGCCGCGGCGACGTCCTCGGCCCGCTCCACGTGGGTGCCGGTGGTGGAGCGGCTGAACGGGAAGACCTGGGCGCCGTAGCCGCGGGCCAGCTCGGTGAGGTCGTGGCCGATGCCGTAGCTGCCGCCGAAGACCACGATGGTCCGGCCGGTCAGCTCCTCGGTGTAGCTGCGGTGGTCGCTGACCTTGGGCGCCTGCGCTGCGGCGAGCTGGAAGAGCTTGTCCGCCAGGTGCACGTCGACCGGGTGGGTGACCTTGATGTTCTCGTCCGAGCCGTCGATCACCTTGATCGGCGTGCCGGGCAGGTAGCGCAGGACCACGCCGCAGTCGTCGGTGGCGGCGAAGTGCGGGTCGCCCTCGGCCCGCCGGTACGCCTCCCGGATGGTGCCGGACCGGAACGCCTGCGGGGTCTGGCCCCGGCGCAGGGTCGAGCGGACCGGGATGTCGGTGATGCAGTCGTCCTCGTCGACCTGAATGATCGTGTCGGCCGACGGGATGGCCACGTCCACCGCCGCGTACGTCCAGAGCGCGTTCACGCACTCGCGGACGATCCGGGCGCTGACCAGCGGCCGGACCGCGTCGTGGAAGAGGACGTTGACGTCGCCCTCGCCGACCGCGTCGAGCGCGATGCGGGTGGTGTCGTTGCGGGTCTCGCCGCCCTCGATCACCTTGCTGACCTTGCGGAAGCCGGCGTTGGCCACGATCTGCTCGGCGTCGGCCACGTGGCCGGTGGCCATCAGCACGATGATCTCGTCGATCTCCGGCGCGGCCTCGAAGACGGCCAGCGTGTGCTCGATGATCGGCTTGCCCGCGATCTTCAGCAGCTGCTTCGGGATGCCCAGCCCGAGCCGGGTCCCGGTCCCCCCAGCGAGGACCACCGCAACCGTCCGCGAGGGGCGCCAGGGTGCCGGGCTCGCCGGCGTGGCGTCCGGTGCGGTGGTGCGGTCCTGCGTCATTGCCGTTCCTCACTTCTGCGGGGGATGGGGTTTTTACGCCTCGGTGACCGGGTGGTGAACTTTGGTCGGCAACCGAGGAAACCATAACGCGGACGACGGAGCGCACCGACCCGGGCGGAACCGGACCGGTGCGCTCCGTCGGACTACTTCTGGTTCTCGTACGCGTTGCAGACCTCGTCGGTGGGGCCGTCCATCCGCAGGACGCCGCTCTCCAGCCAGAGGGTCCGCTCGCAGGTGTCCCGGATCGAGCCGATCGAGTGGCTCACCAGGAAGACGGTGCCCGCGCTGTCGCGCAGCTCCCGCACCCGCTGCTCGCTGCGGGCCCGGAACTTGCGGTCGCCGGTCGCGAGGGCCTCGTCGATGAGCAGCACGTCGTGCTTCTTGGCCGAGGAGATGGCGAAGCGCAGCCGGGCGCCCATGCCGGAGGAGTAGGTCCGCATCGGCAGCGAGGCGAAGTCGCCCCGCTCGTTGATCCCGGAGAACTCGATGATCTGCGGGGCCAGCCGCTTGACCTCCTCCGGCGGCATGCCCATGGCCAGGCAGCCGAGCACGACGTTGCGCTCGCCGGACAGGTCGTTGAGCAGGGCGGCGTTCACGCCGAGCAGGGACGGCTGGCCCTGGGTGTAGACGGCGCCCCGGGCCGGCGGGAGCAGACCGGCGATGGCCCGCAGCAGGGTTGACTTGCCGGAGCCGTTGCTGCCGATCAGGCCGATCGCCTCACCCTCGTACGCGGTGAAGCTCACGCCCTTGACCGCGTGCACCTCGCGGATGCTCGGCGCGCTGGTCCGGGTGACGATGCGCTTGAGGGCGGAAACCGGGCTGGTGCCCCCGGTGGCGCCCTTGTGGATCTTGTAGATCACGTGGACGTCGTCCACCACGACGGTGGGGACCCGACCCGAGTCCACCACGGCGGTGCTGCGCACCGGCTGGATCTGCTCAGCCACGGCCGTACTCCTCTTCTCCGCGCCAGAAGTAGACGAATCCACCGAGACCCATCACGACCGCCCAGGCCAGGGCGAGGCCCCAGAGCATCAGCGGCGAGGTCGTCATGTTCGCCTGGTGGGAGTCGAGCAGCGCGTACCGGGCCAGCTCGATGAAGACCAGCGGCGGGTTGGCCTCCAGCAGGTTCGCCGCCCAGTGCGGCAGGTGCTCCCGGAAGAGCTTCACCGGGTAGAGCACGCCGGAGGCGTACATCCAGGTGCGCAGCACGAACGGCATGACCTGCTTGAGGTCGGTCATCTTCGAGCCGAGCCGGGCCATCACCATGGTCAGGCCGACGTTGAAGACCGTCTGGAGCAGCAGCATGGGGGCGACCAGCAGCCAGCGGAAGGACAGCGGCTCACCGGTCAGCAGGACGATGCCGGCCAGCACCACCATCGACATGAGCAGCTGCTGGAACTGGACCAGCGTGACGGTGATCGGCAGCGCCGCCCGCGGGAACTGCAGCGCGCGGATCAGCCCCAGGTTGCCGGTGATCGCGCTGGTGCCCTGCAGCACCGCGCTCTGGGTGAACATGAAGATGAACACACCGGTGCAGAGGTACGCGATGAAGTTCGGCACGGTCCGGTGCTGAGACAGGATCACGCCGAAGATCAGGTAGTAGACCGCCGCGTTGGTGAGCGGGGTCAGCACCTGCCACAGCTGGCCGAGCTGTGTCTGACTGAACGACGAGGCGACCTTCGCCCGCGAGTACGCGGTCATGAAGTGTCGGTACGCCCACAGGCGGCGGGCGTACTCGGCCAGGGGCGGGCGTTCCCCCGCGATCCGAAGCCCGTACCGCTCTGCGAGCTGGGCCCGGGTCAGTCCGGATTCGGGGTCGGCCACCGCGGTGTTGGCCATGGTCAGGCGCTCCGATCTTTCGTGCTGATGGGGAGCAATGAGAATGTGTCGCGGCGATGAAATCTAGCGTGGCCGGTTACGGGGAGGGTGCCTCGCTGCTGCGTGGAAGGTAGTCCAAAACACGTCGGGACGCAACCGTACCGTCGTTGCGCTACATTGTTCCTCGTGAAGACCGACAAGAGGCGGGCACCGGCCGGCGCGGCCGTTCTTCGCGACGACATCACCACGGCCATCCGGCGCTCCGTCATGCAGGAGTTGGCGCAGGTCGGATACGGGCGGCTGTCGATCGAGGCGGTCGCCCGGCGGGCCGGTGTCAGCAAGACGGCCATCTATCGCCGCTGGCGTTCGAAGCTCGAGTTGGTGCTCGACATGGTGAGCGCCGCCGCCGGGCGCAAGTTGCCCCTCCTCGACACCGGCAGCCTGCACGGAGACGTGGAGGTGCTGCTGCTCGTCGCCTCCGGGGCGCTCAGCCACCCGCTGGCGTCGCAGATCATTCCCGACCTGCTCGCCGAGGCCGCGCGCAACCCGCAGATCGCGGAGACGCTCGAGAAGGCGACGCGCGACTACCAGGCGCGCGTCGGTGAGATCGTGATCGGCCGGGCGGTCGCCCGCGGCGAGCTGCCGGCCGGCGCCGACCCGTGGGCCGCGGCCGACCTGATCGTCGGCCCCATCTACTGGCGCCTGGCGATCTCCCGGTCGCCCCTGGACACGCCTCAGCTGAGCCGCATGGCAACCGCTGTCGTCGCGGCGCTGCGAGTAGCATGTGCGGGTTCGGCCGAGCAGGACCAAGAGGTGTGGGACGCCCGCACCCTGACCGAATCTGAACCGCACCGGGCCGGCGCATGAACGTTGCGGGAGCGCAATTTACCGCTCAGTCGGACCGGCTACTATCGCCAACCGAACCCCCACCAGCACCATCTACACCAGGAGGATCCCCCATGGCTGGGCAGCACCCAGACTTTATCCCACCAGCGCGGCCGATCATCGGCGAAGCCGAGATTGAGGCGGCTGTCCGGGTGCTGCGTAGCGGCAAGGTGGTGCAGGGGCCCGAGGTCGCGGCGTTCGAGGAGGAGTTCGGCGAGCTCGTCGCCGGGCGGCACTGCGTCGCCGTCAACTCCGGCACCTCCGCCCTCCAGCTGACCCTGATGGCCCTCGGCTTCGGCCCGGGCGACGAGGTCATCGTGCCGTCGTTCTCCTTCGCGGCCAGCGCCAACGCGGTCCGGCTGGTCGGCGCCGAGCCGGTCTTCGTGGACATCGAGCCGGGCAGCTTCTGCGTCGACCCCGAGGCGGTCGCCGCCGCGGTGACCCCGCGGACCGTCGCCATCATGCCGGTCCACCTCTACGGCCACCCCGCCGCGATGGACAAGATCATGGCGATCGCCGAGCGGCACAACCTGGCCGTCGTCGAGGACGCCGCCCAGGCGCACGGCGCCAGCCTGCACGGCACCCCGGTCGGCGCGTTCGGCACCGCCGGCTGCTTCAGCTTCTACCCCACCAAGAACATGCACGCCCTGGAGGGCGGCATGATCAGCACCGCCGACGCCGGCCTCGCCCGCACCCTGCGGCTGCTGCGCAACCAGGGCATGGAGCAGCGGTACGCCAACGAGATCGTCGGCGCCAACATGCGGATGACCGACGTGGCCGCCGCCATCGGCCGGGTGCAGCTCGCCCAGCTGGGTGAGTGGACCGAGCAGCGCCGGGCGAACGCCAAGTTCCTCGACTCCAACATCACCGGCATGGTGACCCCGCCGGTGGCCGACGCCGCCCGGCACGTCTACCACCAGTACACGGTGCGGGTGAAGGGCAACCGGGACGCCGCCATGACCCGCCTCACCGAGCTGGGCATCGGCAACGCCGTCTACTACCCGACTCCGATCCACCGCCTCAAGCCGTACCTGACCGAGGACGGCAAGCCGGGCCCGTGGGACCTGCCGGAGACCGAGCGGGCCGCGGCCGAGGTCGTCTCGCTGCCGGTCCACCCGTCGCTGAGCCAGGTCGACCTGGAGCGGATCGCCGAGGGCGCGAACCTCGCCGGGGGTGCCCGATGAGCGAGGGTCGTAAGCTGCGCGCCGGCCTGATCGGCCTCGGCGCCATGGGCCGCAACCACGCCCGGGTGCTCTCCGGCCTCGACGGCGTCGAGCTGGTCGGCATCGTCGACCCGGCCGGCGACGTCACCGGCACGCTGCGCGCGCCGGTCGTGCCCGAGCTGGGCGACCTGCTGGCCATGGGGATCGACTACGCGGTGGTCGCCTGCCCGACCGCCCTGCACGAGCAGGTCGGCCTGGAGCTGGCCCGCAACGGCGTCGGTGCACTGATCGAGAAGCCGCTGGCCCAGTCCGTCGAGGCGGCCACCCGGCTGGTTGAGGCGTTCGAGGCGGCCGGGCTGGTCGCCGGCGTCGGCCACATCGAGCGCTACAACCCGGCCCTGCAGAGTCTGCGGCTCCGGCTGGAGGCCGGCGAGCTGGGCGAGGTCTACCAGGTCGTCACCCGGCGGCAGGGCCCGTTCCCGCACCGGATCGCCGACGTCGGCGTGGTCATGGACCTCGCCACCCACGACATCGACCTGACCAGCTGGGTCACCGGCCAGGAATACACCTCGGTGTCGGCCCGGACGGTGTCCCGCAGCGGCCGGCTGCACGAGGACATGGTCGCGGTGGTCGGTCAGCTCACCGACGGCACCATGGTCAACCACCTGGTCAACTGGCTCAGCCCGCTCAAGGAGCGGTCCACCGTGATCACCGGCGACAAGGGCTGCTTCGTCGCCGACACGCTCACCGCGGACCTGACCTTCTACGCCAACGGCGCGATCGACACCGAGTGGGAGGCGCTGCGCGCCTTCCGCGGGGTGGCCGAGGGCGACATGGTGCGCTACGCCATCCCGAAGCGCGAGCCGCTGCTCGTCGAGCACGAGCGGTTCCGCGACGCGGTGGAGGGCAAGGAGAGCGACATCGTCACGCTCCGCCAGGGCCTGCGGACCGTCGAGGTGGCCGGGGCGCTGCTGCGCTCGGCCTCGGACGGCAGCACCGTGACCGTTGGAGCGCGGCACACGTCCCCCGCCGAGGGCGCTGTCCCTACCCGCTGACCCGGGCGGCCGCGGCCCGCTCCGGCGGGCCGCGGCCGGGCGTGAAACCGTCAGCCCCTCATTCCACAAAGGACCGCGAATGTCATCGCCCTCCCGCCCGCCGAGACTCGTCGTCCTGGTCGCGAACGGCATCACCGGAGACTCCCGGGTCCAGAAGACCGCCATCGCCGCCGCCCGGGACGGCTGGGACGTCGTCCTGGTGGGCCGCAGCCCGAAGAAGAAGGGCAAGGAGCCCGAGCACTCCGCGATGGGCCCGATCGAGGTGATCCGGGTTCCCGTCCCGCCGGTCCTGTCCCGGCAGCACGGCAGCCGGCACCGGGTGCGCCGGGCACTGACCCAGTTCCGCATTCCCGACAAGTCATCGCTGAACCGCTACCGGGCGCGGCACCAGGCGTGGCTGCGCAAGCAGACCGGCAAGCCGAACCCGCCGCCGCGCCCCTGGATCAAGGCCCACGAGGCGCTCCACGAGCTGCGCGTGCGGGCCTGGGGCTGGGAGCAGTTCCACGGCAGCAAGCCGGGGCCGCCGACCGGCGACTGGCGTACCGACTGGCCGATCCTGCTCGACATCGACCTGGCCTTCGGCCCGGTGCTCGAGGAGCTGGAGCCGGACGTCATCCACGCCAACGACATCAACACCATCCCCACCGCGGCGATGAGCGCGGCCCGGCTGCGTGCCCGGGGCAAGAAGTGCGTCTGGCTCTACGACGCCCACGAGTACGTCCAGGGTGTGGAGTGGCCCAAGCCGCAGCAGGCCAGCGGCGTGAAGGCCGCCGAGCGGGAGTTCATCGCCCGGGCCGACGCGGTGGTGACCGTCTCCGAGCAGATCGCCGAGAAGCTGCGCAGCCAGTACGCGCTGCCGGAGAGCCCGCTGGTGGTCGGCAACTCGCCCGTCCGGGACGGCATCCGCAGCGGCAACGTCGAGGCGTCCGTCCGCGCCCGGGCGGGGCTGGCCGAGGACGTCCCGCTGATGGTCTACGGCGGCTGGATCGGCCCGGAGCGTGGCCTGGACACCGTCATCGCGGCCCTGCCGCAGCTGCCCGAGCACCACCTGGCGCTGGTCACCGGGCGGATGACCCCGCTGCTGGAGGAGCTGCTGGCCAAGGCGGAGGCGCTCGGCGCCCGGAACCGGGTGCACCTGTTGCCGTACGTGTCGCCGTACGAGGTGGCCGACTACCTCAGCTCGGCCGACCTGGGGCTGATCCCGTTCCAGCGCACGCCGAACTGCGAGCTGTCCCTGCCGACCAAGGTCTCCGAGTACCTGCACGCCGGGCTGCCGCTGGTCACCAGCGACGTGCAGGTGGTCAGCGCGTACGTCAAGCAGCACGACATCGGCGAGGTGTTCACCTCCGGTGACGTGGCGGGCTTCGTCGACGCGGTCAAGCGGGCCACCGCCCGCCGGCCGGAGCTGGCCGCGCACCTCACCGAGGAGATCCTCGACGACCTCTCCTGGGAGCGGCAGAGCAGCAAGCTCCTCAAGCTCTACCGGGACATCTCCGGTCTCGCCCCGGCCGCCCCGCGGCCGGACATCGCGTGGACCGTGCACGAGCGCCCGGCGGGGCTGCTGCCCGGCCGAGCGGCCGAACGGCGCGAGCTACCGGTCTGGCGGGCCCTCGCCGACACCAAGGTCCGGCTCGGCCTCGGCCCGGCGAACTACGCCGGGCAGGCCGCGGCGTTCGCCAAGGCGATCTCCCGCGACAACTCGGACGTGTCGATCGAGGTGGTGATGAACAAGCTTCCCACCTCCTTCGACTACCCGGCGGACGTCTACCTGGAGTCGCTGCGCCAGCCGGAGCTCGACTTCCAGCTGGAGCAGGTCAACCGGGTGCTCAGCCAGTACACGCACGTGCTGGTGGACGCCTTCATGCCGCTGTTCGGGCACCTCAACGGCGACAACATCGAGGGCGACCTGCCGGCGCTGCACAAGGCCGGCATCAAGGTGGCGCTGCTGGCGCACGGCAGCGAGATCCGCCACCCCGGGCGGCACCTGGAGCGGCACCAGTTCTCGCTCTTCGCCGACGCGCCCAAGGGCATCGCGGCCAAGCTCCAGAAGAAGGCGGAGCGGAACCGACGGGTGGCCGAGGAGTCCGGCCTGCCGGCCTTCGTGACCACGCCGGACCTGCTGGAGGACCTGCCCTGGGCCACCTGGACCCCGCTGGTGGTGGACGTCGAGTCCTGGGCGTGCGACCGGCCGGTGATGGAGCGGGCCCGCCCGCTGGTGCTGCACGCGCCGTCCAAGCGCTGGACCAAGGGCAGCGACCGGATCCTGCCGGCCATGCAGGCGCTGCACGACAAGGGCGTGATCGAGCTGCGCCTCGCCGAGGGCGTCGCCTGGGCCGAGATGCGCAAGCTGGTCCGCGAGTGCGACCTCGTGCTCGACCAGTTCACCACCGGCAGCTTCGGCACGTTCGCGGTGGAGGCGATGGCGGCCGGTAAGCCGGTCGTGGCGTACCTCAGCGACCAGGTGATCAAGACCGTCGGCGGTGACCTGCCGATCGTCAACGCCTCCCCGGCCAACCTGACCGAGGTGGTGGAATCGCTGCTCGACGACCGGGACGCCACCGCCAAGATCGGCCTGGCCTCGGCCGAGTACGCCCGCACGTACCACGACGGCACCTGGACGGCCCGTCAGCTCACCTCGTTCCTCAGCAGCTGACCGCCCCGGTACGACGACGGCCCGCCGACCTTGCGGTCGGCGGGCCGTTCGGCGTCCCGGGTCAGAAGACGGCGCGGACGTACGGGATGCGGGCCGCCACCATCGACACGGCGAACGAGACGACCAGCACCGCCGGGTAGACCAGACCGATCACCTCCAGCGACCGGCCCGCCTCCACGTCTGGGATCAGCTGGCGGAACACCTCGAAGACCAGCAGGTGGATCAGGAACACCCCGAACGAGGCGTCGGAGAGGCGGACGACGGTCCGGGCGACCGCGGGCCGCCACGTGGTACGGGCGCCGATGCTCACCGCGGCCAGGAAGATCAGCAGGGTGGCCGCGGCGACCAGCGTGCCGGTGGCCATCACCGGGAAGGTGGCCTGGAGCAGTCGGTGCCGGGGTGCCACGCCGAACTGCCAGACCGCCTCGACCAGCAGCAGCCCGGCGCCGAGCAGGGCCACCGTCGTCCAGAGGCGGTTGAGCACCACCTTGCGCAGCGCCCAGCCGGCGACGAAGAAACCGACGTACGGCCACCAACGGTTCCAGCTGGTCAGGATGTTCGGCCGGGAGTCGCCGAGGAGCAGTGCCCAGCCCGGGATCATGTACGCCACCATGGTCCAGCCGAGGGCCACCCCGGCGGTGATCAGCGCCCGGTACCGGCCGCCCGCGTGCAGGAAGGGAGCCAGCACCGGGGCGATGACGTAGAGGCCGACGATCAGCCAGAGGAAGTACAGCGCGGTGAAGACCTTGCCGTCGATCAGCAGCCGGGCCAGCCCGGTGGCGGTCACGTCCTCGCCGCGCATCGCCATCCGCACCACGACCACGTAGACCACGTGCCAGACGATCATCGCGGGCAGGATCCGGACGAACCGCTTGCGGTAGAAGGCGGCCGGTCCGGCGCGGTGCGCCCGCGGGTCGAGGACGAACGCTCCGCTGATCATGATGAAGGCCGGGACGGTCCAGATCGCGCCGATGTCGATCGCGGTGGCGACCCACCAGCCGAGGTTGCCGCGCAGGTCGTCCTGGCCGACGATCACGCCGAAGATGTGGATGGCGACGACGCCGCAGATGGCGACGACGCGCAGCGCGTCCAGGCCGTACTCGCGGGCCGGGGGCCTGGCGGGCGCGGAAGCGGGCCGCTCGTCGGGGCGGCCGGGGGTGGTGGTCGCCGACGCGGGTCCGGCCGCCGGCGTGGGGGCCACGTTGACAGGCTGTGAGGCAGTCACCGGGCCATGCTAGAGGGGCCGGCCCGCGGCCCGCCGCCTGGCGCTGCCCCGGCGGCCCGTGTGCGCGCCGGGATCGACCGGCGCTGCCGTACACTCGCCGGGGCCCGAGTCGCCCGCACTCAGACAGGAGTGGACATGACGGTTGCCTCCGAGCGAAACCCCGGCACCCGGGGCCGGATCGTGATGCTGGTGGACAACGCGGTCAACGGTGACTCCCGGGTGCAGAAGACCGCGATCTCGGCCGCCGCGGCGGGCTGGGACGTGGTGCTGCTGGGCCGCTCACCCAACAACAAGACGCAGACCTGGCAGCTCGGCGGGGCCGAGGTGCGGCTGCTGCCGATGCCGACCGCGCTGGGCCGCGCGCCGCACGAGTTCCGCCGCCCCTGGGTGCGCGGGCCGCTGGCGTACCCGCCCACCGGCGTCGCCGCCCGCCGCGAGCAGGAGGTGCGCGCCTGGCGGGCCGACGTGGAGGCCCGGCTCGGCGCCCTCAGCCTGGGCAAGCCGACCGGGGCGCGGGGCGCGCTGAGCCGGCAGGTCCTTCGGGGCGAGCTGCTGGCGGCCAAGGTGTCCCGCAAGTGGGTCGGCCTGCGCTGGCGCCAGCTCAACCGCGCCCAGGAGGCCCGCAAGCAGCTCGCCAGCCCGGTCGACAAGCTCTACACACTGTTCTGGCAGAAGGCGGCGGGGGACCGGTCCTGGCGGCGGCTGGAGCCCGGGCTGTGGGACTTCGAGCTGGCGTACGGGCCGGTGATCGACAAGCTGAAGCCGGACCTGATCCACGCCAACGACTTCCGGATGCTCGGCGTCGGCGCCCGCGCCAAGCTGCGTGCCGCGGCCAAGGGCCGGCGGATCGCCCTGGTCTGGGACGCGCACGAGTTCCTGCCCGGGGTCCGCCAGTGGCACGACAGCCCCCGCTGGCTGCCGGCGAACACCGCCCACGAGCGGGAGTACGCGCCGTACGCGGACGCCGTGCTGACCGTTTCCGACGGGCTGGCCGACCTGCTCCGGGAGGGGCACCACCTGCCCGAGCAGCCGACCGTCGTGCTGAACACGCCGAGCAGCGGCGACGCCGCGGGCGTCGGCGAGGGCACCGTGCCGGACATCCGCGAGCTGTGCGGGATCGGGCCGGAGGTGCCGCTGCTGGTCTACAGCGGCGCGGCCGCCGCGCAGCGCGGCCTCGGGATCATGGTCGACGGTCTCGCCGAACTGACCGACGCGCACGTGGCGTTCGTGGTGCCCCGGCCGGCGGCCCCCTACATCAAGGACCTCCAGGCTCGCGCGGCGGAGTTGGGCGTGGCCGGGCGGGTGCACGTGCTGCCGTACGTGCCGCATCACCAGGTGGTGCCGTTCCTGTCGGGTGCGCAGGTGGGGGTGATTCCGATTCACCACTGGCCGAACCACGAGATCGCGTTGATCACCAAGTTCTTCGAGTACTCGCACGCGCGGCTGCCGTTGGTGGTCTCGGACGTCAAGACGATGTCCGAGACGGTCCGCCAGACCGGGCAGGGTGAGGTGTTCACCGCCGAGGACGTGGCCGACTTCGTGCGGGCGGTCCGCGAGGTGCTCGCCGATCCGGCCCGCTACCGGTCGGTCTACGACCGGGCCGGGCTGCTCGAGGGCTGGACGTGGGAGGCGCAGGCGGAGGTGCTGGACGGGGTCTACGCCCGGTTGCTGCCGGACGCCCCGGCCCGCCCGGCGCCCCGTCCCGGGGGCGACGCCGTGGCACCGGTCCCCGCCTGACCGTCGGCTCGGGCCAGCGCCGACGGGCGCCGGCCCGGGCCCCGCGGCCGGGCACGGGCGGGTGCCGAAGACCACTGGTCGATGCCACCACCAGATGTTAACTTTTCGGACATCTCTGAACCTTCCGGGACCGGTGACGGAGTGGCAGGGTGCTCAGGCGGCCCGCCCGTCGACGCGTCGCGTCGGGGAGCGCAACGGAGGGGTACGCTCCGGTGCGCGCGGCGGCGATCCCGGCCCGTCGGCCCGGCCTGAGGGACGGGACGGCGACGCGTGTTCTCGTACAATCGCTCGGGATTTCGGACCGGTTCCCCGGCCGGGGACACGGCGGGGAAGAGGCGGAGAAACAGACGATGGAGCGCAACGGCGGCGCCGGGATTCCGGGTGCCCGGGGTCGGGTCGTCATGCTGGTCGACAACGGCGTCAACGGGGACTCACGGGTGCAGAAGGCCGCCCGCTCCGCCGCCGCGGCCGGCTGGGAGGTCATCCTCCTCGGCAAGGCCCCGGCCGGCGGCGGGCGCAGCTGGCGGCTCGGCGACGCCGAGGTGCGGCTGCTGCCCATGCCCG
Organism: Micromonospora sp. NPDC005806; assembly: GCF_042871425.1. Lineage (NCBI taxonomy): Bacteria > Bacillati > Actinomycetota > Actinomycetes > Micromonosporales > Micromonosporaceae > Micromonospora > Micromonospora sp. NPDC005806. The sequence goes on along the minus strand of NZ_JBIAIL010000016.1, from coordinate 124,133 downwards.
AGCCGCTGGCCAAGCGCCGGCATGAGTTCCGCCGCGCCTGGCTGCGCGCGCCCCTGGCGTACCCCCCGACCGGGATCGGCGCGCACCGCACCCAGGCCGTGAAGGCCTGGCGCGCAGACCTGCGGTTCCGGCGCGCCACCCTGACCGTCGCCGCCCGCGACGGCGCCCGCCCCTCGCCGCTGGCGTGGCCGACGTTGCGGTTCGAGGAGAAGCTCTCCGGTCTGGTCCGCCGCTGGGTCTCGCTGCGCAACCGGGAGCTGAGCCGGGCCCGCCGCAACCGCAAGCTGGCGGGCCCGTGGGACCGCGCCTACACGCTCTTCTGGCAGCAGGTCCAGGGTGACGGCGCGTGGCGACGGCTGGAGCCCGGGCTGTGGGACTACGAGCTGGCCTACGGCGCCACGGTGGACGAGCTCCAGCCGGACCTCATCCACGCCAACGACTTCCGGATGCTCGGCGTGGCCGCCCGGGCCAAGGTGCGGGCCGCGGTCACGGGCCGCCGGATCGCCGTGGTCTGGGACGCCCACGAGTACCTCCCCGGCGTCCAGCCGTGGCGGGACAACGCCCGCTGGCTGCCGGGCAACACCGCCCACGAGCGCGAGTTCGTCCCGTACGCGGACGCGGCGATGACCGTCTCCGGCGGGCTGGCCGACCTGCTGCGGACCGAGCACCAGCTGGCCGAGCGGCCGGCCGTGGTGCTCAACGCCCCGGCGCTGGACGAGCTGCCGGCCGCCGGCGACGAGCCCGCCCCGGACATCCGCGCCCTGTGCGGGCTGGGTCCGGACGAGCCGCTGCTGGTCTACAGCGGCGTGGCCGCCGCCCGGCGTGGGCTGGACGTCATGGTCGAGGCGCTGCCGCAGCTGCCGGAGGCGCACGCGGCGTTCGTGGTCAACCGGCCCGACTCGGCGTACGTCAAGAGCCTGCGCCGCAAGGCGGAGGAACTGGGGGTGGCCGGGCGGGTGCACGTGCTGCCGTACGTGCCGCATCACCAGGTGGTGCCGTTCCTGTCGGGTGCGCAGGTGGGGGTGATTCCGATTCACCACTGGCCGAACCACGAGATCGCGTTGATCACCAAGTTCTTCGAGTACTCGCACGCGCGGCTGCCGTTGGTGGTCTCGGACGTCAAGACGATGTCCGAGACGGTCCGCCAGACCGGGCAGGGTGAGGTGTTCACCGCCGAGGACGTGGCCGACTTCGTGCGGGCGGTCCGCGAGGTGCTCGCCGACCCGGCCCGCTACCGGGCCGCGTACGACCGGGCCGGGCTGCTCGAGGGCTGGACGTGGGAGGCGCAGGCGGAGGTGCTGGACGGGGTCTACGCCCGGTTGCTGCCGGACGCCCCGGCCCGTTCGGTGCCCGACGGCGACCCGGCCCCCGGCGCCGCGCCGACCTCGGTGGGGGTGGGCGCGTGAGCCAGCCCGACGTGACGGTGGTCGTCGCCGTCTACAACACCATGCCGTACCTGACCACCTGCCTGGACTCGTTGGTCGGGCAGACCATCGGGCTGGACCGGCTGGAGGTGGTCGCCGTCGACGACGGCTCCACCGACGGGAGCGGGGCCGAGCTGGACCGCTACGCCAAGCGGTACCCGGGCACGGTCCGGGTGCTGCACCAGTCCAACTCGGGTGGCCCGGCGGCGCCCAGCAACCGGGCCCTCGACCAGGCCCGCGGCCGGTACGTCTTCTTCATCGGCTCCGACGACCACCTCGGGCCGGAGGCGCTGGAGCGGCTGGTCGACGCCGCCGACCGGTGGGGCTCGGACGTGGTGCTCGGCCGGATGGTCGGCACCAACAAGCGCTACGTGCACCAGGCCATCTACGCCAGCACCGAGGAGCGGGTCGACCTCTTCGACAGCGAGCTGCCCTGGTCGCTGTCGAACACCAAGCTGTTCCGGCGGGACCTGATCGAGCGGCACGGCCTGCGGTTCCGCACGGACATGCCGATGGGCAGCGACCAGCCGTTCACGCTGGAGGCCTGCGTCCGGGCAGCGAAGATCTCCGTGCTGGCCGACTACGAGTACTACTACGCGGTCAAGCGGGAGAACGCGCAGAACATCACCTACGCCAGCCGCTTCGAGGAGCGGCTGCGCTGCGCCGAGGAGCTGGTCGGCTGCGTCGCCGGGCTGATCGAGCCCGGCCCCCGGCGGGACGCCGTCCTGCTGCGCCACTTCAGCTGGGAGGTGGCCAAGCTGCTCCGGCACGAGTTCCTCGACCTCTCCCGGGACGTCCAGCAGCAGGTCCACGACCGGATCCGCAAGCTCGCCGAGGCGTACCTGACCGACGGCATCGTGGCCCGGTTGGCGCCCGACCTGCGGCTGCGGCTGGTCCTGGCCCGGGACGCCGACCTGGACCGGCTGCGCGAACTGATCGGCCAGCAGTCCGACAAGACGCTGCCCGACGTCACCGTCGAGGGCGACCGCTGGTACGCCCACCACGTCGGCTTCCGCGACCCCGCGCTGGGCTACCCGGACGAGTGGTACGACGTCACCGACAGCGCCGCCACGATGCTGGCGAAGCTCACCGCGACCGGGCTGGCCTGGGGGCGGGACGCCGCCGGCGCCAAGGCGCTGATGATCACCGCGGAGAGCCGCTGGGCCGAGCTGACCGAGTTGACCGCCGAGGCGCTCCGGGTCAGCGTGGGCGAGCTGACGGGTGTGACGACAGTCACTCCTGGTGGCCCCGGTACCGTCGTAAGGACGGACTTCGCGGTGGACCAGATGCTCGCGGTCGTCGCGGCGAACGGGGAACGTCGGGTGGTACGGGCGGAGGTGACCGCGCTGGGCGGCACCGGCTCGACGCCGCTGCGGACGGACCACCGGGTCGCCGCACCCCGCCTGCTGGCCCGGCGCGGTGTCCGGTTCCACCTCGTCACGCCCACCACCAACCACAAGGGCCAGGTCATCGTCGCGATCACGCCGGTGACCCCCCGTCGGTTCCTTGCCCGCCTGCGCCGAATCTGGCCCTCTGGAGGAAAGTAGTTTCATGAACATCTGCGTCGTCGCGCTCGGAAAGATCGGCCTGCCGCTCGCCGTGCAGTTCGCCTCGAAGGGGCACCGGGTGATCGGTGCCGACGTCTCCGAGCGGGTCGTCCAGCTGGTCAACGACGGGGCCGTGCCGTTCCCGGGCGAGGCCGACCTGGACGTCAAGCTGAAGGAGGCGGTGGCCGCCGGGCTGCTCTCCGCCACCACCGACACCGCCACCGCGGTCGCCGAGTCCGAGGCGGTCGTCGTGGTCGTGCCGCTCTTCGTGGACGCCGACGGCGTGCCGGACTTCGGCTGGATGGACGACGCCACCCGGGCCATCGCCCGTGGCCTCAAGCCGGGCACCCTGGTCAGCTACGAGACCACCCTGCCGGTCGGCACCACCCGCAACCGCTGGGCCCCCATGCTGGAGGAGGGTTCCGGCCTCACCGCCGGCACGGACTTCCACCTGGTCTTCAGCCCGGAGCGGGTGCTCACCGGCCGGGTCTTCGCCGACCTGCGCCGCTACCCGAAGCTGGTCGGCGGCATCGACGAGGCGTCGGCCGAGCACGGCGTCCGCTTCTACGAGGCGGTGCTGGACTTCGACGAGCGGGCCGACCTGAACCGACCCAACGGCGTCTGGGACCTCGGCTCGGCCGAGGCGTCCGAGCTGGCCAAGCTCGCCGAGACCACCTACCGGGACGTCAACATCGGCCTGGCGAACCAGTTCGCCCGGTTCGCCGACACCGTCGGCGTCGACGTCACCAAGGTCATCGAGGCCTGCAACACCCAGCCGTACAGCCACATCCACTCCCCGGGCATCGCCGTCGGCGGGCACTGCATCCCGATCTACCCGCGGATGTACCTGTGGAACGACCCGGCCGCCACCGTCGTGCGCTCGGCCCGCGAAGCCAACGCCGCCATGCCGGACTACGCTGTCGACCTGCTCGCCGCCGCGTACGGCGACCTGACCGGGGTGGGCGTGCTGGTGCTCGGTGCGTCCTACCGGGGCGGGGTCAAGGAGACCGCCTTTTCCGGCGTCTTCCCGACCGTCGAGGCGCTGCGCCAGCGGGGCGCCACGCCGTACGTCTCCGACCCGATGTACACCAACGAGGAACTGGCCGCGCACGGCCTGCCCGGCTACGACGGCGAGCCGGTCGGCGCCGCCGTCATCCAGGCCGACCACGCCGAGTACCGCACCCTCACCCCGGCCGACCTGCCCGGCGTGACGGTGTTGGTCGACGGCCGCCGGGTCACCGACCCGGCCCGCTGGACCGGCGTCCGTCGGGTGGTCATCGGCGGTTGACCCGCCCCCCGCGCCCCGGGCCCCGGCCGCTCGTCGGCCGGGGCTCGTTGCGTTGCGCGGCCCGGCCGCTACCGGAGGTGAGCGGCGTCATTGGCCGTTCATCAACCGGACACCCCGGTAATACTTGTGTTACTTGCGCCGTTTAAGGTCGCAGCTGCCCGGTATCGGACCTCATCGACACTGATGAGCAGACAGGGAGCGTGTCGTTGTTCAGCAGAGTACGGAGCCAACAGGGCATCGCCGCCGCCGGCGTGACGCTGCTCGGCTACGGGGTCATGATCCTCTCCGGCGTCCCCGGCTGGGTGATCACGTACGCGGTCGCCGCGCTGGTGGTCATCGCCGGTGAGTTGTCCCTGGCCACCCGGTTCGCGGCAACCGGCGAACTGCTCCAGAAGGCCGGCCTCGGGCTGGTCTGGCGGCGGTTCCTCCGGGACCTGTCCGTGGTCCTGCTGACCGTCAGCGCGGTCCGCCCCGGGGTGGGCGCCACCATCGCCGTCTTGCTGCTGCCGGCCGCGCTCTGGACCGTCGCCGTCGGCACGACGGCCCTCACCCGGGTCGTCAACGGGCGTGCCGCCACCCCGGCGTTCACCCGCAACATCGACCTCGGCGCGCAGCGGGCGGTACCGGTCCCGCCGACCTGGGCCCAGCGGCTGGCCGGCCTGCGGATGCCGTTGCTCAACGTGCTCCTCGTGCCGGCGGCCGTGGTGGCCGCGCTGGTCGACCGGGTCACCCCGGTGGTGGCGACCGGCGCCGTCACCCTGGCCGCGGGGCTGGTCGTCGCGGCCGCGCTGGCGCTCACCTGGCTGCGCGGGCGGGGCCGGACCTCGGGCGTGCTGCCCGCGGTGCACGCCTGGATGGCCCGGGAGCGGCCCGAGGTGGTGCTCTACTTCGCCGGCCCGGCCAAGGACGTCTACCAGGCCAACATGTGGCTCGCTCCGGTCGAGGCGGCCGGCCGCTGCGCCGTCGTGCTGCTCCGCGCCGACGACGCGTTCCGCGAGCTCGCCGACACCCGGCTGCCGGTGGTCTGCGTACCGGCCGGGGTCGACTTCATGAACCTCGACTTCAGCTCCGTGAAGGTCGCTCTGTACGCGGCGAACGTCGGCGCCAACATCCACCTGCTGCGCGAGCCGGGCGTGAAGCACGTCTTCGTCGGCCACGGCGACAGCGACAAGCAGGCCAGCGTCAACCCGTACAGCAAGGTGTACGACGAGGTCTGGGTGGCAGGGCCGGCGGGCCGGGAGCGCTACGCCCGGGCCGGGGTGGGCGTGCTGGACCGGAACATCGTCGAGGTCGGCCGTCCGCAGCTCGCCGGGGTGCACACCTTCGGCTCCGGCGCCCCCGACCACGTGTTCACCGTGCTCTACGCGCCCACCTGGGAAGGCTGGCTGGACGACGACCCCTACCACACCTCGCTGGTGCTGATGGGGGACCAGATCGTCGCCGGGCTGCTCGCCGCCGGTGGCGTCCGGGTGATCTACAAGCCGCACCCGCTCACCGGCACCCGGTCGAGGAAGGCCCGGGCGGTCCACGAGCGGATCGTCGCCCGGATCCGGGCCGCCGGCGGACAGCTCGACGCCGGCCCCCTGGACGGCCCCGCACACCTGGTGGTCACCGGCCGCACGCCGTCCCTGTTCGACTGCTTCAACGCCACCGACCTGCTGGTCAGCGACGTCTCCAGCGTGGTCTCCGACTTCGTGCAGAGCGAGCGGCCGTACGTGGTGGCGAACCCGGCCGGCCTGCCCGAGGACGAGTTCCGCCGGCAGTTCCCCACCGCGCGGGCGGCGTACCTGCTCGCCGCGGACTGCGGCGAGCTGGAGAAGATCCTGACCGTGACCCGGGCCGGGGACGACCCGCTGACCGAGGCGCGGCGGGAGCTGAAGGAGTATCTGCTCGGGCCGGGCGGGGCGAACCCGATGGACCGGTTCCGCGACGAGATCGGCCGCCTCTGCGGCTGAGCGGACGCGAAAACGGGGGCGACGGCCGGCTGGTCGTCGCCCCCGTCGCGCGCTCAGCCCTGGTGCGGCGGGTTGTCGATGTCGCGGGAGACGACCTCGCCCTTCTCGTCGACCCAGCCCTTCGGCCGGGCCGGGTTGCCCGCCACCAGCTGGTACGGCTTGACGTCCTTGGTCACCACCGAGCCGGCCGCGATCATCGCGTACTCGCCGACCTCGATCCCGCAGACCAGCGTGGCGTTGGCGCCGATCGAGGCGCCCCGGCGGACCATGGTCGGAGTGATCGTCCAGTCGGGGTTCTGGGCGCGCGGCCGGAAGTCGTTGGTGAACACCGCGCTCGGGCCCACGAAGACCTCGTCCTCGATGGTCACGCCCTGGTAGACCGAGACGTTGTTCTGGATCTTCACCCGGTCGCCGACCGTGACGTTCGCGTCGACGTACACGTTGCGGCCGATGATGCAGCCGGTGCCGACCTGCGCGCTCGACCGGATGTGGGCCAGGTGCCAGACCTTGGTGCCGTCGCCGACCTTGGCGCCCTCCTCCACGTCGGCCGTCGGGTGGACGAACACGGAGGCGGACCGGTCGTTGGTGTCAGTCATTGTCTACTCGCATCGTCGCAGGGCGCGTCGTCGCGCCGTCGGTGCCGGGTGAACCACGCGGCGGACCGCCGCGGACCCGCCCGGGCCAGGACCACCCGGCCGCCCCGGGGCTCCCGGTGCCGGTACGGGCTCGGGACGGAGCATAACGAGCCGTCAGGGCAGCAGTTCGGCCACCGCGTCGGCGGCCGGCCGGTCCACCGGCAGCGCGTGCGCCGCCACCACCGCCTCGACCGGCAGCGGCGCGTAGAGGTGCGGGAACGGCGCGCCGTCACGGGACACCTCCCAGCGCAGCGCGTCGCCCAGCCGGTCCGGGTCCACGGCCAGCAGGGTGAGGCCGGTCGCCCCGGCGAAGACCCGCCGGGCGGTCGCCACGACCTGGTCGGCCCCGGAGAGGTGGATGAAGCCCGACTGGTGGTCGAACTCGCTGCCGGCGAACTGCCCGGCCGCCCGCGCCTGCTCCCACTCGCTGGTCGAGAGAATCTTGTAGATCACCACCGCAGCCTAGGGCCGCGGCGCCGGTCGCCGCGGCCCGGTTCCCGCGTACGCCCGCGCCCGCGCCTCCGCAGCCGGCATGCTCGGGTGGGGAAGGCCGCGGAGGGAGGGGCGGACAACAGTTGGCGCCGCGGTAGCCTATGGCGGCCCGGCGGGCGGTCGCGGCGGCAACCGGCGATGGTGATTGATATGAAGGTGGTGCAGGCGTACCGGTTCGCCTTGGACCTGACGCCGTGTCAGGAACGAGCAGTGCTGGCGCACTCGGGCGCGGCTCGGGTGGCGTACAACTGGGCCCTCGCTCGGGTGAAGGCGGTCATGCAGCGGCGTGCCGCCGAACGCTCCTACGGCATCGCGGAGTCGGGCTTGACACCGACGATCGGGTGGTCGTTGCCGGCGCTGCGCAAGGCGTGGAACCAGGCGAAGCCGGACGTGGCGCCGTGGTGGGCCGAGTGTTCCAAGGAGGCTTTCAACACTGGCCTTGACGCCCTGGCCCGCGGCTTGAAGAACTGGTCCGACTCCCGCACCGGGAAACGCACCGGGCGGCGGGTGGGGTTTCCCCGGTTCAAGTCCCGTCGCCGCAGCACGCCGAGCATCCGGTTCACCACGGGTGCGATCCGGGTGGAGCCGGACCGCCAGCATGTCGTACTGCCCCGGTTGGGCCGGCTCAAGCTGCACGAGTCCGCCCGCAAACTCGCCCGCCGTCTGGAGGCGGGCACGGCCCGGATCCTGTCCGCGACCGTGCGCCGTGACGGCGGGCGGTGGCATGTCGCGTTCACCGTTGAGGTCGACCGGGTTGAGCGCGCCCCGGCGCGTCCGCAGGCGGTGCTCGGGGTGGACGTCGGGGTGACGCACCTGGCGGTGCTGTCCACCGGCAAGATGAAGCCCAACCCGCGTCACCTTGAGGTCGCGGGGCGGCGGATGCGGCGTCTGGCCCGGCGCCTGTCCCGGCGTGTCGGCCCGGATCGGCGTACCGGCCTGCGGCCGTCGAGGCGGTGGGAACGCGCGCGTCGGCAGGTGGCCCGGGCGCACCCGCGGGTGGCGTGCCTGCGCCGCGACGGCCTGCACAAGCTCACCACCCGCCTCGCCGGCGAGTACGGCACCATCGTGGTCGAAGACCTGAACGTGGCCGGCATGCTCCGCAACCGGCGCCTCGCTCGGCGCATCGCCGACGCGGGCTTCGGCGAGCTACGCCGGCAACTGGCGTACAAGACCAAATGGAACGGCGGCCGGCTGATCGTGGCTGACCGCTGGTATCCCTCCAGCAAGACCTGCTCGGCCTGTGGCACGGTGAAAGCCAAGCTTGCCCTGTCCGCGCGCCCTACACCTGCACCACCTGCGGCCTGGTCCTGGACCGGGACATCAACGCCGCACGCAACCTCGCCGCGCTCGCGCGTGAGGCGACAACCGCCGGGAGTGGCCCGGTGGCAGGACGCGGAGCCGACCGTAAGACCCGCCCCGGCGGGCCGGTGGCCGTGAAACGTCAACCCGGCACCACCCAGACGGGTAAGACCGGGACCGTCCCACCGCAGGGCGGGACTGCCAATCACACGCTCACCAGAGCACACTGAGAGGTAACGGCGATGAAGAGCTACGACGACGAGTGGACCGACGGCGAGCGGGCGACCTACGACGAGTGTTATCAGGCCGGTACGGAGTGGGCGGACGACCTGGACACCCCCTCCGACGACGTCCAGCACGTGATCAACATGGCGGAGGCGGACGACGACAGCTTCTCCGACGCCGAGACCGACTACCCGCCGCTGGTCGACGCCGTCACCCAGGCCACCGGGGAGAACGTCACCAGCGTGCCGCTCAGCCACGCCGACCCCGGCTTCCGGGGGTTCACCGACGGGGTCCGGGACGCCACCGCCGACGAGGTCTTCGGTCTCTGACCGAACACCGCCCCTCCCGTTGCGCCGCCACGTCTGCCACCATTCGCAGGGCAGGACGTCGAGCGGATGGAGGCACGGGTGCGGATCCTCCTGGTCGAGGACGATCGTCGGGTGGCGGCCGCCCTCTCCTCCGCGCTGACCCGGCGCGGCTACCAGGTGGAGCACGCGGCCACCGTCGGGGCCGCCCTCTCCGCCGCCCCCTGTGACCTGGTGCTGCTCGACCTGACCCTGCCCGACGGGGACGGCACCGACCTCTGCCGGGAGTTGCGCCGGCGCAGCAGCCAGCTCGGCATCATCGCGGTGACCGCCCGGGGCGAGGAGCGCGACCGGGTGCTCGGCCTCCGGCTGGGTGCCGACGACTACGTGGTGAAGCCGTTTTCCATGGTCGAGCTGCAGGCCCGGATCGAGGCGGTGCTGCGCCGCGCCGCCCACACCGTGCCGGAGCGCAACCTGATCGAGGCGGGCCCGGTCCGCATCGACGTCGGCGGCCGGACGGTCAGCGTCGCCGGCCGGGCCGTCACGCTCACCCGCAAGGAGTTCGACATCCTGCTCTCCCTGGCCCGGCAACCAGGGGTGGCGGTGGCCCGGGACCGGATCCTGCTGGACGTCTGGGGCACCACCTGGGCCGACCGGCACACGGTGGAGGTGCACGTCGGCTCGCTGCGCGGCAAGCTCGGCGATCCGACGCTGGTGGAGACCGTACGCGGGGTCGGCTACCGGCTCCGCGGCGAGTGAGGAGCCCGGGGTGCGGCGCCGGCTGGTGATCAGCTACCTGCTGCTGATGGTGCTGGTGCTGCTGGCCCTGGAGACGCCGCTGGCCGCCACGCTCGCCACCCGGGAGACCGACCGGGTCCGCGCCGACCGGCTCGCCGACGCCACCCGGTTCGCCTCGCTGGCCGGCCCGGCACTGCGCGGCGGTGGGCCCGGCCCGCTCGACGGGGAACTGGCCGCCTACGACGAGCTGTACGGCATCGAGGCCGCGGTGGTCGACCGGGACCGCCGCATCGTGGTCGCCTCGGTGAGCTGGGAGTTCGACCCGGGTGCCGACGCGGCCCTGGACACCGCGCTGGCCGGGCAGCAGTTCAGCGGACCGGAGTCGGTCTGGCCGTGGCTGGACGGGCCGGTGATGGTGGCCGTCCCGATCAACGACGGCGGCGAGGTGCTCGGGGCGGTGGTCACCGCCACCCCGGCCGACAAGGTGCGGCACACCGTCACCGCGTGGTGGCTGCTGCTCGCCGGCATCGGCCTGCTCGCCGTGCTGGCCTGCGTCTCCACCGCGTTCGGGCTGGCCGGCTGGGTGCTGCGCCCGGTCACCGAGCTGGACGCGGTCACCCACGAGATCGCCGAGGGGCACCGGACCGCCCGGGTGCGCCCCCGGCTCGGCCCGCCGGAGCTGCGCCGGCTGGCGGCCAGCTTCAACAACATGGCCGACGTGGTCTCCGACGTGATGGACCGGCAGCGGGCCTTCGTGGCGCACGCCAGCCACCAGCTGCGCAACCCGCTGACCGCGCTGCGGCTGCGGGTGGAGGAGCTGGGGCCGAGCCTGACCGACGCGGACGGCCGGGCCGAGCACCGGCTGGCGCTGGAGGAGACCGACCGGCTGGCCACCGTGCTCGACGCGCTGCTCACCCTGGCCCGGGCCGAACGCGAGGAGAACCAGCGGGTCACCGTGGACGCGGCCGAGGTCGCCGCGTCCCGGGTGGCGGCCTGGCTGCCGCTGGCCCGGCACCGGTCGGTCACCCTCCACCTCGACACCGCCACTGCTCCCGCGCGCGCCCGGACCGTGCCGACCGCGATCGACCAGGCCCTCGACGCGCTGATCGACAACGCGGTCAAGTTCAGCGGCGCCGGCGGCGAGGTGACGGTGACCGTCCACGCGGCGGACGGCGGAACCGTGCTGGAGGTGCGGGACACCGGACCCGGCATGACGACCAGCCAGCTCGACCAGGCCACCGAGCGGTTCTGGCGGGCGCCCGACGTGCAGAACGTGGACGGGGCCGGGCTGGGGCTGACCATCGCGGCGGTGCTGGTCGACGCCTCCGACGGTCGGTTGACCATGCGCCAGGGCGAACCCCGCGGGCTGGTCGCCGAGCTCTGGTTCCCCGCCCCGGACGAGGCCGCCGAGGTGGCCGACGCGCCGGTCGACTCCGACGCCCCGGTCCGGGCCTGACCCGCGCCGGCCCGCCGGTCCAGGTCAGGGCTTGCTGGACCGGTACCAGTCGGCGGCGCCCGGGTGCAATGGCAGGGGAGTGGTGACGATCGCCGCCCGGGGGCTCATCCGGCCGGCCGCCGGGTGCGCGGCGGCCAGCTCCGCCCGGCGTTCCATCAGCAGCCGGGTCACCTCCCGCACCAGCGCCTCCGGCAGGTCGGCGCGGACGATCAGGTAGTTCGGATTCGCCACCGTGCTGACCGGTTCCGTCCGGTACACCGAGCGGGGGATGTCCCGGGTCACGTAGACCTGGCCGTAGCCCCGGCGCAGCGGCTCGGTCCACTCGCCCAGGTCCACCATCCGGACGGCGGTGCTGGCGGCCAGCTCCGCCACCCCGCGCACCGGCAGGCCGCCGGAGAAGAAGAACGCGTCGATCCGGCCGGCACGCAGCGCGGCCACCGAGTCGTCCAGGCCCAGGTGTTCCTGCTGTACCTGGTCGCCACCGAGCTGGGCCACCTGCAGCAGCCGCATCGCCGTGACCTCGGTGCCGGAGCCGTCGGCGCCCACCGACACCCGCCGGCCGCGCAGGTCCGCAAGGGTCCGCACCGGGCCGCCGGCCGTGGTGACCAGGTGCAGCAGGTCGTCGTAGACGCGGGCCACGGCGAGCACGGTGGCATGCTCCGGGGCGCGCGGGGGCAGCACGTCGGCCTGGGTGAAACCCAGCTCCGCCTGGCCCGAGCCGACCAGCCGGATGTTCTGCGCGGAGGCGGCGGTGACCACCACGCTGGCGCGCACCCCGGGCAGTTCCCGGTTGAGGATGGCGGCCAGCGACTGGCCGAAGGCGTGGTAGACGGCGGTCGGGCTGCCCGTGGCGATCCTGATCCGGACCGGTTCGGTGGGCTCGTCCCGGCAGGCGGAGAGCCCGGCGACGGCCGGCACCAGCAGCATCAGCAGCGCCACCGGCGCGGCGACCCGGCGTCGCCCGGGCACGGACCAGTGTCGGCTCACGCGCTGCACTGTGCGCCGTGCACCGCCCGCCGCGCAACCCGGAGCGGCGGTCGGTGTGGATTCCGGGGGAGCGGGGCCTCGGTCCCGGTGGAGGCCCCGCTCCCCCGAGCAGGGGAGCCACCCGGGCGGCGCGGTCGCGGACGGCCGCCGGGCGTGCGGCTCAGCAGGCCGTTGCGGGGGGCACGAGGGCGGCGCTGTCCACGATCCGCGTGCGGTGCGCGCCGTTGGGGACGCTCACCAGGAAGCAGCCGGAGCCCGGCCGGAGCATCGCCGGGACCTCCAGCAGCGCCGCGCCGCGCACCAGCACCGCGGCCAGGTCCCGGTCGGCGAGCCGGATGCCCAGGCTGTGGCGGCGGACGTGCCGCCCGCCGGCCAGCAGCGCCGCCCGCCAGGCGGCGGCGGCCAGCCGGGGCCGCCACACCCGCCGCGCCATGGAGGCGCCGGGGACCGGACCGCCGAGCAGCTCCCGGCGGCCCTGCCGCCAGCCGGCCTCCAGCAGGGTCGCGTACGTCGACCGGTGCTCCCGGGGCACGTACAGCCGGTGCAGCTCGTAGCGGCGGCGCAGCCCTCCGGTGGCCAGCTCGTGCTCGACCGGCACGTCGAGGCGGCCGAGGAGCTGCCGCATCCGGCGCGCCGCGTCCTCCCGGTTGAACTCGGCGACCCCGCCCCGGTACGTCCCGACGTCGGTCCGGCGGACGTCGGTGGCCGGGGGTGGGGTGCAGCGCAGCAGGCAGGCGACCTCGAACGCGTCGGCCAGGGTCAGCCAGTCCAGCGGTGGCGGTACGGGCGATGGGCGGGCCCGGTCGAGCAGGCTGATGGATTCGGCGGCCATCGGGGTGCTCCTTGCGTCAGGGTTTCTTTACCGTGAACCCGTCACCGCCGGGGCGAAACCGCTGCGCCCGAGCCTTGAGCAAAATTTGCGGCAAGGGACTGCTTCAGCCGGCCCTTACAGCTCGTTGACCACGATGTCGAGCTGGCGGGGCCGGCCCGCCGCCGTGGGCTGTTCCTCGACCGCGTACTTGAGGTCGCGCAGCGCCCCGATCAGCGCGTCCGCGGTGCGCGGCCGGACGTCGGCGGTGAGCAGGTCGCGGACCAGCCGCCCCTTGGTGGCCTTGTTGAAGTGGCTCACCACCGAGCGGGTCGGCACCCCGTCGACGGTGCGCTCGTGCAGCACCCGGACCGTGACCGTCCGCCCGGCGACCGGCCCGCGCGGCGCCCAGGTGGCCGCGTACGCGCCGGAGCGCAGGTCCAGCACCGGACCGGTACCGGCGGCCGTGGCCATCGCCGGGGCCAACGCCCGGCGCCAGTACGCCGACAGCGCGCCGATCCCCGGCAGCTTCGCCCCGACCGGGCAGCGGTACGGCGGGATCCGGTCGGTGAGGCGTACCGCGCCCCAGAGGCTGGAACTGATCAGCAGCGAGCGGCGGGCCAGCCGTTCCGCCGCGGGCGGCAGCGAGGCCAGGTCGAGCGCCTCGTAGAGCACACCGGTGTAGATCCGCCCGGCCGGTGCGGTGGCCGCCTCCCGCAGCCGGGCATTGCGGCGCAGCTCGGCGCGCTGCCCCTCGCTGAGGCCCAACGCCGCCCGGGCCGCCGCCTCGTCCGGACCGGCGCAGAGCGCGACCAGGGCGGCCAGCACTTCCGCGCGGGCCGGGGTCAACTCCGGCAGGGAGAGCCGGGACAGGTCCAGCCGCCGGCCCGTGCCGGCCTCGGCCTTCCCTTCGGACGGGGGAAGCAGGATGAGCATCGGATCAGGGTACGACCCGGGTTCAGCGCCACGGCCGCACGGCGCTGTCCGGGTGGTACACGCGATAGCCGCCGACCTCGGCCACCACGGCCGCGTCGGCCCGGGCGCCGAGCCACCGGCGCAGCGCTCGCTCCGCCGACGACCCGACCGCCAGCACGTACCCGGGCCGGGCCGCCTGCCCCACCCGCTTCCAGTACGCCGGGTAGCGGTTCTGCCCAGGGGTCAGGTTGCCGTCCAGCACCCCGCAGGTCACCGTCTCGCCGGTGTTGAAGATCAGCCGGTTGCAGGTCCAGTAGTCCCCGTACACCTCGTGCAGGCCGGCGCGGCGGACCGCGTCGGCCAACGCCCGGGCCCGCTGCTCCTCGGCGCGCAGCGACGGCGCGTCGGCGACGAACGCGACGGTGGCCGCCACCGCGGCCGCGGTGAGCGCCGCCAGCACCAGACCGGCCGCCGCGCCACCCACCCGGGCGGCCACGGCCGCCGTGCCCCGCCAGGCGTGGGCGGCGGCCAGCCAGAGCGGCCAGAGCACCGCCGGCAGCGAGATCTGCAGCACCGACAGGTAGCGGGCGTTGCCCAGCGGATCGGTGGCGGCTAGCGCGCTGCGGACGTACCCGAGCAGGGTCAGCGCGGCGCCGACGACCAGGGCGAGCCGCGCGACCGCCCGAAGCCGCGCGGCGGGGTCGGCGGCCCGCCGGTACGCGACCAGCCCGAGCCCGGCGGCGGCCACCAGCAGCAGCGGGTAGAGCAGGCCGAACCACTCCTGCCAGCGGGCGCAGCCCGCCGTCGGGCAGAGCCCGGAAGCCAGCGGCGCGCCCTCCGCCAGCCCGCCGTGCAGCCGCTCCGACCAGGACGGGGCCACGCCGTCCTTGGTGCTGATCGTCCGGAACACCGACAGCGAGTCCTGCCCGTCCGGGGCAACGATGTTGTCCTTGACCATCGGGGCGACCCCGACCAGGAACCCGGCCACCAGCAGCACCCCCGGCCAGCCGATCAGGTCCCGGGGCGCCGCCCACACCAGCACCAGCCCGGCCACCGCCAGGTACGGCACGATCAACCAGTCCGACCAGAGCGCGACCCCGGCGAGCAGCCCGAACAGGCCGGTGGCCAGCCAGCGGTGCCGCACCCGACGCTCGCCGAGGGCCACCGCGATCAGCAGCATCGCCAGCACCGCCGGCTTCACCTCCGGCCGCCCGCCCACCATGGTGAGCTGGTCGCGGACCACCCGCTCCGAGCCGAGCGCCAGCAGGCCGACCACGAAGGTGGCCAGCCAGCGGGAGAAGAGGCGGCGGGTCAGCCGGTACGACAGCCACAGGAAGGCCGCGTAGAGCGCCAGCAGCGGCAGCCGCAGCACCGGCCAGCTCGGCCCGGCCCAGGCGACCAGTGGCGCTGCCAGGTAGGACTCCAGCATGCCCATGTAGTGCTGGCCGTACAGGAATACCGGCCGCTCGTGGCCGGTGCCGATGTGCACGGCGGCGAGGCCGAACGTCGCCTCGTCGCTGTTCGAGGTGGGCAGCGTGAGCAGCGTCAGGACCAGGCGGTAGCCGACTCCGGCCACCCCGAGCAGCAGCGCCACCAGCGCCGGCCGGTCCAGCGCCGGACGCCACCGTCCCGGGTTCCGCACTGGTGTCCACACGACCAACGCCCCCGTCGTCGCCTGCGACCGCAGTCTGTCACGGTGCCGGCCGGCGACGGGGTGGATCGGCGCAGCCGACTCGCGTGGCCGGTGTCCGCCGGCTGTGGCAGGGTGGCAGCGTGCCGCCGACACCACCGGACCAACTGGCCGTGCCGCAATTGCACCGGGCCGCGCGGATCGAGGATGCCCTGCACAACCTGGTGGAACGCCGGCTGCGGCGCACCGGGTGGCAGGTCAACATCATCGCGTACGCCGGGTACGGCGCCCCGGGCTGGGCGCGGGTGCTCTGCCGGGTGCTGCTCGGTCGCCCCGACACCCGCCAGCGGGGCCGGCTGGAGAAGGTCCGTGGCTGGCGCAGCTTCGCCACCCTGCCGGCCAAGTACGCCACCGTCACCGTCGAGGCCGGCGGCGTACGCCAGGAGGTCACCGCGGACCGCAGCGGTTTCGTCGACACGGTCATCGCGGCCGACTTCACCCCGGGCTGGGGCTGCGTACGCCTCAGCGTCCCCGACGCGGAGCCGGTCGAGGCTCTGGTCCGCATCCTCGATCCGGACGTCCGCTTCGGCATCCTCTCCGACATCGACGACACGGTCATGGTCACCGCGCTGCCCCGGCCGCTGCTCGCCGCGTGGAACACCTTCGTCCTCGACGAGCACGCTCGAGCCGCCGTCCCCGGCATGGCCGTGCTGTACGAGCGGCTGGTCACCGCCCACCCGGGCGCACCCGTCTTCTACCTCTCCACCGGGGCCTGGAACGTCGCGCCGACGCTGACCCGGTTCCTCTCCCGGCACCTCTACCCGGCCGGGCCCCTGCTGCTCACCGACTGGGGGCCGACGGCCGACCGGTGGTTCCGCAGCGGCCGGGAGCACAAGCGGGCCACGCTGGCCACGCTGGCCCGGGAGTTCCCGGACGTCCGGTGGCTGCTGATCGGCGACGACGGGCAGCACGACCAGGAGATCTACCGCGAGTTCGCCGCCGCGCACCCGGACAACGTGGCCGGGGTGGCGATCCGCCGGCTCTCGCCCACCCAGGCGGTGCTCGCTGGCACCCTGCCCGCCCCGGCGGGCCGCCCCACCGCCGGCCCGGTGGGGCAGAAGTGGCTCTCCGCCCCCGACGGCGCCGGCCTCTGGAAGCTCCTGCGCGAGGCGGGCCTGGTCTGACGAACGACCCGGCCGGCCCGCACCGATCGTCAGTTGTCGGAGCCGGCCACCTGGACCTCGGCGGTGCAGCTGTCGACTCAGTCGCGGCGGAGCCAGAGGACGCCGAGCGGCGGCACCCGGAGCGAGGCCGAGGCCATCATCCCGTGCCAGGGCACGCTCTCGGCGTGCACCGCGCCCAGGTTGCCCACCCCCGACCCGCCGTAGTGGTGGGCGTCGGTGTTGAGCGCCTCGGTCCAGGTCCCGGCGGCCGGCAGGCCGATCCGGTAGCCCTCCAGCGGCCGGGCGGAGAAGTTCGCCACGCAGACCAGCGTCGCGCCGTCGGGGGCGATCCGGATGAACGAGACCGTGTTGTTGGCGACGTCGTCGCCGGCGATCCAGCGGAAGCCGGCCGGTTCGGTGTCCTGCGACCACAGCGCCGGGGTGGCCCGGTAGACCCGGTTCAGGTCGCCGACCAGGCGCTGCACCCCGGCCCGGGCCGGGTCGTGCGTCAGGTACCAGTCGAGGCCGCGTTCCTCGCTCCACTCCCGGTCGTCGGCCAGCTCACAGCCCATGAAGAGCAGCTGCTTGCCGGGGTGCGCCCACATGTACGCGAGGAGCGCCCGCACGTTGGCCAGCCGCTGCCAGGTGTCGCCGGGCATCTTGCCCACCAGCGAGCCCTTGCCGTGCACCACCTCGTCGTGGCTGATCGGCAGCACGTAGTTCTCGCTCCAGGCGTACGCCAGGGAGAAGGTGAGCTGATGGTGGTGGTGCTGCCGGTAGATCGGGTCCTTCGAGGTGTAGAGCAGGGTGTCGTGCATCCAGCCCATGTTCCACTTGAAGCCGAAGCCCAGCCCGCCCTCGTCGGTCGGCCGGGTCACCCCCGGCCAGGCGGTGGACTCCTCGGCGACCATCACCACCCCGGCGTGATGCTTGTAGACGGTGGCGTCGACCTCCTGGAGGAACGCGATCGCCTCCAGGTTCTCCCGGCCGCCGTGCACGTTGGGCGCCCACTGCCCCTCCCGGCGGGAGTAGTCCAGGTAGAGCATCGAGGCGACGGCGTCGACCCGCAGCCCGTCGACGTGGAACTCGTCCAGCCAGTAGAGCGCGTTGGCGACCAGGAAGTTGCGCACCTCTCGGCGGCCGAAGTCGAAGACGTACGTCCCCCAGTCGGGGTGCTCGCCGCGCCGCGGGTCGGGGTGCTCGTAGAGCGGGGTGCCGTCGAAACGGGCGAGCGCCCACTCGTCCTTGGGGAAGTGCGCCGGCACCCAGTCGAGGATCACCCCGATGCCGGCCTGGTGCAGCCGGTCCACCAGGTGGCGGAAGTCGTCCGGGTCGCCGAACCGGGCGGTGGGGGCGTAGTAGCCGGTGACCTGGTAGCCCCACGAGCCGCCGAACGGGTGCTCCATCACCGGCAGGAACTCCACGTGGGTGAAGCCCAACCCGGTCACGTACGCGGTGAGCTGCTCGGCCAGATCCCGGTAGCCGAGGCCGGGCCGCCACGAGCCGAGGTGCACCTCGTAGACGCTCATCGGCTCCTGGTGCGGCTTCCGCTTCGCCCGCCGCGCCAGCCAGTCCGCGTCACCCCACTCGTACGCCGAGTCGTGCACCACGGAGGCGGTGGCCGGCGGCACCTCGGTGCGGGTGGCCATCGGGTCGGCCTTGTCCCGCCAGTGCCCGTCCGCGCCGAGGATCCGGTACTTGTAGCGGGCGCCGACGGGCGCGCCGGGCACGAAGATCTCCCACACCCCGCTCGACCCGAGCGAGCGCATCGGCCAGCCGTCGTCCGGCCCCCAGCCGGTGAAGTCGCCGATCACCCGCACCCCGCGGGCGTTGGGCGCCCAGACGGAGAACGCCACGCCCTCGTCGAAGACCCGGGCGCCGAGCGCCGCCCAGAGTCGCTCGTGCCGCCCCTCGCCGATCAGGTGCAGGTCCAGCTCGCCGACGGTGGGCGGGTAGCGGTACGGGTCGTCGTGCACCGCGCCGTCCACCTCGACCCGGTAGTCGAGCACCTCCCCGGGCAGCACCGTCTCGAAGACGCCGACGTCGTGCACCCGCTTCATCGGGTGCCGCTCGTCGCCGACGAGCACGGCCGCCTCGGCCGCCCCGCGACGCATGGTGCGGATGGTGGTGCGCCCGTCGGCGGGATGCGCGCCGAGCACGGCGTGCGGGTCGTACGCCTCGCCGGCGATCAGCTGGTCCATCGTGCGTCGTCCTTCGCGGCCGGTGCGGTCGGGGCGGTGCCGCCGGAGAGGTCGGCGGGTACGTCTGCGACGGTCAGGTCGGGCGCCGCCGGGGCCGGCGGCTCGGGCTCGGCCGGCGGTACGGGCCGGCGCACGGTGAGGACGTGCGCGGGTTGCAGGTACGGGTCCAGCCGCACCGCGTTGCGCTGCCCCCAGTCGTAGCTGGCCCCGGTCAGCTCGTCGTGGACGGTGAACCGCTCGTGCCAGTCGAAGCCGAGCGCCGGCAGGTCGAGGGTGGTGTTGCCCCACTGCACCGCCTGTGAGTCGAACGAGCAGACCACGATGACCGTGTTGCCGGTGTCCGGGTCGTGCTTGGACCAGCAGAGCAGCGCCGGGTTGTCGATGTCGTGGAAGCGCAGGTTGCGCAGCCGGTGCAGGGCCGGGTTGTCGCGCCGTACCCGGTTGAGGTTGGCGATGAACGGGGCGAGCGAGCGGCCCTGCTCCTGCGCCCCGGTCCAGTCCCGTGGGCGCAGCTCGTACTTCTCGTTGTCCAGGTACTCCTCGGCGCCCGGGCGGGCGACGTGTTCGAAGAGCTCGAAGCCGGCGTACATGCCCCAGGAGGGGGAGAGCAGCGCGGCCAGCACCGCCCGCATCTTGAACATCGGCGGGCCGCCGTGCTGGAGCGACTCGTGCAGGATGTCCGGGGTGTTGGGCCAGAAGTTCGGTCGCATGTGGTCGGCGGCCGCGACCAGCTCCTCGCAGTAGGCCCGCATCTCGGCCGCCGTCGTGCGCCAGGTGAAATAGGTGTACGACTGGGTGAAGCCGATCTTGCCAAGACCGTGCATGATCGCCGGGCGGGTGAACGCCTCGGCGAGGAGGAGCACGTCCGGGTCGACCTTCTTGACCTCCCGGATCAGCCAGTGCCAGAAATCGAACGGCTTGGTGTGCGGGTTGTCCACCCGGAAGATCCGGATGCCCTCGCCGACCCAGTGCAGCACCACCCGCAGGATCTCCGCGCGGATGCCCTCCGGGTCGTTGTCGAAGTTCAGCGGGTAGATGTCCTGGTACTTCTTCGGCGGGTTCTCCGCGTACGCGATGCTGCCGTCGGCCCGGGTGGTGAACCACTCCGGGTGGTCGGTCACCCACGGGTGGTCCGGAGCGCACTGCAACGCCAGGTCCATCGCCACCTCCAGGCCCTGCTCGGCGGCGGCGGCGATGAACTCGCGGAAGTCCTTCGGCGTACCCAGGTCGGGGTGGATGGCGTCGTGGCCGCCCTCGGCGGCGCCGATCGCCCACGGCGAGCCCACGTCGTCGGGCCCGGCGGTGAGCGAGTTGTTGCGGCCCTTGCGGTTGACCCGGCCGATCGGGTGGATCGGCGGCAGGTAGAGCACGTCGAAGCCCATCGCCGCGACGCCCGGCAGGCGTTCCAGGGCGGTGACGAAGGTGCCCGACCGGGCCGGCGTGTCGACGGTGCCCGGGACGCCCCCCTCGGAACGGGGGAAGAACTCGTACCAGGCGGAGAAGAGGGCGCGGGGCCGGTCCACCCAGAGCCGGTACTCGTCCCCGGTGGTGACCAGCTCGCGGACCGGATGGTCCCAGAGCAGCGGCGCCAGGTCCAGCGCCGGGCCGACCCGGCGGGGCAGGTCGAGGTCCTCGTCGCGCAGCGCGAGCACCGCCGCCCGGACCCGCTCGTGGTCGGCGTCGGGCACGAGTTTCAAGCCCGCCTCCAGCACCCGGGCGCCCTCGGCCAGGTCGTTGGCCAGGTCGGCCGGGCCCTGGCCGGCGGCGAGCTTCTTGGTGACCGCGTTCTGCCAGGTGAGGTACGGATCGTGGAACGCCTCGACGGTGAACCGCCAGGTGCCGACGGCGTCCGGTCGGATGGTGGCGTGCCAGCGGTCCTGGCCCGGTTCGCCGGGGCGCATCCGGCTGAACGGGCGGGCCGCGCCGTCCGGGCCGAGCCAGACCACGTTGCAGCCGAGCGCGTCGTGCCCCTCGCGGTAGGCACGGGCCGACACGGGCACGATCTCGCCGACCACCGCCTTGGCCGGGTAGCGACCGCAGGAGACGACGGGGGAGACGTCTTCGATCGGGAATCGTCCGGTCACCGGTTCAACCTACTGCGCGAGATCGCTTCGCGCTCGGGTCAGCCGGCGGCGCCAGCCGACCGGTACACCTCCAGCGTCCGCTGCGCGATGGCGTCCCAGGAGAAGTGCTCGACGGCCCGGCGGCGGCCGGCCCGGCCGAACTCCACGATCCGTTCCGGGGCCGCCAGCAGCTCGTTGATCCGCCCCGCCAGGTCGGCCACGAACCGCTCCGGGTCCAGCGGCCGGCCGCTGCCGTCGCCGGCCTGCTCGATCGGCACCAGCAGCCCGGTCCCGTCGTCGACGACCACCTCCGGGATACCGCCGGTGGCGGTGGCCACCACGGCCGTCTCGCAGGCCATCGCCTCCAGATTGACGATGCCCATCGGCTCGTAGACGGACGGGCAGACGAAGATCGTGGCATGGGTGAGCACCTGGATCACCTCGTGCTTCGGGAGCATCGCGGCGACCCAGACCACCCCCGATCGGTTGCCCCGCAGCTCCTCGACCAGCCCCTCGACCTCCGCGGCGATCTCCGGAGTGTCCGGCGCGCCGGCGAGCAGCACGAGTTGGGTGTCGGTCGGCAGCTCCCGGGCGGCCCGCAGCAGGTAGGGCAGGCCCTTCTGCCGGGTGATCCGGCCGACGTACACCACGCTGGGCAGGGCCGGGTCGATGCCGAGCCGGTCCAGCACGTCGGTGCCCGGGTCCGGGGCGTACTGGACGGTGTCGATGCCGTTGTGGACCACCCGCACCCGGTCCGGGTTCACCGCCGGGTAGGCCGTCAGCACGTCCTGCCGCATTCCCTCGCTGACCGCGATCACCGCGTCGGCGGCCTCGAACGCGGTCCGCTCGCACCAGGAGGAGAGCGCGTATCCGCCGCCGAGCTGCTCGGCCTTCCACGGGCGCAGCGGCTCCAGGCTGTGCGCGGTGACCACGTGCGGCACCCCGTGCAGCAGCTTCGCGGTGTGCCCGGCCAGGTTGGCGTACCAGGTGTGGCTGTGCACCACGTCGGTGCCGGCGCAGCCGGCCGCCATCTCCAGGTCGACGCCCATGGTCCGGAGCGCGGGATTCGCCCCGGCCAGCCCGGGCGGCTCGGCGTACGCGGTGACCCCCGGCTCGTCGCGGGGCGCGCCGAAGCAGTGCACCCGCACGTCGGCGAGGCGGCGCAGCTCGCGCGCCAGGTACTCGACGTGCACCCCGGCCCCGCCGTAGACCTCCGGCGGATACTCGCGGGTGAGCAGGTCGACGCGCAGGCGGGCGGAATCGGTCATGCCCGGCACCCTAATGCAGATTCCCACGCCGCACCCGGTGCGGAACTGTGCGCGTACGAGTGGTGAACTTGGGGCGGGATGGATAGCGTCTGAGCATGGCTGCCAAGGTGCTCGCGATCGTCCTGGCCGGCGGGGAGGGCAAGCGCCTGATGCCCCTCACCACGGACCGGGCGAAGCCGGCCGTCCCCTTCGGCGGGATGTACCGCATGGTCGACTTCGTCCTCTCCAACCTGGCGAACGCCGGCTATCTCAAGATCGTCGTGCTGACCCAGTACAAGTCCCACTCGCTGGACCGCCATGTGACCCAGACGTGGCGGATGTCGACCATGCTCGGCAACTACGTCACGCCGGTGCCGGCGCAGCAGCGCCGCGGTCCGTGGTGGTTCGCCGGCTCGGCCGACGCGATCTACCAGAGTTTCAACCTGATCTACGACGAGCAGCCGGAGTATGTGATTGTCTTCGGCGCGGACCACATCTACCGGATGGACCCGCGGCAGATGGTGGAGGACCACATCGCCTCCGGTGCCGCGGTGACGGTGGCCGGCATCCGCCAGCCGCTGTCGATGGCCGACCAGTTCGGGGTGATCGAGGTCGGCGAGGACGGCCGGCGGATCCGGGCGTTCCGGGAGAAGCCCACCGACGCGGTCGGCCTGCCCGACGCGCCCGACCAGATCTACGCCTCGATGGGCAACTACGTCTTCACCACCAAGGCGCTCATCGACGCGGTGGAGCGGGACGCCGAGGACAAGAGCAGCAAGCACGACATGGGCGGCAGCATCATCCCGATGCTGGTCGAGCGGGGCGAGGCCAACGTCTACGACTTCAGGGACAACGACGTGCCGGGCAGCACGGACCGGGACCGCGGCTACTGGCGGGACGTGGGGACGCTCGACTCCTTCTACGACGCCCACATGGACCTGATCAACGTCCACCCGGTGTTCAACCTCTACAACTTCGACTGGCCGATCTACAGCAACCAGCCGCCGTACCCGCCGGCCAAGTTCGTGCACGCCTGGGGGGAGCGGGTCGGCCGGGCGGTCAGCTCGTTGGTCTCGCCGGGGTCGGTGATCTCCGGCTCGCTGGTGGAGAACTCGATCGTCGCGCCGGAGGTCAAGGTCCACTCCTGGGCGCACGTGGACGGCGCGGTGCTCATGCAGGGCGTCGAGATCGGCCGGCACGCGGTGGTCCGACGGGCCATCCTGGACAAGAACGTCTACGTCCCGGAGGGCGCCGAGATCGGCGTCGACCTGGAGAAGGACCGGCAGCGCTACACCGTCTCCGACAACGGCATCGTCGTCATCGGCAAGGGTCAGCGCGTCGAGCCCTGACCGCCCGTACTTCGAGGAGGATCCCGTCGTGGCCCACCCCCGTGCCGGCCAGCCCGCCGAGCCCGCCGACCTGGTCGACGTACCCCGGCTGGTCACCGCCTACTACGCCGAGCACCCGGATCCGGCCGACCCGGCGCAGCAGGTCTCCTTCGGCACCTCCGGGCACCGCGGGTCCAGCCTGAAGAACGCCTTCAACGAGGACCACATTCTCGCCGTCACCCAGGCGCTCTGCGACTACCGGCACGAGCGGGGCCTGGACGGCCCGCTCTTCCTCGCCCGGGACACCCACGCGCTCTCCGCCCCGGCGGAGGTCAGCGCGTTGGAGGTGCTCGCCGCCAACGACGTCACCGTGCTACGGGACAGCCGCGACGGCTACACCCCCACCCCGGCGCTGTCGCACGCCATCCTCACCCACAACCGGGGGCGGACCGCCGGCCTCGCCGACGGAATCGTCATCACCCCGTCGCACAACCCCCCGGACGACGGCGGTTTCAAGTACAACCCCACCCACGGCGGGCCCGCCGACACCGACGCCACGAAGTGGATCCAGGACCGCGCGAACGCCATCCTCGCCGCCGGGCTCAAGGAGGTGAAGCGCGTCCCGTACGCGCGCGCCCGCGCCGCCGACACCACCGGGGCGTACGACTTCCTCGGCCGGTACGTCGACGACCTGCCCGCGGTGCTGGACATCGCCGCCATCCGCGACGCCGGGGTGCGCATCGGCGCCGACCCGATGGGTGGGGCGAGCGTGGCGTACTGGGGGGAGATCGCCGAACGGCACCGGCTCGACCTCACCGTGATCAACCCGAACGTCGACCCGACCTGGCGGTTCATGACCCTCGACGGGGATGGCAAGATCCGGATGGACTGCTCCTCGCCGAACGCGATGGCCTCGCTGATCGCCGCCCGCGACAAGTTCCAGGTCTCCACCGGCAACGACGCCGACGCCGACCGGCACGGCATCGTCACCCCCGACGGTGGCCTGATGAACCCCAACCAATACCTGGCGGTGGCGATCGGCCACCTGTTCCGGACCCGGGACCAGTGGGGGCCGGCCGCGGCGGTCGGCAAGACCCTGGTCTCCTCCTCCATGATCGACCGGGTCGCCGAGGACCTGGGCCGCCCGCTGCTGGAGGTGCCGGTCGGCTTCAAATGGTTCGTGCCCGGCCTGCTCGACGGGGCGGTCGGCTTCGGCGGCGAGGAGAGCGCGGGCGCCTCCTTCCTCCGCCGGGACGGCGGCACCTGGACCACCGACAAGGACGGCATCCTGCTCTGCCTGCTCGCCTCGGAGATCATCGCCACCACCGGCAGGACCCCGAGCCAGCACTGGACCGAGCTGGCCGAGCGCTTCGGCGCGCCCGCGTACGCCCGGATCGACGCCCCGGCCAGCCGGGAGCAGAAGGCGGTGCTGGCCAAGCTGTCGCCCGAGCAGGTGGGCGCGTCCGAGCTGGCCGGCGAGCCGATCACCGCCATCCTCACCACCGCCCCGGGCAACGGCGCGTCGATCGGCGGGCTGAAGGTGACCACCGCGTCGGGCTGGTTCGCCGCCCGGCCGTCCGGCACCGAGGACGTCTACAAGATCTACGCCGAGTCGTTCCACGGGCCGGAGCACCTGGCCCGGATCCAGGAGGAGGCGAAGGCCCTGGTCGACGGCGTGCTGTCGAAGGCCTGAGCAGGGCGGCGCCGGATCTTCCGGGCGGCGGCCCGGTCAGCAGGGCGGCGGCAGCTCGCGCTGCTGCCGAAGCTCGTCGGGGAGCAGCTCGCGGAGCTGGTCGGGGAGGAACGGCAGGTCGAGCAGGCTCAGCTTGAGCTGGTTGCGCTCCCGGTAGCGACCCGGGTCGAAGCGGACCACCAGGCCGGCGTCCCGGCGATAGCTGATGTCCACGGCCCCCTCGGTCGCCGCGTCCCGGATCACCAGCCCGTCCATCTCGACGGCAACCGCCGCCGAGTTGGGCTGAAGCTCCAGCCGGATGCTCTCCTCCGGCGCGAGCACCACCGACCGGGAGATGCCGGCCATCGGCGCCGACGGGGTCACCACCACCGCGTCCGCCGCCGGGGAGACCAGCGGGCCGCCCGCCGCGTAGCTGTACGCCGTCGAGCCGGTCGGCGTGCTGATCACGAGGGCGTCGCAGCGGTAGTAGCCGTATCGCTGGCCGTCCACGGCGAGGCTGGCGGTGACGAAGCCGGAGCCGGGCTGGCGGACCAGCGCGACGTCGTTGAAGGCCACCACGTCGTCCCCGCACACGTCGCAGGCCAGACAGGCGTGCGATTCGACGGTGAAGTCGTGCGCGACGAGCCGGTCGAGCGCCGTCGGCAGGTCCGGCGGCTCGACCTCCACGAGGAACCCGAGCCGGCCCAGGTGCACTCCCAGCACCGGCTTCGGGTTGCGGACGGCCGAGCGCAGTGCGCCCAGCATGGTGCCGTCCCCGCCGATGCTGATCAGCGCGTCCGCGCGACCGGCCACCTCGCTCACCGGGACCGGCTCGACGCTGGGCGGCACCCGGTGCGCGTCCTCCGCACGCACCATCAGCGTCTTGCGGTGGCGCGACGCCCACCGTTCGATGATCCCGACCACCTCGGAGACGTCCCGGGTGGGGTGCAGCATCAGACCCAGCCCCGCCACCCGTACAGCTCACCACAGGGACGGGCCGCCCGGGGGGCGTACCGGAAGGTGCACCCACCGCTCACAGCGGCGGCGGGGCAGAGGTTTCGGCCGACCGGCTGTGCGGCACCAGCGCGGCCGACGGTAGCTGGCTCGGCAGATCACAGAGCGCGGCCAGCTGTGCGATCAGCTTCTCCGGTTCGTCGGCGGGGTCGAGGGAATTGACCTCGATGGGGTCGAGTGCGGGCACGGTGACGTGCGAGATCAGCGGATGCAGCGGCCGGACATCGGCCTCGCCGGTGCCGAAGAGCTCCTCGTGGAGCTTCTCCCCGGGCCGCAGCCCGGTGTAGACGATCTGTGCGGGGCCGGGGGCCTGGGCCGCGAGTTGCCGGGCGACATCGTCGATGCGAACGGGTTTGCCCATGTCGAGTACGAGCGCCTCGCCGTCCCGGCCGATCGCGGCGGCCTGGAGCACCAGGCGCACCGCCTCCTGGACAGTCATCAGGTAGCGGGTCACCTCTGGGTCGGTGACCGTGATCGGCTGCCCGGCCTCGATCTGCGCCCGGAACGCGGTGACGACCGACCCGCGGCTGCCCAGCACGTTGCCGAAGCGGACGCTGAGGAAGGTCCCGGGGAAGTTGGCCGCGGCGTGCGCGGTGAGCCGTTCGGTGATCCGCTTGCAATAGCCGAGCACGCTGATCGGGTCCGCCGCCTTGTCGGTGGAGATGTTGACGAACTTCGCCACCCCCCGGCACGCCTCCAGGACCGCCAGGGTGCCCCAGACGTTGGTCTGCACGGCCTCGCCGGGGTGCTGTTGCAGCAGCGGCAGGTGCTTGAGTGCGGCGGCGTGGAAGACGATGTCCGGCCGGCGTTCAGCCATGATCCGGGCGAGCCGCTCGGCGTCACGCACGTCGGCGAGGATCAGGTCGGAGCTGTCCAGCAGCGCCCGGCCGGAGAGCGACAGCTGGAGGCTGTGCAACGCGGACTCGTCCCGGTCGAGCATCATCAGTTCGCGGGGGTTGGCGCGGGCGATCTGCCGGCAGAGTTCGGAGCCGATCGAGCCGCCGGCGCCGGTCACCAGCACCCGGCGACCGGCGATCTCCGAGTCGGCGCTCGTGATGTCACCCACGACGTGCCGGCGGCCGAGCAGGTCGTTGATGTTCACGTCGCGTACGTCGGCCACGCTGATCCGGTGATCGACCAGCTCGCGTACGGGGGGAAGAACCTTGAGGGCGGCCCCGGCCGCCAGGGCGGCGGTACGGACCTCGCTGATCAGTCCGGCGTCGGCGTTGGCCGCCGAGAAGATGAGGGTGGTCGCCCCGGTCCGTGCGACCGCGGCGGCGATGTCCCGGCGCCCGCCGAGCATCGGCACCCCGTCGATGCGCAGCTGTTGCTTCTCCGGGTCGTCGTCCAGCAGGCCGACCGGCAGGTACCGGCCCCGGGGGTCGCTCACCATGGCGCGTAGCAGGGACTGCCCGGCCGAGCCCAACCCGAAGAGCAGCACCGGAGTCGCGGAGTGGCTACTCGGGCGCAGGGCGCGGTCGCGGCGGTGGCGGTACGCCGTGCGGATGGACAGCATGATGAGCAGGGCCACCGCCGCGCCCACCGGCGGAGTGCTGGCAGGCACCGGTCGCTCCGCCATGGGGAGGACGGCCAGCAGCATGATCGCCACGGTGCAGGCGGCGGTGCCGGCCAACGCTCGCACCTCGTGCAGGCTGCCGACCGGGTGTCGCCCCCAGTACCGGCGCCGGAGCAGGGCCATGGCGGAATGCAGTCCGGCGGCGGCCAGCCCGGCACCGATGGCTCGGGTGATCTGGCCGGTGGTGAGGTCGAATTCGTATCTGGTCCAGACTGCTGCGGTGAATCCGCCGATCCACGCCGCGGTATCGCTGGCGAGCAGTGCCGCGGTGCGGCGCCGGATCTCCTTCCGCCGGTCGGTTGCGTGGGTGTGGGTCGGCGCGGCCGCGCTGAGCTGCATCGATGGCTCCCGAGTGCTGGTTTGCTATGCCTGGCGGGCTTTGGTCCTCTTCGTCAGGTAAGAACTATTTAGCCCGCTTTACGGCCCTGTCATGATGCTTTCGCTGTCTTTAGCTCGTTGGATCCCTTTTGCGCCGCTTGTGGCGCGAGAGGCCGTAGCCCGGGGCACGGGGACGCGGTGCCCGGTCAGCGCCCAACTCCTGGTCGCGTGCCCTCGTCCGACGGGGACCGGCCGATCAGGACGCAGGTCGCGGATGTTGTTGGCCATTCCGGCGGAGGGCGATGCTGTTCCAGCAGTTCGGCCAGGTCGACGGGGGCTGGCGATCGGCAAGCCTGCCTGCCCTCGGCTTGCGGAACAGTTCGGTGAGGAAGTCGAAGGCGCACCGGCGCCCCCGCGCCGTAGGGTTCCACGCCGCGAGGTGGGGCCCGGTCGAGGATGGTCCGGACCACCTCGACGACTCCCGGGTGGGGTGGAACATGAGCCCGAGCCGAATGCGGCTCAGCGGCGAGGTCACCCAACCGGCCCCGCCCGGGGGTGGAGTCAGGGTCGGCCCATGCCGCGGTACTCCCAGCCGGCCTGGATCCACAGTGTCGGGTCAAGGCAGTTGCGGCCGTCGATGATGCGGCGGTTGGTGACGAGCGTGCCGAGGGCGTGGGGATCGGCGTTGCGGAAGTCGGCCCATTCGGTGAGGACGCAGACGAGGTCGGCATCGCGGACGACGTCGGTCATGGTGGGTGCGTAGGTGAGATCGGGTTGTGCGCGGCGGGCGTTGTGCATGCCCTGGGGGTCGTAGACGTGCACGTATGCGCCGGCTTTGGCCAGCAGGGCGGCCACGGCCAGGGCGGGGGCGTCGCGCACGTCATCGGAGTTGGGCTTGAATGTGGCGCCGAGCACGGCAATGCGGGTACCGGACAGGTCGGGACCAGCGGGCCCGCTGCGGCAGGCGAGCAGGTCGGCGGCGAGTTGCAGGACGCGGGTACGCCGGCGTTGGTTGATCAGGTCGACCTCATGGAGGAAGCGGAGCGCTTCGCCGGCGCCGAGTTCCTGGGCGCGCGCTTGGAAGGCACGGATGTCCTTGGGGAGGCAGCCTCCGCCGAAGCCGACGCCGGCTTGCAGGAAACGGTTGCCGATGCGGGGGTCGTAGCCGAGGGCGCGGGCGAGCTGGGTGACGTCGCCGCCGGCGACTTCGCAGACCTCGGCCATGGCGTTGATGAACGAGACCTTGGTGGCGAGGAAGGCGTTGGCGGCGACCTTGACCAACTCGGCGGTGGCGAAGTCGGTGACCACGACGGGGAGTTCGCGGTCTTCGGTGGCGGCCAGGTCGAGCACGCCCTTGTGGGCGGCGTAGTGCATGCGGCTGGCCCACTCGCTGTTGACGCCGACTACTATGCGATTGGGTCGCAGGACGTCTTCGACGGCGAAGCCCTCCTGCAGGAATTCAGGGCTCCAGGCCACCTCGACGCCCAGTTCGGCGGGGGCGTGTTTCCCGACGAGTTGTTCGACCCATTCGGCGGTGCCGACCGGCACGGTGGACTTTCCGACGATGAGCGCCTTGCGGGTCAGATGCCGCGCCAGGCCGGTGACCACGGCTTCGATATGGGACAGGTCGGCACCCATGCCGTCGACGCGTTGCGGGGTGCCCACGCAGATGAAGTGCACGTCGCCGAAGTCGGCGGTCTCTGCCAGGTTGGTGCAGAACCGTAGTCGCCCGGCGGCCAGGTTGCGCTTGAGTAGTTCGTCCAGGCCGGGCTCGTGGAACGGCACCTCGCCATCGGCCAGTCTGGCGATCTTGTCGATGTCGACGTCAAAGCCGATCACCTCGTAGCCCAGCTCAGCGAAGCAGATCGCGTACGTCGTGCCGAGGTATCCGGTGCCGAGGAAGGCCAACCGGGGACGCGGGGCACCCGACGGCGGGGTGACCGCCGCGGCGTCGGCCGGCGGCGTATGGCGCTGGTAGGTCACGGTCAGGCCTCCGTGGCAAGCCGTTGTCGGGTCCCGGTGCGCCCGCAGTGACGTGGGGCGTACGGCTGTGGTGGGTGGCATCTGAGGCTCCAATGAGCTCTCTCGTGGTTGCGTTCACCCGGCGGTGCGACACGTTGGGACTTCCGAACCGCGGGGGTAATACATACTTAGCCACCGCGATCAGGATAAGACGCTTGTTTCACGTTTTTCGGTGGAAAGTCCACCACCGAGATGGGCAGGGGCGGCCGCGTGTCCCAGTGCTGAGTCGGTCGTTGACCGAGGTGCAGCCTTGGCGGGAGCCGGGCCCGGCTGCCTTCGCGTCCGTAGACGCCGCGGGTCCTGTGCGACTCCCGGCCGCCGATGTCGCTGGCGGCCGATCCTCGCCCCGTCGCCACCGCAACAGCGCGTCTGTCGAGAGAGTGGTAGTTACGTGATTCTGGACCGCACCCTGGGGGCGTCCCAGGGACGGGGGACGGCGCCGCAGCGGCGACGCGTGGCCCTCGTCACATCTGGTTTCCGTATCGGGGGCGGGGTACCCGCCGTTGCCCGGTGGCTGGCCGCCAACCTCGCGGCGACCGGGGCGTACGTGGTCGACATCCACGACCTGGCGACCTCCAGCCGTGATCCGTCGAGTCGTCGCCTGCTGGCCCCCACTTCCTGGGCGCGGTCGAGTCTGTTGAGGCTGGACGTCGAGGACCCCGCGGTGCGCCACTGGGGCGCGAACGCCGTCGAGGTGGAGGCCATGCGCTACCGGCCTCGACGTGAGCTGACCGCCGCGCTGCGCGGCTACGACCTGGTCCAGGTGGTCTCCGGCTCACCGGCCTTGGCGTTCGCCGTGTTGCCCGCCGAAGTGCCGATCGCGGTGCAATCGGCGAGCCCGGTCGTCTGGGAGCGCGCATCCCGCCAGGCCGCCTGGCCCATGCCGGTGCGCCGCTGGCGTCAGCTGATGACCAGCGCCACCACTCGGTTCGAGCGAGTGGCGTTGCGTGCTGTCGACGCCGTGCTCGTCGAGAACGCCGCGATGCTGGATTACGTGATGTCACTTGGGCAGCGGCACGTGGTCAAGGCTCCGCCGGGGGTGGACACCGACACGTTTTCGCCGGCGCCGTCCGGCTGGCGTGGCGACGGTCACCTGCTGTCTGTGTGCCGGTTGGGCGAGCCACGCAAGGGCCTCGACCTGATGATCCGCGCCTACGCGCGGATGGTGGCGACGGACGGAGCTGTCCCACCCCTGGTACTCGCCGGCCGGGGCACTCCGGCGCCGATCATCCCCGCCCTGGTGCGACAGCTTGGGCTGGAGTCCCGGGTCACCGTCCGTTCCGACGTCGCCCTCACCGAACTGGTCGAGTTGTACCGGGCCGCCTCGGTCTTTCTCCAGACGTCCTACGAGGAGGGCTTGGGCATATCGGTGCTGGAGGCGATGGCGTGCGGCCTCCCGGTGGTTTCGACCGACACCCACGGTACCCGGGAGACGATCGTCGACGGGGTCACCGGCTGGCTCGTGCCGCTGGCCAAGCTCGACGACGTGCCGGATCTCTTCGCTGAGAGGGTGCTGGCGGTGCTGGCCGGGGAGGGACGGGAACTGGGCATCAACGGCCGGAGCCGGTGCATGGCGGAGTTCTCCTCCCGAGCCGCCATCGATCGGTTTGTCGCCGTCTACGACGGGCTTCTCGGGCCGTCGTCAACCACACCACTCCCGGCCGGTCACGGACAGCATGACTGAGATGACGGAACCGGCCACGACGGCCACGTTGACCAAGTCCCAGTCTCTGCCGCTCGCGCTGCTGCGGCACTATCCAGCCACCGCGCTGCTCCTGGCGCCCTATGCCGTTCTGATCGTTCCGATGGCAGTGATCAACCACAACCCCGAGACCGGGTTCATCCTGCGGCTGCTGGCGCTGGCGATGGCGGGTGCGACGACGGTGGAGACCGCCGCGCTGCTGATCTGGGGCCGGAAGACCTGGCGTAAGGGTGCAATTTCCACCCGGACGGACCATCCGCACATCTTCCTGATCGCCCGGCTGGTCGCGATTGTCAGCATGATCGCCGATGTCGTCGGGACGACGGCCGGGCGGGGCACCATCGTCACCCAGGTGACCGGCAAGGTCGCGGCGTCCCCCGTGGCCGGCGCCAGCGCGCTCGTGGCGGGCTGGAGTTACGTCGCGTTCGCGCTGCTCCTATTCAGTTTCCTGAGCGGACGCGCCCGTCCCGGAGCCTTCTACCGCTGGACGCTGGCGCTCATCGGAGTGCAGGTCTACCTGGTGTTCCTCACCGCGAGATCCGCACCGCTCATCGGCTACCTGACGTTCGTCTTCGCCGCGGGGTTGATACTTGGTGCCATCAGGTTTCGCTACGTCGTCGTCGCCACGGCGCTGCTCTTCCTCGTCTGGCCGACGATCTTCACTGCCCGGAACGAGGTCCGGGTCGCGAACGGCATCGCTGTGTCCGACAAGTCCGCCACCGACCGGCTGCGGTTCGATACCCAGGTCACCCGGGCCAGCGGCATTGACGTTCCCGTTGACGTCGGTCAGCCAGGAATTGCAGACCTTCCCCGGTACGGCCTCGTGCCGAGGATCCTGGACCCGGAGCGGCCACTCATCTCCACCGGAGCGAAGATCAATCAATACTTCGGCGGCAGCGCCACGTCGTCATTCACGTTCCTCACGCTGGGGACCGTGTACTTCCTCGACGGACCGATCGCGGTCATCGTCTACTGCGGACTGTGGGCACTTGTGGTCGCCAGCCTGCTCTCGGTGGGACGAGGACCGGGCCCCATCCGGCTTTGCCTGTTGTGCCTGGTCATCGCCGGTCCCCTGGTCTGGATAAGCACATACCCCGACACGGTGATCGGGCTGCTCCAGTACACCGTGTCGGCATCCCCCGTGTTCCTGGCGATCATGCTGTCCAAACGCGAGAAGAGCACCGAGCAGCATCGGGCACCCGCACTAGATCCGCACCTGGCGCTTCGCGTCTGACGTCGCCGACCGGATCCGATATGCCGGTGATGCCGGATCGCCGATCGCGAGTGAGATTGAAAGATCGCCGATGCGGCCAGCCATTCGTCGATCAGGGCCCCGTGCGGCACGAGGTCCAGAGCGGTGATCGCGGGGTGCGCCGCCAAGTGCGCCGGCGAAGCCAGCTGCCGTGGGAGGGCAAGTTCGCCTACGACGTCGAGTACGTCGACCGCCGCAGCCTCGGCCTGGACCTGCCCATTCTCGTTGAGACGGTGTTCGTCGTGCTGCGGCGCGAAGGTATCGGCGCGCAAGGCAGCGCACCGAGTTCCTGAGCGCCTACCCGTTGGTGCTGGTCGGGCCGCCGGAGCGTGGGGACGGGCTCTGGCTACCTGAGCACACCCGCGATGATGTCCGCGATGCGCTCGCCGGCCTTGCCGTCCCACAACGGCGGGGTACACGCAGCGGGTCGCTCCGCATCTAGCGTGGTTGTCACGGCCTCGGCAAGCGCCGCCCGGGTGACGAGGCGGTTGGTGCCGTGGGTGATCGTGACCGGGCGCTCGGTGTTGGGCCGCAGCGTCAGGCACGGCACCCCTAGCACCGTCGTCTCCTCCTGTACCCCGCCGGAGTCGGTGACGACGACCGCCGCGCCGCGTACCAGGCTGACGAACTCGATGTAACCCAGCGGCTCGACCACGCGTAGCGCGCGGTGCGAGAGCAGGCCCGCGTCCTCGAGGTGGCGCCGGCCGCGCGGGTGCAGCGGCAGGACGACCGGGAGCTGGTCGGCCACCGCGTGCATCGCCTTGACCAGGTCGATCACGCCGGCGGGATCGTCGACGTTGGCCGGGCGGTGCAGCGTCGCCACGATGTAGCGGTCGGGCAGCGAGAGAGCGGCGCGGATAGCGGCGACGTCGAAGCGGTCGGGGTTGTCCAGGAGCGTGTCGATCATCGGGTTGCCGACGAAGTGGATCTTTTCTGCCGCGATCCCCTCGTTGCCGAGATGTGCCACGGCGTCGGCACTTGTCGCGAGCAGTAGATCGGACACGTGGTCGACGACGATGCGGTTGACCTCTTCGGGCATCGACCGGTCGAAGCTGCGCAGGCCGGCCTCGACGTGCGCGACGGGGATCCCCAGCTTTGTCGCGACGAGGGCTGCGGCGAGTGCGGAATTGACGTCGCCATACACGACCGTGAGTGCCGGGCGGGTCGCGGCCATCAGTTCGTCCAGGCCGGCCATGATGCCAGCGGTCTGGCACGCATGGCTTCCCGATCCCACGCCGAGGTTGATGTCGGGCTCGGGCAGGCGCAGCTGGCGGAAGAAGACCTCCGACATCCGCTCGTCGTAGTGCTGTCCGGTGTGGACGAGCAATTGCCGGAGGCCGTGACGGTCGAGCGCCCGGATCACCGGCGCTGCCTTGGGGAAGTTCGGGCGTGCGCCCGCGACGTGCAGGACAGCGGTGGCAGACATGTGTCTCCTCGTGGCACTCCGGGTTGACCAGCTGGGCAATGTACTAATAGTACAAGTTATCCGTTGAGGGCCTTCTGATCCCATAGAATCCCGATTGACCGATACGCCGCGGCGCGGCCGCCCTGGTGCGCCGCCAGCCGCATACCCGACGTTCTCCGCGAAGGCAGGCACGCCCAGTGAAGCAAGTTGTCCAGTCGGTATCCGGCGGCGAGTTGAAGGTCGCCGAGGTACCGCAGCCCGAGCCCGGCGCCACCGAGGTGCTCGTCGCCACGCGCAGGTCCCTGCTGTCCGCGGGAACCGAGCGCGCCGTGCGTGAGCTTGCCTCGGCGAGCTTGCTGCGCAAGGCCCGAGCGCGGCCGGATCTGGTCCGCCAGGTCGTGGGCAAGGCGCGGACCGAGGGCGTCCGCTCGACGCTCGCCGCCGTGCGCAACCGGCTCGACGAGGACATGCCGCTCGGGTACAGCGCCTCGGGTGTCGTCGTCGCCGCCGGGGCCGCGACCGATGGCATTCGGCCCGGGATGCGCGTGGCCACGGCATCGGCGGGGCACTCGGAATATCAGGCAGTGCCCGGTCTGCTCGCGGTGCCAGTCCCAGAGGCGGTATCAGATCAGGCTGCCGCGTTCGGCGCCGTTGCGGCCATCGCGCTGCAGGGGCTGCGTCAGGCCGAGGTGGGTGTGGGCAGCTCCGTCGCGGTCCTTGGCCTCGGCCTCGTCGGGCAACTGACGGTACGCCTGGCGCTCGCCTCCGGTCTCAACGTCATCGGCATCGACCTGCGTGACTGGACGGCGGAATTGGCCCGAGGCGCGGGCGCGGTCGGTCTGGTCGAGGCCGGCGCGCCGACCACCGAACAGATCATCGAGATCACCCGTGGCCGCGGCGTCGACGCGATCCTGGTCACGGCGGCGACGCGGTCGTCGGAGCCGGTCGCGCGGGCTACCGAGATCGCCCGCGATCGCGGCCGGCTGGTCGTCGTCGGTGACGTCGGGCTGGAGCTCGACCGCCGGAAGTTCTACGAGCGGGAACTGGATCTTCGGTTCGCGCGCAGCTACGGTCCCGGCCGCTACGACCGCACCTACGAGGAATGGGGCGTCGACTATCCGATCGGCCACGTGCGCTGGACTGCGCGGCGCAACATCGAGGCGTACCTCGACCTGGTGGCCAGTGGTCGGGTCACGGTCGATGACCTGGTCACTCATGTCTTCGCCGTGGAGGACGCGACGGCGGCGTACGACGTGCTGGACTCCGACCGACGTTCGCTCGCCGTGCAGCTCAGCTACGCGGCGCCGGCGCAGCCGTGCCGCAGCGCGATCACGATCCGGCCGCGCCGCAGCTCGCCGCGGCTGCGGGCGGGGCTGATCGGCGCCGGGAACTACGCCAGGGCGACGTTCCTGCCCGCGCTCAAAGCGGCCGGCTGGGCGGACGATCTCGCCGCCGTCACCTCCGCCAAGGGCCTGTCGGCGACCCACCTCGCGCAGCGCAACGACATCGCTGCCGTGGTGCCGACCGTCGACGACCTGCTGACCCGCGACGACGTCGACGTGGTGTTCATCCTCAGCCGCCACGACTCTCACGCCCGCCTGGTCGTGCAGGCGCTCGACGCCGGCAAGCACGTGTTCGTCGAGAAGCCGATCGCGCTGACGCAGGACGAGCTCGATGAGGTCACGGCCGCCTATGACCGCAACTCGGGCCACCTGTTCGCCGGCTTCAACCGCCGGCACGCGCCCATGGTGGTACGCGCGAGGAAGGTCCTGGCCGCCGGATCCGGGCCGCTGACCGTCGCCTACCGGGTCAACGCCGGGTCGCTACCCCACTCGCACTGGTACCACGACCGGTGCCAGGGCGGCCGCGTCTGCGGCGAGGTGTGCCACTTCATCGACCTCGCGTCGTGGCTCATTGGGGAGCAGCCGAGCGTCGTTCACGCACACGGCAGCGGTCGCGGCGAAACGGCGCTGGAAGAGGACGTGAGCGTGCTGCTCGGGTACCCGGACGGGTCCACGGCGACCATCACGTACTGCACGGGCGGGCACCGGCGTACCCCGAAGGAACGCGTGGAAGTGCTCGGCCGCGGGCACAGCGTGGTGATCGACGACTTCCGGCGCCTGGAGATCGACGGCGTGGAGGTAAAGCGCGTACCGGTGGGCAAGGGACACCAGGAACTGCTCGCCCACGTGCGCACGGCGATCGCCGGGGACGCGCCCGACCAACCGGAGCTCGAAGCATCGTTCGGTACGACGAAGGCCGCGCTGTCGGTGGTTGCCGCCTTGGCCGGCATCCAGGTGAACCCGTCGCGCCTGCTGACGCAGGTGGACCCTGCGAACGCCGTGGGCGCCGGGTTCAGCTCATGAACGCGCAAGCGCGGCTGAACTCAAGCCGGGCGAAGGATGTGTTGTGACTAATCGGAATGACATCTACTTCCGGCTTCCGGCAATGGCCCAGAATATACTGATGTCAGTTGCTGGCGTGGGAGTGAACAGAAAGAGGTATGGAGGGCTCTTCGATCGGCGCCTTGCCGAGTACGAGGAGCGAGACATGTGGGACCCGGAGCGGATGTCAACATTCCGCAAAAAGAGGCGAGCTGCTGTCCTGGAACATGCCTCCCGTACCCCGTACTACAAGAGTGTTTTCGAACGGATGGGCGCAACATGGCGTGACCTGGTCGACGACAGCGCCTTCATTGAAATACCCTTGACGCACAAAAGCGATGTGCGTGACCGTCCGAACGATTTCCTTGCTCGACCGCGGGTGAAGGGCGACAGCATCGTCCGGACTTCCGGCACAACAGGATCATCCCTGGCTATATTCAAGGACGCCAACGCGATCGCGGAGATGTGGGCTGTTTGGTGGCGCTACAGGCATTGGCATGGGATCACGAGAGGCACCTGGTGCGCCTTCTTTAGCGGCCGGCGCTTCATGGGAGAGGGCCAGGGCGCGCCGTACTGGAGAACGAATTACCCGGGCCGTGAAGTGCGTTTCAGTGGACACCATATATCGCCAGCTACCGTGCAGTGTTACGTTGACAGGCTCAATCGGTCGCGATTGCCGTGGATTCACGGCTTTCCGTCAGTCATAGCGAGTTTGGCAAGATGCATGCTGGAGAGAGGCCTGGGTCTTGATTACCAGCCTCTCGTGCTCACCGTTGGTGGCGAGAATCTAACGCCTTGGCAGCTGAAGAGTATCCAGGATGCATTCGGTGTGACACCAGTCCAACATTACGGTCTCGCGGAACAGGTCGCCAATATCTCTGAATGTGTCGAAGGGCGGCTGCATGTCGATGAAGACTTCGCCGAGGTTGAGTTGATCAATCAGGGTGGTGGGTTGTCTCAGATTGTTGGCACGCCGTACGGCAACGGGGCAACTGTGTTGCTGCGATACGCTACTGGTGATCTTGCGGTCGCTGACAAGGATCACTGCACTTGCGGGCGGGCGGGAAGGCTTGTCGCGTCTATAGACGGCCGACAATATGACGTCATTGTCCTTCCCGATGGTCGGTTTGCCGCGCCAGCTGCCGCTTTCATACCTGCCCTCGGACTGGCGGAGGCGCAGGTTGTTCAGCACGAGAACGGCAGCCTGACCGTGAGATACGTGCCGTCTGTCGGATGGTCGGCAGGCTCTTTGGAGGCGCTGGACCACTCACTTCGCAACTTTGTCGGGCAGGCGATGGAGGTCAACTACGTCCGAGTTGACGAAGTACAACGGACACCGACCGGGAAGGTCCGTTTCGCGATATCAGAGTTGCGCGGCAACGAGCGGGCCAATCAGGTGAGCCCATCCCCATCGCTGGAGGAACGGGGACCGGCCATCCCCTCACAGTCGTGATCGTTTTCCAAGGAGGCCCGGATGCCAGAGCCTGACCGGACTGGGGCGGTTCGCGTAGGCGTGTTCGTGGGCTACTTCGTGCCCGCGTACCGCGCCGGCGGACCCATCCGCAGCGTTTCGGCGATCACTGCCGCTCGCGACTCGGATATCACGTATACGGTTTTCACGCGCGACCGGGACGCCGGTGACGCAGAACCGTTCCCCGTCGCGCGATCGGGGGAGATTGTCGAGTTCCGGCGCCGGCACGTGATGTATGTCGATCTCAGTAGACGCTTGGCGTATCTTCGCGCGATGCGCCGTTTCATGCGGCTGGGCCATGACGTGTACTACTTCAACAGTCTGTGGAACCGGGAGTTCACCATGGTTCCGCTGACGCTCATGTGCCTTGGCCTGGTCGCGCGCCGGCCGGTGCTGCTCGCGCCAAGGGGCGAACTGCTGTCCGGCGCGCTCGGGCTCAAGACGCGGCGCAAACGGGTGGGGCTCCTCGTCTTGCGGCTCCTGCTGGCCAGGCTCGGGGCGACCATCCATTGCACCTCGACCGATGAGATGGACAGCATCAGAAGGTGGCTGCCCGGCCGCCCGGTCGAGCTGGTTTCCGTCGCG
Organism: Micromonospora sp. NPDC005806; assembly: GCF_042871425.1. Lineage (NCBI taxonomy): Bacteria > Bacillati > Actinomycetota > Actinomycetes > Micromonosporales > Micromonosporaceae > Micromonospora > Micromonospora sp. NPDC005806. The sequence goes on along the minus strand of NZ_JBIAIL010000016.1, from coordinate 85,026 downwards.
TTCGAACCCGAGGAGTGCCTCGTCGCCAAACAGTCCGGCGAAACTGCGGCGCCATCCGGCGCACTGCGGGTCTGCTATTTTTCGCGCATTGGCCCAAAGAAGAACCTCGCGGGCACGATAGCCGCCGTGGGTAGGGTGGCCGAGCCCGTACACCTGCGCGTGATCGGCCCCGTATCGGATCGGGCGTACTACCACCATTGCCAGGAGTTGGCCGCGCGGCTGCCACGGCACGTCCGCGTGGAGTTCGTGGGTTCGGTACGGCATGAGGACGTGGCCGAGGCGCTGTCCTGGGCGCACGTGTTCTTCCTTCCGACCAGCGGGGAGAATTTCGGCCACGCGATCCGGGAGGCCATGGCCGCGGGGTTGTGCCCGGTGATCTCCGACGCGACGCCGTGGACCGATCTCGCGCGCCAGGCCGGCGGCGTCGCCCTGTCCTGGTCCGACACGGACGGGTTCGCAGCGTACCTGTCGCTTCTCGCGCGCATGTCGCCGCAAGAGCTGCGCGCGTTGCGGACCAGGGTGCTCGATGCGTACCAAGCCTGGCTGGGCAGCCAGGTTTCCAGCGGGGCGCTCATGGATGACCTGTTCGCGCGCCTTGCGGGCAGGGCGGTGGCGCCAATGGTGGCGGCAGGCGGTATTGGCGAGCGGCAGACCGAGCGCGCATGACAGACCCGCGGCCGAGCTCCGCAGCCGTCCGAGCCGCCTCTGCATCCCGGTCACGTGCTCGGCGTCGCGGCGCTGGTTGATGGCCAGCCAGATCAGGGCCCAGCTGCGCCGACGCGGCGTCGCCGCGACGATCCCGAGCACGCCGGCCATCGCGGTAGTTCCGCCCGGTCCAGGGCCCCTACCGAGGGTCTTCGGCCAGCAGCGTACTCGCGGTTCACCGCGGATCGTCTAATGGTCCACAGTGAAATCGATAGGCTTCAGGGCTCCGTTGTTGGAGTTCTCGGCCGAGCAGGCCGTCAGTGCCACAACGAGATCGGACTCGGCGCGCAGCAGAATGTGATCCCCTGGCCGACTCATCGGGGGCCCGAGCAGCATCTTCCCAGTACTGCTGTCGTAGACAACATTCATGAAGATGTTGAAGGTTACGCCGATGTGGTCAACGGCCACCCCGTACATGGCCAAGGCGTCCGCGATGTTCTCGTGGCAGCTCGGGTGATAGCCCTCATGGTCCGGATAGAGGAGGTCGAAGGTCTGCTGAGAGCAGGGAGTGAGGGTGAAGTCGTGCCTGCCCACAGCGTCTTCGATGATCCGTAGCATCGGTTGGCTGCGATTGCTGTAGAGCACGTCACCGGTGGTAAGCCATAGCTTCTCGGCGTAGTCCAGGCTGCGGCCGGACGAGAGGTGCTCCGCTCGATCATCGGCCGATACGGCGTACAGGTCGCTGACCTGTTCTCCGGTCGGATCGATGACCCGGAGATATGCCCCGGCCGGTAGCTCGAACGCTGTGCCGGTCTGGGGCGCGAGACGCTGGGTGGTGGTGGTATCCGTCATCAGTCTGCTCCATTCGGAAAAGCGGCGCCGGCCGTGCTCGTGGCGGGTGCGGCGAAGGGACATTGCCAGTCGGCTTCGACCTCACGCCCCGCGTACTGTCGCGCTTCAGGGGCCTCGCCGAACTGCGTGAGCATGGGATTGGGGCGGCCCTGCAGACGTCCGTCCTTGGCGCGAATAGTCCGGCTGACCCGATCCATCTGCCCCTGCTGTCGCAGGGCGTCGAACTGTGCGTGCAGGTTGAAGACCAGCGTGAGGGCTGGAGCGGTTCGCGCGATGCGGGATGCCTTTGGATGCATACCGACCACAAAGAAAGCCTGACCGGAGACGCTGAAGGAAAATCGCGGGTCATCCGGATCCATCGAAACAGCTGGATCCCAAGGCCACCTCCGCCTGTCCCACTCGTGCACGAAACTCAAGTGACGCCACAGCAAGCGTTCGAAGTCGGCCTCATCGTCGACCATCGGACGTTCATACATCGAGATGAACGTTGCGAACGGTTCCTGCGGCGTGCGACGGGCCGCGTAGCTCTGCACGAACCACTCGAGATCCGTGGCAAGGCAACGGGCCGATTCTTCTGCCCCCAGCTCCTCGTACACAGCAAAGGCGTAGTTGTCGGCGCGCATCGCCGATGCCCCCATCACGCACGGGTACGCACTGCTCAGGACCGCGGCTCGAAACTTGTCATGGAGCAGTCGGGTGCGTGCGTGGGCGGGGCGGCCGTCGCTGATCCGGCACAACCGGCGCCCTTGGACGGTGAACACGCCGTGGGCCACGGGTACCGCGTCCGTAGGTGGAATCTCTGCCGCCACCCACCCGGCGGCCGGCTCCACCATCAGCTCGGGGCGGGTCACCGTCCCATCACCCTGGCGCCGGAGTAGTTGATCCCAGACCACCTGTGCACCTGTTCCCGCGGGAGGCAGTGGTCGCGCCGTCACGACCTACCGTTCCAGGTAGCCGTAGGTGTGCCGCCGAGCGAGTCTGTCTCGGAAAGGTCGGTCGCCAACGCATTCTGGAGGGCGATGTCGGACCAAAGATCACCGCCACCATTGGTATTCCCAACCGCTCCGAACCAGTCCATATTGCACACAGGCGCTCCCGTTGAATCTGATTATGAACGTTTATCTGATTCATAGCTATGAAAACTCGGCCAGGCCCATACTAGAGAAGTGCCGGCGGACTGAAAGGCTGACTGACACAAATTGCGCGGACCGATATTGCTGCGGCAGGCGAAGGCGTTGGCCGACGGCCAGGAGGATAGCCGCGAAGATCGTTAGACGCCCGCCTTCACAGATCGACGGGAACAGGCGTGCTGAGATCCGGCGGATCCGGTTGGCCCGCCGGTTGCGCGTCGGGGCCTCGGCCGTTGGTGACGCGTCCCCGGTCGAGGACCAAGCGGGTGTCGCACCGCTGGACCGTGCTCAACCGGTGCGCGATGACAAATACCGTGATCTTGCCATACAGCTTCTCGATGGTCTCGACGATCTGCTTCTCCGTATCGGTGTCGAGCGCGGCCGTGGCCTCATCGAGGACCAGCACGTCCGGCTGCACGTACAAGGCCCGCGCGATCCCGATGCGTTGCCGCTGCCCCCCCGAGAGCCGGACGCCGTCCTCGCCGAGCACGCTGTCGAAGCCGTCGGGCATCGCGAGTACGGTGTCGAGCAGTTGCGCCTGCGCTATCGCGCGCTCGACGGCCACGTCGTCGATCTCCTCGTCGTCGAGCCCGAGCGCGACGTTGCGGCGTACCGTGTCATCAATGATCACCGTGTCCTGCGGGACGTACCCGATGCGGGCGCGCCAGCCGTGCACCCGCTCGGACGTGATCTTGACGCCGTCGACGTAGATGCCGCCGCAGGCGGGTTGCAGCAGTCCCAGCAGGACATCCACCAGCGTCGTCTTCCCCGATCCGGACGGGCCGACGATGCCGACGGACTCGCCGATCGCGACGGTGAGATTGATCGAGTCGAGTGCGGGGGTGGCCGCGGCCGGGTAGCGGTAGGTCAGGTCGCGAAACTCGATGCACCGTTCGAACGCGACCGGCTGCAGGTCGCCGTGCGCGGCCGATCTCTCGATGTCGTTCTCCGCCGCGGCGAGATCCTTCTCCACCTGGTCGAGGCTTCCCATGCCCACCCGAACCAGGTTGACCATCGCGAGGACGCGTTGCACCGACGGCAGGAGCCGCATCGACCCGGCGAGGATGACCCCGACGGACGCGAGTACGTCCGCGCCGCCCAGGATCGCCGTGCCGGCGGCCACCGCCATCACCAGCAGCACCACGGATTCCAGGTAGTACCGCGACAGGTTGGAGATGAAGAACAGCCCGCGAAGCGCGTAAGCGTGCTCGCTGCGTGCCGTCTCGAACCGCCGCACCACGGTGCCGCGCCGGCCCAGGGTGGTGAGCATCTTCACCGCGCGCAAGCCCTCCTGGACGAGGCGCTGGTCGCGCGACATCAGCCGCTCGTCGTCGACCCCCATCCGCCGCGCCCACCGGCGCACCAGGAACAGGTACATCACCATCGCGCCGCCGAGCGCGCTGATCGACACGAGCGCGGTCACCGGTTCCATGACCAGCAGCGCCGTAGCCAGGCCGAGGATCAGCGACGCGTCGACGATGATCGTGGTACCGGGAAGCAGGACGCGGGCTGTCAGCCACCGGACCGACAGGATGACGGTGCGAATCTGGTCGGCCGAGTGGTGTTGCAGGTGGAACTCGTAGCTGGTGCCCATGAACCTGCGGAAGAGCTTGGCCGACAGCGTCGCCTCGGCGCGGGCCAACAGCCCGGCCTGCCACCACGCGAGCGCGCAAGCCGCGACACCGCGCGCGATGAGCAGCGTGACGGCGACGCCGCCCACGGTCGCCACGAAGTCGGTGAGGTCCTGCGGGTGGGCGACGCGGCGGGCCAGTCCCACCAGGGTGCTCGGTCCGGCGTCGTGCAGCAGCTGCGGTGCCGCGAGCACCTGGACGGACGCGGCGAGCGCCACGAAGCCGGCCAGTTCGAGCAGGGTCACCGCGAGCGCGACGGGAATGCCCAGGATCAGCCCGCGCCGGGTACCTGGGTCGAGCAACCTGGCGGCGCGCCAGACGGCGGTCAGCATGGCGCCTCGCCTGCGCCGACCAGCGGGGCGAGCAGCTGCCAGAGGGCACGGGACATCGCCGTGCGCGACTGGTTCTCGCGTATCCACTGCCGGCCCGCCGCGCCCATCTTCGCCAACTCCTCCGGACTCGCCTGGGCCACCTGGCCGAGGCCATGGGCGAGGTTGCTCGGGGCGACCACGTACCCGGCGCCGGCACCCAGGACGAGATCGCCGACGATCCCCGGACTGTTGGTGACGATCGGCAACCCGGCGGCCATGTAATCGAAGACCTTGTTGGGGCTGACCCCGGCGCGGAACAGCTCGACGTCGGCGAGTACGTGCACACCGAGGTCGGCCGCGTGGAGAATGTCGGGGATCTCGGTCTTCGGTACCGGGTCGAGGAAGCGTACGTTGCGAATGCCGTGTGCCGCCGCCTGCAGGCGCGGCTTCTCCACACCCGACCCGACCAGCACGACGTCGAGGTCAGGCACCGCCTCGGCCGCGTCCAGGAGCAGGTCGAGCCCGTTGGCGGGGCCGTGCGCTCCCGCGTAGATGGCGGTCCGGCGGGTGAAGCCGTACCGCCGCCGCAGCTCGTCGCGAACGGTGCTGGGCACGAAGTCTTCCGGGTCGGCCCCGTTGGGGATGAAGGCGATCTTCTCTGGCGCGGCGCCCTTGCCAGCGACCGCGGCCCGGACGCCAGGCGCCATGATCACCACGTGATCGGCGTGCCGGTACAGGAACCGCTCCAGGCGCTCCAGCGCTCGGTACGCCAACGATCTTTCCGAAAGCTTTCCCATGTCGACGAGCACGCGCGGCCACAGGTCCCGGATCTCCAGGACGAACGGCACGCGCCGGACCGCCGCCACGAGCCAGCCGGAGAGGCCGGCCAGCAGGTGCGGCGAGGACGCGTACACGACATCGGGGCGGGGTTGCCGCAGGCCCGCCGCCGTGGCGGTCACCGCGTAGCTGGCCCAGTTGACCACCCGGCCCAGACCGTTGCCCTGGTACGGCGTCACGGCGACCGGATGGAATCCCGGCTCTGCCTGCTGCGGCAGCCCGGTCACCATGTTGCGGCGACCCGCGAGGACCACGTATGACCACCCAGGTAGCCGGCTGAACAGCTCGACGTGCCGGGTACCGCCCGGATAGCCCCGGGGCACGGCGAAGTGGTTGAAGACGAGGACCCTGTGTTGCGTCATTGCGGCGCTCTCACGTGATGGACTTCTCCCGACGCGATGTTGGTGACGACGAGGCACGCGCCGGCGCGATCCCAATTCACCTCGAACCGGAGACCGTCGAGCGCGGTCGGTTCGGTCGGCGATCCGGGTACCGTCCCGATCCCCCAGACCGCGGTGTCGGCCCGGCTCTCGGCCGTGATCCACGTCGCCGGCTCCCAGTGCCCGTACGTGCGGCTGTGCCAGCCCGCGAACGGCGTCTTCTGCCCGCGCGCCGCCGTATGTCCGTCCAGCCCGAACACATCGAGGGTGCTCTCGCCGGCCACGAGGGTGTTGTCCACCACCGTGACGTCCGGATGCAGCGGGATGGTCAGCGACCAGCACTTTGCGGTGCCCGGCGGGTCGGCGAACTCGACGATCGCCACGTAATCGGTGGCCACGACGACGGCGCGGCCGACGCGCACCGGTCGCTGGCCGCGCGCGTACGCGTCGTGCCAGCCGAAGAGGATGGTGCGGTCCGGCAACACGAGCGGCGGGCCCAGGTATCCGCGCGCGGTGTTGAGCCACCGGAACGCGCGATGCGGCACGAGTTGGTCGCGCCCGTCCGGCCGGCGTACCGGATGGGCGGCGGAGGTTCGCAGCCCGTTCCGTATCTCCAGCGGGCCGTTGTACGCACCGGTGCCGGGGTCGGCGATCACCCACCTGCCGCCGTGCTTGATCCATACCGAGGTCAGGTCGGCGTGCCCGTGCGAAGGCCCGCTGTCCACCTTGAACCACACGCGCCATGGCCCGCGCTCGACGCGTGCGATGCCCCCGGAGGTCGGCCGGGTATAGGTGATCGGCGCGGCCGCCCCAGGCGCGGCCTCCTTCGGCGGCACGGGCGCATACCACGCCAGTTCGTCGAAGTCCGCATACCACCGCGGTGGCACTCGCTCGCCGGACAGCACCAGGCCGAGCGCGACCGACCCGGCCACATCGAGCGGGTCGCCGGATGACGCGAGCAGGCGCCCCTCGTCCCAGTCGCCGTACTGAGGCAGGTCGCCGTCGAATACGCCAAGCCGAGTCAGGTGCAGGCTGGCCGCGTGGAGGTCACGTCGCACGTCGGCCGGCGCGTCCCCGAGCATCACCCGCACGATGAGCATCTCGAGGACGAAGCGGTGGTACGACAGCGAGTCCTCGATCATCCGGCCGTCGGGGGCCATGTGCCGGCGCAACTGGGCCGAGAACATCCTCTCGCCGGTGCGCGCCCACCACCCCGCCCGCCGCGCGGTGGGAAACAGGCGCGACAACACGATCAACCCGAGCGCGTCGCCGAGCATGTGGTTGTTGCGCATGCTGCTCACCGTGTACGGCAGCTCGACCACGAGGTGCCGGGCGCTGGCCAGCAGCAGCCGCTCCATGGTGGTCACCAAGTCGCGGGGGAGCCGCTCGCCGGCCAGCGCCAGGATCTGGTTCCAGGCAATCGCGCGCAGGGCAAGTTCGAGGCTCGAGTACCAGTTCACGCCCTGCTCCGGCGGTGACTGCTCGCACCAGGACCGCAGCAGGCCGGTGAGCTCGTCCAGCCACGGTCCGGCGGGGTCGAGGCGGGCCGCGCGCGCCAGGACGACCAGGTCACGGTGGCGTGCCGCCTCCCAGACGTGCTTCACGTCCGACAGCCGTGCCTCGGAACGGATGTCGATCCGCCACCACGGCTCGCGCGCCGGCCATTGCCGCCCCGTCAGCGGGTCGGTGCACCATGGCGCCGATACGCCCGTCGGCACCCGGCGCCCGAAGACGCGTAGCCCCTGTCGCAGCACACCCCGGGCGTCGTCGAGGCACCGTTGCCCCGCCTCGTCGCCGGTGGGCAGCGTGTTGGTCAGCGGCACCGGCGTCGCCGGGTGGTGCCAGTGCGTCCGGCCGCGAAACAGGACGGCGTGGAATCCGCCGCGCTTCGATGCCTCGTACGCCGCGCGCAGCGGCGCCGACAGGCCCAAGGCGCGCGTGTCTGCGGCGATCGTGCGCAGACCGGTGTTTCCCATCGACTTCCCTCCGGGTACGGCGACCGTGGCGATCGCCCGGTGTCTTCGGCGGCTGCGCCTGTCCGATTTCACGCATATTTGGACGTACGGGTGCTAGTTGTCCGCCCGGGCCCGGCCTGCCGTCACCGGCTGCCCGGGCGTGGCTGGTTCGGCGGGCCAAGCTCCAGTGGGCCGGTCCGCCACGGTCAGAGCTGCTCGACGTTGTCGCCTCGGCAGCGATCGCGGGCGTCGAAGACGTAGGGCGCGCAGTCCACGACCAGGTCGTAGTCGAGGCAGTCGTGGTCGGTGACCACCACCGTCGCGTCTGCGGTCCGCAGCTCGCGTTCGGTCAGGTCGACCACCGCGACGCCGTCAGGAATGTGGTGCGGCTCGGCGTACGGCTCGACGGCGCGAACCTGGGCGCCGAGCAACTGGAGCCGGCGGATGATCTCGATGGCCGGGGAGTCGCGCATGTCGCCGGTGTTCTTCTTGTACGCCAGACCGAGCACCAGCAGCTGGGACCCGTTGACGGCCCGGCCCTGCCGGTTGAGCCCAGTCATGATCCGCTGTACTACGTGCCCGGGCATTTCGTGGTTGATGTCGTTGGCCAGTTCCACAAACCGGAACTGCCGGCCGAGGGTTCGTTTCACCTGCCAGGACAGGTAGCAGGGGTCGATCGGCAGGCAGTGCCCGCCGACGCCCGGGCCCGGCCGAAACGACATGAAACCGAACGGCTTGGTCGCTGCGGCGTCGATCGCCTGCCACACGTCGATGCCGAGTTCGTGCGACAGTACCGCCACCTCGTTGATCAGGGCGATGTTGACCTGACGGAACGTGTTTTCGATCAGCTTGGTGAGCTCTGCCACCCGGGTCGAGTCGACCGGGACGGTCCGCTGGACGATCCGCCGGTAGAACGCTTCCACCCGATGCAACGCCGCGGCGTCCATCCCGGACACCACCTTCGGCGTGTTTTCCAGCCGCCACGTCGGATTGCCCGGATCGATGCGTTCCGGGCTGTATCCCAGGTGGAAGTCGCCCGGGCTCTGCAACCCACTGGCCGCCTCCAGCAGCGGGCGGAGCAGCTCCTCGGTGGTGCCCGGGTAGGTGGTCGACTCCAGGATCACCGTGCACCCGTGGCTGACGTGCGGGCCGAGTCTGGCGCCGGCCTGTTCGATGTAACTGACATCGGGGGTGCCGTCGCGCAGCGGTGTGGGAACGGTGATGACGCAGACGTCGAAGCCGGCGGCGTCCGCGTACTCGCTGGTGGGGTGGTAGTGACCGGCGTCCAAGGCTCGGCCGAGCCGGTCGGCGGGGATGTCCTCGACGAACGATTCGCCCGAGGTGAGTCGCTTGACGCGACTCTCGTCGAGGTCAATGCCGACTACATCGAACCCGGCCTCCACTCCCCTCATCGCCAGCGGGAGACCGACGTACCCCTGGCCAATGACGACCAGCTTCTCAACCCCCACTTTGCCCTCCAAACAGCGCGACGCGCGCAACTAGCAAGCTTACGTACATTCGTCTCAGACGACTCGATAACCGACAAAAACGGAACATTCACGTTGAGGGGCAGGGAAGCGCGGCAGGCGTCAGCCAGGCTCCGCCTGAAGCGGGCACCCAGGTTCACCAGGTCGCGTCACGAGAGGTGCCGCCATGGCTGGCATCTGCCAGCGACTGTGCGGTGCCCAAGAACTCGGGGGCGGTTGCGTGGCCGTCAGCCGTGATGCCGTCGCGACGCGCGACCTTGACCACCGTCTCCAGCAGGATGCGCAGATCGAGGCGGAGACACCGCCCGTCGACGTACCGCACGTCGTAGGCGAACTTCTCCTCCCAGCTCAGCGCGTTGCGACCGCGGACCTGGGCCAGTCCGGTCACGCCAGGACGCACCTCGTGGCGGCGCGCCTGCTCCGGGGTGTACCGGTCGAGGTACTGCACCAGGAGGGGGCGCGGTCCGACCAGACTCATGTCGCCCCGCAGCACGTTCCACAGCGTCGGCAGCTCGTCCAAACTGGTCTGGCGCAGCCACCTGCCCAGGCGGGTCAGTCGTTCGCCGTCACTGACCCGACCACGACCCGGCGGCTGCATCGTCCGGAACTTCCGCAGCTCGAACAACGCGCCGTAGCGTCCCGGCCTGCTCTGCCGGAAGAGCACGGGGCGGCCCATCGCCAGCGCAACCGCGACGCTCACACCCAGCAGGACCGGTGACAGGACCAGCAGCGCGAGACTGGCGACGAAGATGTCAAGTGCCCGCTTGAGCCGGTCGTGCGGATGGCGTTCAGTGACCACGATAGTGCTCCCCACAATTCAGTCGTCGCGTCAGCCATGTAGTCCGTTGGCGTCTGGGCATGGCTTCGCGCGGCAGCCGGGCGGAGCCCGACTTCCGAAATGTCGTCCGCGTTGCCCCGGCGACCCCGTAGTCACCGCGAGGCACGCCGCGCCGGACGGAAGCTCGTCGCAACCTGCCAATGCACTGCATCGGTGGTCGGGCCGATATGTCCGGTGCACGCGCGTATGTAACCGTATCGTGCCGTTCGACCGAATGTTGCCGAAATCGCCAAATCGTACTAATCCGGCGATCGCGTCGACGCGGTGCCGGAGGCACGCTCGACATCGGCGTGTTCGGACCGACGGGGCGCCGTGGCGGGCCCGTTCCCGGCGCCGGTGGGCCGCGGGGAGTCTTGGTCAAGCCGGTGCGGACGGTAGGTGCCGGCGGTACCCGGGAAAGAGGCCGGATCTGGCGCACAATCCGACCATGCGCGGTGCTTTGCCGCCTATCGGGTGCTCAATCGCCTTCGGGTCTGCTGGAGGGCAAGGGGCGCCGGTACGTGGGGAAGAAGCTGTCGTCCGGTTGCCATGCCTCGTCCCGCCGCCGCCCTTCGGCCAGGTGTGCCCGCACCAGTGACTCGTACCGCTCTGCATCGAGCACGCGCGAGGCGACGTGATAGGGAAGCAGTCCCTGGGGGGCGAAGGCTTTCTTGTACCGGAAGATTCCGTCGTCAGGGGCGTACCCGCCGCCGAGCACGTAGCGCTCTTTCCCGCGTGCACGACCCCACCGCATCACCTCGAACTTCAACAGTTCGTTCGGGCGGAGGTCGAAAAAGGCCTCGTCCGTGCCGCCGAGATAGAAATAGAGGCTCAGGCCGGAGACCAGCACCAGTTCTGTCGAGATGACGCGCCCGTCGTGCAGGGCATGGAAGAAGGTGAACTGCCCGGGCAGATCGCGCACGATCGCCTCGAAGAACGAACGTGGGAAGTAGTAGCTCTCCGCCGCCTGTCGCCGGCGCATCGTGTCAGTGTAAATGCGTACGAAGTCGGTCAGTCGCCGGCCGTCCTCGTCGACCTCGATCTGCACCCCGCTACGCGTCGCCTTGTTGACGTTGCGCCGCACCTTTGACTCGAATGAGCGCCACAGTTGGTCCTCCGGCACGCGGAGGTCCACAACTACGTTGGTCAGTTTCTGGGTCACGAGCGCCGGCGGGGCGAGGCGCTCCGACTCGAACAGGGACAGCCTGGTGAACTCCGCGATGACGCGGCGTTCCCGGCAGACCTCGTCGAAGGCGCTCCAGAAGCTCTTGGCGTCAACGTCGGTTGCGCCGCTGGTGAAAGCGCCGGCGTAACCGTAGGCGCTGGTGATGTCGAAGCTCGGACGCCACTGTCCGCACAGGTGCGGAGCGTCGATCGGCCTGAGGACGAACGGGTAGAGAATGAATCCCGAATCGGTCTCTGCGAAGGCTGCGAGCGGTTGATCCCGTTCGGTGGCGAAGAGTCGCACGTAAGCTGGATCGGCGAAGACCTCGCGGGCCGGCCAGTTCGCACAACGTGAGCGCCATTCGGAAGCTGTTTCCGGATCCCGCGCATCCCATAGCGAAACTCGCATCGTAACAACCGTCCTTCCTTCGGCAGCTGCACCCTGCCCCCGGTGGGTCAGCTAATGCCTCTCCGGCGCCGCGGCAAATCGTTCTGGTTCTACCAGGAAAGGGAGTGGCTCGGAGCAGTGTTCCCGCGATCGCCTTCGCCGGCCGGGCACCCTGCCGTTCCAGAGCTGCGCTGATATTGCGGGCGACACGACGCTCCAGTTTCATCGCGTCGCTTCCGCGCGTCCCCTCAACGGCCGCCCAGGAACTGTCGGGTCGCGTGGAGGACGCGGACGATCTCGCGCTCGCTCAGCGCGGAGCCACTGGGCAGGACCAGACCGTCCGCGAAGAGTCGTTCCGCTGCTCCGGTGAGCAATGACCGCGCGCCGGCGAAGACCGGTTGCAGATGCATGGGCTTCCACACCGGACGGGTCTCGATCCTCAGTGCGCCGAGATGGTCGGCGAGATCCCGCGCTCGCCAGCCGGCGACGGTCGGATCGACGATGATCGCGGTGAGCCAGCAGTTGGCCCCCTCGTCCTCGTCCGCCAGCAGGCGGACCCCCGGGACCGCGGCGAACAGTTTCGCGTAGCGCTCCCGCAGGCGCCGACGCCGGGCCACCATCTCGTCCAGGCGGCGCAGCTGGGCCCTCCCCAAGGCGGCGAGCAGGTTGCTCAACCGATAGTTGTAGCCCACCTCGGTGTGCTCGTAGTGGGTGACCGGTTGCCGGGCCTGGGTCGACAGGTAGCGACAGCGGGCCGCGAGTGCGGCGTCGTCGGACAGCAGCATTCCGCCGCCCGAGGTGGTGATGATCTTGTTGCCGTTGAACGAGAGGACTGCCGCGCGGCCGAAGGAGCCGGCGGCGCGTCCGGCGTGGACCGCGCCGAGTGCCTCGGCGGCATCCTCCACCACCGGCACTCCGGCCTCCGCGCAGAGCGGCAGGATGCGGCCGTAGTCGGCGCAACTGCCGAAGATGTCCACGGGCAGCACGGCGGCGACCCGGCGGCCCCGTAGCTGCAGGTCACGGAGCAGATCGTGGAGGAGGTCGGGATCCAGATTGCCCGTCGCCGGCTCGCAGTCGACGAAGATCGGTTCCGCTCCGGTGTAGACCACGGCGTTGGCCGTCGCCGCGAACGTGAGGGTCGGCACCACCACGACGTCCCCGGGGCCGGCGCCGAGCGCGACCAGCGCCAGATGAAGTCCGGCGGTGCCGGAGGAGAGCGCCACCGCGTGCGCGCAACCGACCCGTTCCGCGGCCTCGCGTTCGAACGCGTCGAGGTCGGGGCCGACGGGCGCCACCCAACCGGACCGGAGCGCGTTCAGGACGTACGTCTCCTCGAGCGCGCCGACGTCGGGGGGCGACAGGAGGATCCGCTCGGCCGCCGGCTCGGGCCCGGCTTGGCGGACCACAGGTGCGCTCACCCGGTCCGGGAACGTCATTGGTCGACCTCCGGTGCTGATCGCGTTGCCCGGCACCGACCGGTCGGACCGGCTGGGCGGCTTCTCGGTGACCTAACGACAAAAGGGGCGCTTTGTGACTGTTTTGCCCGTAGTCATGGCAATGCGAGCGATTCGGTCATCGCCGCCTGGCTCCCGGCAGCGGGCACCGCACGGCGGCCCGACGCGCTCTCCTGGAGGCGCGGCGGACCACCCGGGGCGGTCAGGGCCAGTCGTTGCCCGCGTCCAGCCGGCGGGTGAGGAGCGCGCGGAGCGGGATGGACTCGCCGTCGCGTCCGCCCTGCCCGACGACCAGCGGCGCCGGCTGCGGCTGTGGGTCGGCGCCGAACAGGCGGGCCCGCAGGCTCGGCGGGACGGTCAACAGGTAGAAGCTCCCGCGCGCGTCGACGGCCCGGCTGCGGGCCCGATCGACGTACCACCCGGTAAGCCGGCTGCGGTACCGGCCGCCGCCGTGCCAGGGCCGGACGGTGAGTCGGGTGCGCCGCAGGCCGCGCCGGTCCGCCTCCGCCGCGAACCAGGCCACCAGCCGGGCGGCCTCCGCCGCCTCGTCGAGCCGGCGCCGCTCCTCCGCGGCCGCGTGCGCCCGTACCGCCCGCTCCCGCTGCGCACGCCAGTCGTCCATCGCGCAGACGGTACGCGACGTCAGGCGGTCGGGCCTGGACAGGGGGGCGACCATCTTTCCCGTTTTACCCCTTTATCACTTTTCATGGCGTACCCTCCGTTTCCATGGTGGAGAAGGTTCGTCCCGGCGAGATGGGGCAGACGTCGCGGCCGCCGTGGGACCCGAACGGGCACCTGGCCGGGCCGGGCGGGCGCCGCCGGCGGTGGTGGCCCCGGCGGCGTTTGGCGCAGGTGGCGGCGGTGATCGCGATCCTGGCGTTCGTGGTGATCGGCGGTGGTGGCCTCGGCAGCTGGCTGTACGTGCGGTCGCTGGAGAACCAGGTCGACAAGCTCGACGCGTTCCAAGGACTGCAGGAGGAGCAGCGGCCGGTACGGGCGGCCGATTCGGCGCTCAACTTCCTGGTGGTCGGCAAGGACCGGGCCGAGCCGGGCGACATCGTCTCGCGCACCGACACGATCATGCTGTTCCACGTGCCGCACAGCCGGGACCGGGCGCAGCTGATCTCGATCCCGCGGGACACCTGGACCACGATTCCGCAGTCGCTGCCGGAGGACGGCGGCGGGCCGGTGAAGGCGAAGATCAACGCGGCGTACGCGTGGGGCGGGGTGCCCCTGTTGGTCCGCACGATCGAGGGCTTCACCGGGGTACGCGTCGACCACGTCGTCGTGGTGGACTTCGAGGGCTTTGGCAAGGTCATCGACGGCCTCGGTGGCGTGGACGTCACCGTCGACGGGCCCTTCAAGTCCGACCTCGCCCCCGGCGGGGTCCTGCAGCCGGGGGTACACCACATGAACAGCGCCCTGGCGCTGGACTACGCCCGGCAGCGCAAGCAGTTCGCCGACGGCGACTACAGCCGGATGCGGCACCAGCAGGCGATCATCGCCGCCGTGGTGCAGGAGGCCACCAGCAAGGGCGTCGTGACCAACCCTGGACAGCTCAACGACTTCCTGCGGGCCACCGCCGGTGCCGTGCAGGTGGACCAGAACCTGTCGGTGTTCGACACCCTGTGGGGCCTGCGCCAGATCCGGGTCGAATCCATCGCCATGCTGACGAGCCCTACCACCGGCACGGGCATGGTCGGTGACCAGAGTGTGATCTTCCCTGACCTGGCCGCCTCGGAAAGGCTCTTCGCGGCGGTGAAGGACGACAGGATGGACGACTGGCTGACCCAGAACCGGTCCGCGGTCAACGGGAACTGAGTCGGCGGCCCGGGACCGACGGGGGTCCCAGGCCGCCGGTGGTCAGGCCAGACCGGCCCGGCGCAGCGCGTCGGCCATCGCGCTGTTGGCCGCTGCGGCCCCGCCCTGCCGCTGCTGCCGGCCACCCCGGTCGCCGCGCGTTGCCGCGCTCTGGCCACCGCGCGCTGCCGCGCTCTGGCCACCGCGCGCACCGCCCTGGTCGCTCCGCCGGCCACCGCGTTCGCGTCCGCCACCGTCGCCCTGCGGTCGCCCACCACTGCCCGAGGTCTCGTCGTCCAACCGCAGGGTCAACGAGATCCGCTTGCGCGGCACGTCCACGTCGAGCACCTTGACCCGGACCACGTCGCCGGACTTCACCACGTCCCGCGGGTCCTTCACGAACGTGTTCGACATGGCCGACACGTGCACCAGCCCGTCCTGGTGCACCCCCACATCGACGAACGCGCCGAACGCCGCCACGTTGGTCACCACGCCCTCCAGCAGCATGCCGGGGACCAGGTCACTGATCTTCTCGACGCCCTCGACAAACGTCGCCGTCTTGAACTCGGGGCGTGGGTCGCGGCCGGGCTTCTCCAGCTCGGTCAGGATGTCGGTCACGGTGGGCAGGCCGAAGGTGTCGTCGACGAACTCGGTCGCCCTGAGCCCGCGCAGGATGGTCGACTTCCCGATCAGCGCGCGCAGGTCCTGCCCGGTGTGCGCGAGGATCCGGCGCACCACCGGGTACGCCTCGGGGTGCACGCTGGACGAGTCGAGCGGGTCGTCGCCGCCGGGGATCCGCAGGAAGCCGGCGCATTGCTCGAACGCCTTCGGCCCGAGCCGGGCCACCTTCTTCAGCTCGGCGCGGGTGCGGAACGGACCATTGGCGTCCCGGTGCAGCACGATGTTCTCCGCCAGCCCGGCGCCGATGCCGGAGACCCGGGTGAGCAGCGGCGCGGAGGCGGTGTTGACGTCCACGCCGACCGCGTTCACGCAGTCCTCGACGACCGCGTCGAGGGAACGGGACAGCTTCACCTCGGACAGGTCGTGCTGGTACTGCCCGACGCCGATCGAACGCGGATCGATCTTGACCAGCTCGGCGAGCGGGTCCTGGAGGCGGCGGGCGATGGAGACCGCGCCGCGCAGCGACACGTCCAGCCCGGGCAGCTCCTGTGAGGCGTACGCGGAGGCGGAGTAGACCGACGCGCCGGCCTCGGAGACCACCACCTTGGTCAGCTTCAGCTCCGAGTGCCGCTTGATCAGCTCACCGGCGAGCTTGTCGGTCTCCCGGCTGGCCGTGCCGTTGCCGATGGCGACCAGCTCGACGCCGTGCGTCGCGGCCAGCTTCGCCAGGCTGTCGATGGCGGCGTCCCACTGCCGGCGCGGCTCGTGCGGGTAGATCGTGTCGGTGGCGACCACCTTGCCGGTGGCGTCCACCACGGCCACCTTCACGCCGGTGCGCA
Organism: Micromonospora sp. NPDC005806; assembly: GCF_042871425.1. Lineage (NCBI taxonomy): Bacteria > Bacillati > Actinomycetota > Actinomycetes > Micromonosporales > Micromonosporaceae > Micromonospora > Micromonospora sp. NPDC005806. The sequence goes on along the minus strand of NZ_JBIAIL010000016.1, from coordinate 68,715 downwards.
GGCCCGGGTCCAGGCCCATGGTGGCGCGGCTGCCGGCGGGCGCGGCGAGCAGCAGGTCGCGCAGGTTGATGGCGAAGACCCGGACGGCCTCCTCCTCGGCCGCCTGCCAGAGCCGCATCCGCAGGTCGGCGCCGAGGTGGATGAGGATCCGGGTACGCCAGGCCCAGCGCACCGTGTCGGTGAGCCACTTGTCGGCCGGGCGCCCCTGGTCGGTGACGCCGAACCGGCCGGCGATCCCGGCCTCGTACCGGGTCGGGCCGGTGACCACGGCGTCGGAATCGCCCTCGGCCTCCGGGTCCATGGTCAGGTCGAGCACGCCCTCCTTCTCGCCCCGGAACATGGCGAGGATCCGGTGCGAGGGGAGCTTGGTGTACGGCTCGGCGAAGTCGAAGTAGTCGGCGAACTTGGCGCCGGCGGTCTCCTGGCCGTCGCGTACCCGGGAGACCAGCCGGCCCCGCGACCACATCTGCTCGCGCAGGGTGCCGATGAGGTCGGCGTCCTCGGCGAAGCGTTCGATGAGGATGGCGCGGGCGCCCTCCAGCGCGGCGGCCGGGTCGGCGACGCCCTTGTCCGCGTCTACGTAGCCGGCGGCGACCGCCTTCGGGTCCTGTGTCGGGTCGGCGAGCAGCGTGTCCGCGAGGGGCTCCAGCCCGGCCTCGCGGGCGATCTGCGCCCGGGTCCGCCGCTTCGGCTTGTACGGCAGGTAGATGTCCTCCAGCCGGGACTTCGAGTCGGCCGCCATGATCTGCGCCTCGAGGGCCTCGTCGAGCTTGCCCTGGCCGCGGATGGACTCCAGCACCGCGGCGCGCCGCTCGTCCAGCTCGCGCAGGTAGCGCAGCCGTTCCTCGAGGGTGCGCAGCTGCGCGTCGTCGAGCAGGCCGGTGGCCTCCTTGCGGTAGCGGGCGATGAACGGCACGGTGGCGCCGCCGTCGAGCAGCTCCACGGCCGCCCGCACCTGACGTTCGGCGACGCCGAGCTCCTCGGCGATCCGCTGATGCACAGACTGGGTCACGATCTGATCCGCCTTCTCCGGTGGGTTCCGCCCTGCATTGTGCCGGGCCCCCCGGACGACTGCCGCCGGGCCCGGCCGCGCGCTAGCGTGGCGATCATGGAACCACCTCCCGACCCTCGGGCCCGGCGGCTGTTCGGCGGTAGCGCCCGGGCGCTGGGCGACCTGGCCGCCAGCCCGTTCCGGGCCGACCGGGACCGGATCGTCGCGTCCCCCTTCTTCGCCCGGCTGAACGGGGTGACCCAGGTGATCAGCCCGGGCGGGTCGGGCCTGCTGGTGCACAACCGGCTCACCCACAGCCTCAAGGTGGCGCAGGTGGCCCGGGCGATCGCCGAGCGGCTGACCGCCGACCCGGCACACCGCGACCTGCTGGAGAAGCTGGGCGGCTGCGACCCGGACGTGGTGGAGGCCGCCGCGCTCGCCCATGACCTCGGCCACCCGCCCTTCGGGCACCTGGGGGAGCGGGTGCTGGACCGGCTGGCCCGGCAGCGGCTCGGGCTGCCCGACGGCTTCGAGGGCAACGCCCAGTCGTACCGGATCGTCACCAGCACCGAGATCCGCGGTGCGGCCACCACCGGCCTGGACCTGACGGCGGCGGTCCGGGCGGCGATGCTGAAGTACCCGTGGACCCGGCTGGACCACCCGGATCCGCACCCGCGGCACCTCGACCCGGCGCCGCGCGGCGCGGCCGCCCCGCTGGACGACCCGCAGAGCGGGTCGGTGAAGTTCGGCGCGTACCGGACGGAGGTGGACGACCTGCGCCAGGCGCGGGAGCCGTTCGTCGGGCGGATCCCGGACTGGCAGCAGACCCCGGAGGCGTCGGTCATGGACACCGCCGACGACATCGCGTACGCCATCCACGACGTGGAGGACTTCTACCGGGTCGGGGTGCTCCAGCAGGGTGCGGTGGCCGCGGAGCTGATGGCCTGGCAGCGGGAGTGCGGGCACTTCCGCTCGATCACCGGGTCGGCCCTGACCGCGGCGGGGCGCCGGCCCGGCGCGGCCATCGAGCGGTTGCGCCGGCAGCTGCGCCGCAAGGACGCCTGGATCGCCGACGACGAGGCGTTCGCCGCCGCGGTCGAGCACGTCCGCGAGGAGCTGGTGGAGGGGCTGCTGGCGCTGCCGTTCGACGGCTCGATCGAGGCGGAGCAGTACGTCGCCCGCTTCTCCGCGCGCTGGTCCACCCGCTTCGTCGACGCCATCACGGTGACCCCGGAGCCGGACGTCCGCTCCGGGTACGTGCTGCTGGCCCCGGCGCAGTGGCACGAGGTGCAGGTGCTCAAGTTCGTCCACCACCGATTCGTGCTGGCCCGGCCCGACCTGGCGCTGCACCAGCGCGGCCAGGCGCGGCTGCTCGGCACGCTGGTGGAGGCGCTCTGGGAGTGGCTGCTCGACCCGGAGGAGGAGTCCCGGCTGCCCCGCCGGCTGCACGACCTGGTCGAGCTGGCCGAGGCGGAGCTGCACCCGCGTACGCCGGACCGGATCGGCCGGGCCCGGGGCCGGGCGATCGTCGACTTCGTCGCCCAGCTCACCGACGGGCAGGCGGTGGCGATGCTGGACTCCCTCTCGGGCCGCTCCGGCGCGCTCTGGACCGACGCGTTCGTGCTCTAGGCCTCAGGCGATCGCCTGCCACCAGCCGTCCACCGCCGGCGGCTCGTCGACCACCACCCGCTCGCCCGGGCGGGGCACCGCCAGCCGGACATCCCGGGCCTTCGCCTCGGCCCAGAGCCGGTCCACCGGCTCGGACCAGTCGTGCAGGGCGAGGTTGAAGGTGGCCCAGTGCACCGGGATGAACAGCCCGCCGCGCAGGTCGAGGTGGGCGGCGACCGCCTCCTCCGGGAACATGTGGATGCTCGGCCAGGCGCGGTCGTACGCGCCGATCTGCATGAGCGTGACGTCGAACGGCCCGTGCGCGGCGCCGATCTCCGCGTAGCCGTCGAAGTAGCCGGAGTCGCCGGTGTAGAAGACCTTGCGCCGCGCCCCGGCCACCACCCAGGAGCTCCACAGGGTGCCGTCGCGGCGCAGCCCGCGCCCGGAGAAGTGCTGGGCGGCGGTGGCGGTGAGGGTCAGCCCGCCGACGCGGTGACTCTCCGACCAGTCCAGCTCGACGATCCGCTCCTCCGGCACGCCCCAGCGCTCCAGGTGGGCGCCGACGCCGAGCGGCACCAGGAACGGCGCGGACTGCTGGGCGAGCAGCGCGCACACGGTCGCCATGTCCAGGTGGTCGTAGTGGTCGTGCGAGATCAGGATGGCGTCGAGGCGGGGCAGTTCCTCGAGGCGTACCGGCGGCTGGTGGATCCGGCGCGGGCCGACCAGGGCGGAGGGGGAGCAGCGGTCGCTCCACACCGGGTCGAGCAGCACCCGGTGCCCCTCGATCTCGAGCAGCGCGGAGGCGTGGCCGTACCAGACGACGGCCAGTTCCTGCCCGGTGTCGGTCGGCGTCGGGTCGTCGGTCGGGCGCAGCAGCGGGACGGGGCTGTCGGGCCGCCGCTTCTGCTTACCGAAGACCAGTTCCTTGAGCAGGTTGCGGCCCGGGTCCGCGACCATGGTGCGGGTGCTCGATGGGTTGTGGAAGGTGCCGTCCCGGAAGCGCGGGGAGCGGGCGGCCCGCTCCGCCCGGGCCCCGGTGAGCCGGCCGCCGAGCTGGGCGGGCACGTCCCGGGCCGCCCACGCCAGGCCGGCCACTGCGGCCAACCCGGCCATCCGCCACAGCCGCCCGCCGAGTGCCCGGTCCAGTTCCCGGTCCGCTGGTGCGCGCATGATCCGTCCCTCCGCCGTCGTCCGCAGTACACGGTATCCACCCGGCGCGCTGCCCCGTGAGCCGCGGGAGGTCACGGCGTGAGCAGCTCGACGCCTTCGTGCCGGAATGTCTCCTCTTGGATACCGACCATCGGATTGCTACCCGTGAGGGAGGGTTTGAACCCGCCGCGGTGAGGGCGCCGCAGAGGTGGCGAGCACCTTTGGAGCTGATGTCGCAGGCGACTCACCGCTGTCGCGCCGGCCGCCCTGCGCGGCGTTCGCGTGGGCGTTGGCCGGGCTGGCGACATCGCAGACGACTCAGCTCCAAAGGACGTCTCTGCACATCTGTCCCGGTCGGCTGGCCCGGGAAACGGACCGGCCGCCGCACCCTCGATGGGTGCGGCGGCCGGGGGTGGGTCGACGGTCGGTTCAGGAGCCCGGGGTGCCGGCGCGCTTGGACGACGCCTTGAGGTAGTCCCGGTTGAGCCGGCCGATGGTGTTCAGCGGGATGCCCTTCGGGCACGCCGCCGCGCACTCACCGATGTTGGTGCAGCCGCCGAAGCCGGCCTCGTCGTGCGCGTCCACCATGCCGATCACCCGCGTGTAGCGCTCGGGCTGGCCCTGCGGCAGCAGCGAGAGCTGGGTGATCTTGGCGGCGGTGAACAGCATGCCGGAGCCGTTCGGGCAGGCGGCCACGCAGGCGCCGCAGCCGATGCAGGCGGCCGACTCGAAGGCGGCGTCCGCGTTGGCCTTGGCCACCGGGGTGGAGTGCGCCTCGGGGGCGCTGCCGGTCGGGGCGGTGACGTACCCGCCGGCGGCGATGATCTTGTCGAAGGCGTTCCGGTTGACCACCAGGTCCTTGACGACCGGGAAGGCCCGGGCGCGCCACGGCTCGATGTCGATCGTGTCGCCGTCGGAGAACTGCCGCATGTGCAGCTGGCAGGCGGTGGTGCCGCGCTGCGGGCCGTGCGCCTCGCCGTTGATCATGAGGCTGCACATGCCGCAGATGCCTTCGCGGCAGTCGTGGTCGAACGCGACCGGCTCCTCGCCGTCCAGGATGAGCCGCTCGTTGAGTACGTCGAGCATCTCCAGGAACGACATGTCCGGGGACACGTCCTCGACCTGGTAGGTCACCATCTGACCCTTGTCCTCAGGGCCGTTCTGGCGCCAGATGCGCAGGGTCAGGTTCACTTGTAGCTCCGCTGCGTGGGGTGGACGTATTCGAACTTCAGGTCTTCCTTGTGCAGCACGGGCTGACCGGTGCCGGTGTACTCCCAGGCCGCCACGTAGGCGAACCGGTCGTCGTCGCGCTGCGCCTCACCGTCGGGGGTCTGGTACTCGGCCCGGAAGTGGCCGCCGCAGGACTCCTCGCGGTGCAGGGCGTCGATGCACATGAGCTCGGCCAGCTCGAAGAAGTCGGCCACCCGGCCGGCCTTCTCCAGCGACTGGTTGAGCCCCTCGCCGTCGCCCGGGACCCGGACCCGCTGCCAGAACTCGTCGCGCAGTGTCCGGATCTCGTCGATCGCCTTGCGCAGCCCGGCCTCGGAGCGCTCCATGCCGCAGTGCTCCCACATGATCTGGCCCAGCTCCCGGTGGAACGAGTCCACCGTGCGGTCGCCATTGATCGCCAGCAGCCGCTGGAGCCGATCCTCGACCTCGGTGCGGGCCGCCACCGCCTCGGGGTGGCTGGCGTCGACCTTCTCGAGCGGGCCGGCGGCCAGGTAGTTCGCCACGGTGCTCGGCAGCACGAAGTAGCCGTCGGCCAGGCCCTGCATCAGCGCCGAGGCGCCGAGCCGGTTCGCGCCGTGATCGGAGAAGTTGGCCTCACCGATCACGAACAGGCCCGGGATGGTCGACTGGAGGTCGTAGTCGACCCAGAGGCCGCCCATCGTGTAGTGCACGGCGGGGTAGATCCGCATCGGGACCCGGTACGGGTCCTCGCCGGTGATCCGCTCGTACATCTCGAAGAGGTTGCCGTACTTCGCCTCGATGGCCTCGCGGCCGAGCCGGTTGATCGCGTCGGCGAAGTCGAGGTAGACGCCGAGCCCGCCGGGACCGACGCCGCGACCCTCGTCGCAGACGTTCTTCGCGGCGCGGGACGCGATGTCCCGGGGGACCAGGTTGCCGAAGGAGGGGTAGATCCGCTCCAGGTAGTAGTCCCGCTCGTCCTCGGGGATGTCCCGCGGGGCGCGGTCGTCGCCCTTGGCCTTCGGCACCCAGACCCGGCCGTCGTTGCGCAGCGACTCGCTCATCAGGGTCAGCTTCGACTGGTGGTCGCCGGAGACCGGGATGCAGGTCGGGTGGATCTGCGTGTAGCAGGGGTTGGCGAAGTGCGCGCCCTTGCGGTGCGCCCGCCAGGAGGCGGTGACGTTGCAGCCCTTGGCGTTGGTGGAGAGGTAGAAGACGTTGCCGTAGCCGCCCGAGGCGAGCACGACCGCGTCGGCCATCTCGGTGGTGATCTCACCGGTGACCAGGTCCCGCACCACGATGCCGCGCGCCCGACCATCGACGATGACCAGCTCGAGCATCTCGTGGCGGGCGTTCATCTCCACGTTGCCCAGGCCGATCTGCCGCTCCAGGGCCTGGTACGCGCCGAGCAGCAGCTGCTGGCCCGTCTGGCCCCGGGCGTAGAAGGTGCGCTGGACCTGCGCGCCGCCGAAGGAGCGGGTGTCGAGCAGGCCGCCGTACTCGCGGGCGAACGGGACGCCCTGGGCGACGCACTGGTCGATGATGTTGACCGAGACCTCGGCCAGCCGGTGCACGTTCGACTCGCGGGAGCGGAAGTCGCCGCCCTTGACGGTGTCGTAGAAGAGCCGGTGCACCGAGTCGCCGTCGTTGCGGTAGTTCTTGGCGGCGTTGATGCCGCCCTGCGCGGCGATCGAGTGGGCCCGGCGCGGGCTGTCCTGGTAGCAGTAGGACTTCACGTGGTAGCCCTGCTCGGCCAGGGTGGCGGCGGCGGAGCCGCCGGCCAGGCCGGTGCCGACCACGATCACCGTCAGCTTCCGCCGGTTGGCCGGGTTGACCAGCTTCATCTCGAACCGGTGGCGGTCCCACCGGGTCTCGATCGGGCCGTCCGGAGCCTTGGTGTCGGCGATCGGGTCGCCTTCGGTGTAGAGATCCATGTCAGGCCACCAATCCGGTGAGTACGGCGAACGGGACCACCAGGTAGCCGGCGCAGAGCACGACGGCGAAGACCAGCGCGGCGGCCCGGGCGCGGCGCTCGCCCTTCGGGGTCTGCTGGCCGAGGCTGCGGAACGCGCTGGCGGCGCCGTGGCGCAGGTGGAAGCCGAGCGTGACGATCGCCAGGGCGTAGAAGAGCGTGACGTACCACCGCTCCGGGGCGAAGTCCGCGACCACGTTGCCGTACGGGTTGGTCGTGACGCCGTGCGGGTTCAGGTGACCGGTGGTCAGGTCCAGGATGTGGTAGATCACGAAGAGCAGGATGATCACCCCACCCCAGCGCATCGTGCGGGCCGCGTAGTTCACGTGGATCTTCTTGCGGTGCGCGTACGGCACCGGGCGGGCGGCCCGGGCGCGCATCGCCAGCACGGTGGCCGATCCGATGTGCGCCAGCACGGCCACGGTGAGGACCGTGCGCTGGATCCACAGGTACCAGGTCGACGGGAGCAGCGGCGTCCCGATCTCGCGCAGCCAGTGCGCGTAGTGGTCGAACGAGGTCTCGCCCGTGAAGATCTTCAGGTTGCCGAGCATGTGCGCGACCAGGAACAGCACCAGGATGATGCCCGTCACCGCCATGACGGCCTTGAGGCCGACATTCGAACGGATGGGCGACCGAGTTTTCGTGATTACCACACGACCGACGCTAGGAGCAGTTCGATCAGGCGTCCAATGCATCGACTTCGCAGTCTTGATAGCCATAAGCTATGTAGATGCAGCTCCATCAGCTCCGGTACTTCGTGGCGGTCGCAGAAGTACGACATTTCACCCAAGCTGCCGATCTGGTCGGCATCACCCAGCCCTCCTTGAGTAAGCAAATTCACGCCCTGGAGACCGACCTCGGGGCCCCGCTGTTCGAGCGGGTAAGGGGCAACATCACCCTCACCGCGGCGGGCGAGGTGCTGCTGCCGCTGGCCAAGCGGATCCTCGCCGACGTGGACACCGCCACCAGGGAGGTGCAGGAGCTGGTCGGGCTGCGCCGGGGCCGGGTCCGGCTCGGCGCCACACCCAGCCTGGCCACCTCCCTCGCGCCCCCGGTGCTGCGCCGGTTCCGCGACGCCCACCCCACCGTCGACCTGCGGGTCGAGGAGGGCGGCTCCCAGGACCTCGTCCGCGACCTGCTCCGCGGCGACCTCGACCTGGCGCTGATCATCATGCCGTCGGCCGGCACCGACCCTGGGCTGCGGGCCGACCCGATCCTGCGGGAGAGCCTGGTGGTCGCCTCGGTGGACCCACTGCCCGCCACCTCCGCCACCGGCGAGCTGCGCATCACCGACCTGCGCGACCAGCCCCTGGTCATGTTCCGGGAGGGCTACGACCTGCGCGACGCCACCCTTCAGGCATGCCGGGAGGCCGGCTTCGAGCCCACCCTGTCCGTGGACGGCGGGGAGATGGACGCCGTGCTCAGCTTCGTCGAGGCGGGACTCGGCGTCGCCCTGGTGCCCGGCATCGTGGTGGCCCGCCGGTCCGGCATCCGGGTCACCCGGCTCGCCCCACCCGGCGTACGCCGGACCATCGCGGTGGCCCGCCGCCGGGACGTTGTACCCACCCACGCCGGCCGCGAACTCCGCCGCATCCTCCTGGAGTACGTCCACCACGCCACCGCCAGCGACGAGCTGCCTCCGGGCGTGGAGCCGCTGTAGGTCAGCCGGCGAGGGCCGGTGGCACCGGAGCGCCCAGGTGTCGGAGCAGGGCGGCGACCTTCCGGTCCAGCTCGACGCCGACCTTCGTGATGCGGTCGTCGCCGAAGGAGCCGAAGAGCAGGCTCGGCTGGTCGATGCTGAACTGTGTGCTGCCGCTCGAGCGGCTGGAGATCACCGGACGCAGCGGCGCGTACAGGAACGCGTCCGGGTCGTACCGGTACATCTCCTCGATGATCACGTGGTTGCCCATCAGGTACACGGCACACGGTCCGGGATCGCCGGCCAGGGTCATCAGCGGCTCGACGTCGCTGCCCCAGTAGCGGAGGAACCCGTGCGGCGCCGAACGATCCATGAGGGCGACCATCTCCGACCAGTCCGCCCCGCGCTTCACGAGCGCGCCGAACGTCGGCGGGTCGTACTCGGGAACGGCCGCCTCGTACCGTTTCCGGAACTCGTCGAACGGCATCTCGACGGTGACGCGGAGCCGCCGCGCCTGGTAGCTGACCTCGGCCGTCGGCCCTGCCGCCATGCGTACCCACCCCACCAGCTCGTCGGAGGCTCGTGGGGGTGCGGGTACCCCGCCGGCGGCCGGGTATGTCGAAGCGACCGGCCTGGTCAGCGGCCCTCGGCGTCGTCCATCGCCCGGTAGATGCGTTGTTCGGAGACCGGGTAGGGGGTGCCGAGCGCCTGGGCGAAGACGTTCACCCGCAGCTCCTCGATCATCCAGCGGACCTGCCGGACCGCCGCCGACTGCCGCTTCGCCGGTGGCAGCGCGGCCACCATGTCCTGGTACTCCCGCTGTACCACGGCGATCCGGTCCTGCTGCTGCTTGTCCCGCTGCGGGTTGCCGGGCAGCCGGTCCAGCCGGCGCTCGATGGCGGTGAGGTAGCGCAGCAGGTCGGGCAGGCGGGCGTACCCGGCCTCGGTGATGAAACCCTTGTGCACGAGGCCGCCGAGCTGGTTGCGGATGTCGGCCAGGGCGGCCACCACGGCCAGGTTCTTCGTGGCGCCGAGCCGCTGCTCCACCGCGTACCCGGCGGCGAGCACCTGGCGGACCCGGTTCATCACCTCGACCACGGTGTCGATCAGGTCGGCACGGACCTTGTCGCGCAGCGCGGCGAAGCCCTCGGCGTCCCAGGCCGGGCCGCCCGCGTCCGCCATCAGCCTGTCGATCGCCGCGCCAGCCGCGTCCTCGATCAGCGCCTGCACCCCGCCGTGCGGGTTGCGGCTGAGCGCCAGCTTGGCCTCGTTGCTCAGCCGCCCCTGGAGGAACTTCGCCGGCGACGGCACCGTCAACCGGAGCAGCCGGCGGGTGCCGGCCCAGTGCGCGGCCTCCTGCTCGGCCGGGGAGTCGAAGACCTTCACCCCGACGGTGGCGCCCTCGTCGACCAGGGCCGGGTACGCGGTCACCGCGTACCCGGCGCGGACCTGCTCGATGGTGCGCGGCAGGGTGCCGATGCTCCACTCGGTGAGCCCCGTCCGGGCCACGTCCGGCGCGGCCGCCGCGACGACCTGGCGTACCTCCTGGCGGAGCTGGCGTTGCAGGGCCGGCAGGTCCTTGCCCTCGGCGACCGGCTTCTCGTCCTCACCGCGCACCCGGAAGGTGACCCGGAGGTGCGGCGGCAGCTTCGTCGGGTCCCAGGCCTCCGGCGGGACGGTCACCCCGGTCATCCGGCGCAGCTGCCGGGTGAGCGCGTCGAGCAGCGGCTCCTCCCCGGGCGTGATCGCCGCGAGGGCGGCCCGGGCGAAGTCGGGCACCGGGACGAAGTTGCGCCGGAGCGCCTTGGGCAGCGACCGGATCAGCGCGATCACCAGCTCCTCGCGCAGGCCGGGCACCTGCCAGTCGAAGCTTTCCGCGGGCACCTGGTTGAGCAGCGGCAGCGGGATGTCCACGGTGACGCCGTCGGTCGGGGTCCCCGGGTCGAAGGTGTACGTCAGCGGGAGGGTCACGGCGTCCGCCCGCCACTCGTCCGGGTAGTCGGTCTCGTCCACCCCGCCGCGACCGGAGTTGATCAGCAGGTCGCGGTGGTGGGTGAGCAGGTCCGGCTGCTCCCGGCGGGTCTTCTTCCACCACGCGTCGAAGTGCCGGCCGGAGACCACGTCGGCGGGGATCCGCTGGTCGTAGAACTGGAAGATGGTCTCGTCGTCGACCAGGATGTCCCGGCGCCGGGCCCGGTTCTCCAGCTCCGCCACCTCTTCGAGGAGCCGCTGGTTGTCCTGCCAGAACTGGTGGTGGGTCTGCCAGTCGCCCTCCACCAGGGCGTGCCGGATGAACAGCTCACGGCTGAGGCCCGCGTCGATCCGCCCGAAATTGACCTTGCGGGAGGTGACGATGGGGATGCCGTACAGGGTGACCTTCTCGTAGGCCATCACCGCGGCCTGCTTCTTCTCCCAGTGCGGCTCGCTGTAGCTGCGCTTGACCAGGTGCTGCGCGAGCGGCTCCACCCACTCGGGCTCGACCCGGCCGGCCACCCGGCCCCAGAGCCGGGAGGTCTCCACCAGCTCGGCGGCCATGACCCAGCGCGGCGGCTTCTTGAACAGCGCCGACCCGGGGAAGATCCCGAACTTCGCCCCGCGCGCCCCCAGGTACTCGTGCTTCTGGGCGTCCTTGAGCCCGATGTGCGAGAGCAGGCCGGGCAGCAGGGACTGGTGCACCTTCGGGGTGTCGATCTCCTCCGGCAGGTCCGCGCCGCCGCCGCGCCGGCCGTCACCCTTGTCGGAGGTACGCAGCACCTGGCGCAGCTGGCTGACGATGTCCTGCCACTCGCGGACCCGCAGGTAGTTCAGGTACTCCGCCTTGCACATCCGGCGGAAGGCGCTGGACGACAGGGTCCGCTGCTGTTCCCGTAGGTACCGCCAGAGGTTCAGGTACGCGACGAAGTCCGACTCCTTGTCGGCGAACCGGGCGTGCGCCTGGTCGGCCTGGGCCTGCTTGTCGGCGGGCCGTTCGCGCGGGTCCTGGATGGAGAGCGCGGCGGCGATCACGACCACCTCGGTGGCGCAACCGTTGCGTTCGCCCTCGAGGACCATCCGGGCCAGCCGGGGGTCGACCGGGAGCTGGGCCAGCCGCCGGCCCGGCGCGGTGAGCCGCTTCGCCGGGTCGGTCTCGGCCGGGTTCAGCGCGCCCAGCTCGTGCAGCAGGTTGACGCCGTCGGTGATGTTGCGCCGGTCCGGCGGGTCGATGAACGGGAACGCGGCGATGTCGCCGAGCCCGATCGAGGTCATCTGGAGGATGACCGAGGCGAGGTTGGTCCGCAGGATCTCCGGGTCGGTGAATTCGGGCCGGGACTCGAAGTCCTGCTCGTCGTAGAGGCGGATGCAGATGCCGTCCGAGGTCCGGCCGCAGCGGCCCTTGCGCTGGTTGGCCGACGCCTGCGACACCGGCTCGATCGGCAGCCGCTGCACCTTGAGCCGGCTGGAGTACCGGGAGATCCGGGCCGTGCCCGGGTCCACCACGTACTTGATTCCGGGCACGGTCAGCGAGGTCTCCGCGACGTTGGTGGCCAGCACCACCCGGCGTCCGGTGTGCGGGGCGAAGACCCGGTGCTGCTCGGCGGTGGACAGCCGGGCGTACAGCGGGAGGATCTCGGTGCCCAGCAGGGAGCGCTTCTTCTCCACCAGCTTGCCGAGCGCCTCGGCGGTGTCCCGGATCTCCCGCTCGCCGCTGAGGAAGACCAGGATGTCGCCCGGTCCCTCCGCGGCCAGCTCCTCCACCGCGTCGCCGATGGCCTGGATCTGGTCGCGGACGTTCTCCTCGTCGGCCTCGTCCTCCTCCTCGGCCTCGGTGACCTCGACCAGCGGCCGGTAGCGCACCTCCACCGGGTAGGTCCGGCCGGACACCTCGACGATCGGCGCGGGGTTGCCCTCGGCGTCGGCGAAGTGCCGGGCAAACCGGTCGGTCTCGATGGTCGCCGAGGTGATGACCACCTTGAGGTCGGGGCGGCGGGGGAGGAGCTGCCGGAGGTAGCCGAGGATGAAGTCGATGTTGAGGCTGCGCTCGTGCGCCTCGTCGATGATCAGCGTGTCGTACTGGCGCAGCATCCGGTCGGTCTGCAACTCGGCCAGCAGGATGCCGTCGGTCATCAGCTTGACCAGGCTGTTCTCGCTGACCTGGTCGGTGAAGCGCACCTTGTAGCCGACCACGTCGCCCAGCTCGGTGCCGAGCTCCTCGGCGATCCGGTCCGCCACCGTACGCGCCGCCAGCCGCCGGGGCTGGGTGTGCCCGATCAACCCGTTGATCCCGCGGCCCAGCTCCAGGCAGATCTTGGGCAGCTGGGTCGTCTTCCCGGAGCCGGTCTCGCCGGCCACGATCACCACCTGGTGGTCGCGGATGGCGGCGGCGATGTCGTCCTTGCGCTCGCTGACCGGCAGCTGTGCCGGGTAGGTGATCGCCGGCACGGCGGTCCGCCGGCTCGCCAGCCGGGCCTCCGCCCGGGCCACCTCGGCCGCGATCTCGGCCAGCGCCGCCTCGCGCCGCTGCGGGTCGCGCAGCTTCCGGACCCCGTCCAGCCGCCGCTGGAGCCGGCGCTGGTCGCGGAACATCAGGGGGGAGAGGCGGCGGTGCAGGTCACGGGCGGTCTCGGGTGCGGCGGGTGCGGCTGGATTCTGCATGTCGTCGCCAAGGATAGGCAGCCCACGGCCCGACCGCTCCCGGGTTACCGCCCGGCGGCCGGGCTCAGCCGGGCGCCGTCCCGGCCGGCGGGTGCCACCGGCCGGTCGATGACGGGCGGCTTCGCCTCGTCGGGGCGGCGCAGCGACCGGATCCGACGGCTGAACATCGGCACCGCCGACAGCGCCAGGCCGGCGGCGCCGACCGCCACCCCGACCCGGCTGCCGAGGGTCTGCCCGAGCACACCGCCGAGCGCGCTGCCCAGCGGCAGTACGCCGAAGGTGAGCAGCCGGTATCCGCCGTTGCTACGGGCGAGGCTGCCCCTGGGCAGCACGATCTGCCGCAGCGTCACCGACAGGACGTTGGCGATGCCGAGCCCGAACCCGCTGACGAGCTGGACCGCCGCGAGGGCGCCGGCCAGGGCCGGCCCGGTACCGGGCAGCAGAGCGATCAGCAGCGGGGTGCCGGTGGACAGGGTCAGCGCGCCGGCGAAGGTCCGCCCGTACCCGAACCGGCTGGCGAACCGGAGCGAGGTGAGGGTGCCCAGGAACGCCCCGGCGCCCGCCGCGCTGAGGGCCAGGCCGAACAGGCCGGGGCCCAGTCCCCGGTCCGTGACGGCGTAGACCACCAGGTTGACCACCAGGATCTGGGCCGCACCGTTGTAGATCGCGGCATGCGCGGTCAGCGCCCGCAACCATGGGTTGACCGCGACGGCCCGAAGCCCGGCCAGGATCGCGGTCTTCTCGTCCGGTCGGGCCGGAACCGGCTCCGGCCGTCGCGCGCCGGCCACCCCGGCGGCGCTGGCCAGATAGCTGACGGCGTCCAGGGCGAGAGCCGGTGCCGGGCCCAGCAGTTGGGCCAGCCCGCCGGCCAGCCCGGGCCCGCCCACCTGCGCGGCGGTCGTGGAGCCCTGGGTGGCCTGGTTCGCCGCGCCGAGATCCGCCTCGGCGACCAGGGATGGTACGTAGGCGAAGCTTCCGATCTCGAAGACCACGCTGGCCGCGCCCACGGTGAGGGCGACCGCCACCAGCAGCGGCACGGAGAGAACCCCGGCGACGTGGGCGACCGGCACCGCGGCCAGGGCGGCGGCGCGCACCACATCGGCGACCACCAGGATCCGCCGCCGGCGGCGGTGTTCCAGCCAGTGCCCGACCAGCAGGGGCAGGAACAGGTTCGGCAGGAAGCCGGCGGTGGCGACCGCGGCCACCCCGGCCGCGCCGGCGCCGAGGGTCAGCGAGGCCACCAGGGGCAGCGCGACGGCCGTGACCTGCGTTCCCACCACGGAGACGGTGTGGCCCGCCCAGAACCGGCGGAAGTCGCGGTTGCGGACGAGCAGTCCGGTCTTCGTTACCACTATGACGGCCCCTTCTAGTAACGGTTACCGCATGATGGTGCCATAGCGGTAAACTGCTGTGATGCCCCAGCCCGGCGATCGCGCTCCCGCGCCGGCGTCCCTCGCCGTGGTGCAGGACCTGGCCAACACCATCGACATCGAGATGGAGCGGGACGCGCTGCGTACGGTGGCGGACCTCCAGGGTTTCTGCGCCGCGCACGGCCTCGACGGGCTGACCTTCACCACCGCCGATGTCGAGCGCGTGCGCGGGCTGCGCGAGGCGCTGCGGGACGTCTGTCAGGCCCACGCCGGAGTCGATGTCCCCGGCACCGCGCTCGCCCTGCTCGACGAGCAGTTCCGGGCCGCCCCGCTGACGCTCGCCATCGACCCCGCGGGCGCGGCCCGTCCGGTGCCGCTGCCCGGGCTGACCGGGGTCGCGGCGCTGGTCGCCGAGGTCGGCCGGAGCATCCTGACCTCGGTCGCGGACGGCACCTGGCCGCGGTTGAAGGCGTGCACCGCGCACGAGTGCCGCTGGGTCTACTACGACCGCAGCCCGGCCGGGCGCAGCCGTTGGTGCACGATGAGCATCTGCGGCAGCCGGGCCAAGATGCGGACGTACCGGCGGCGTGGCCAGCCCGGCTGACCAGGGATCGCGGGCCGCGGGCGCTAGAGTTCACGCCGACCGGGGTCGACGACGGGACGGGATGATCATGCGGGACACCGACCGGGCGCTGGTGCAGGCCGCCACCGCTGTCGCGAAGCTGCGCTGCCGCAGCGACAACCACACCGTCGCCGCCGCCGCGCGGACCACCGACGGTCGGGTCTTCACCGGCGTGAACGTCTACCACTTCACCGGGGGTCCCTGCGCCGAGGTGGTGGCGATCGGCGCCGCCGCCACTCAGGGCGCGGGCGACCTGGACACCATCGTCGCGGTCGGCGACCGGGGCCGGGGCGTCATCCCGCCGTGCGGCCGCTGCCGGCAGGTGCTCCTCGACTACTACCCGTCGATCAAGGTGATCGTCGGACCGCCGGACGGGCTGCGCGCGGTCCCGGTGACCGACCTGCTGCCCGAGACGTACGTCTGGTCGGATCACCAGGTGGAGGTGCCGACGGCGCCGCGCACCGGTGTCTGGCCGCTGCCGGTGGTGCCGGGCAGCCGCCAGGCCGCGGAGGACTGATCAGTCCCCGGCGGCCATCTCCAGCATGGAGGTGGGCACCGGGACCGCCTCGAAGCGGAGCACGCCCTCCGGCACCATCCAGCTCATCACCCGGGCGACCAGTTGCCCGGAACTCACCGCGGGGTCGTTGGCGTACAGCTCGCGGGCCATCTGCGGGTCCACCGAGAGCACGGCGAAGCCGCGGATCGTGGCGTCGTCGCCACCGAGGAACGGGCCGGCGGCCAGGACGGCCCCCTGCTCGACCAGCCCGGCCTGGTGGGCCAGGTGCGCGTGCTGCAACCGGTCGGCCGCGTCCCGGGGCAGCTTGGGCGGGTCGTCCGGTCGCAGCAGGAGGACCACGGTGTGCTGGTCGAATCGCATGGTGCCAGCGTAGGGGTGTGAACCGGTCGAAACCGGGCTACCCCGAGGTCCGGGCACGCAAGGCGCGGATGGCCCAGTCGAGCACCGGGGCCAGGCTCTCGGTCGTCGGCCAGCCGTTGATCACGGAGAGCAGGTGCAGGTACCGCTCGCGGCGCGGGTCGTTGGCGGACTCCAGCCGGACCAACAGTCGCCGCCGGAGGTCGAGGTCGTCGGGGCGATTGCAGAGCTGCGCGTACCCGGCCGTGATCGCGGCGACGACCGGGTCGGCCCGGGGCGAGGTCGGGTCGACGCCGGCGGCCAGAGCCGGTCCGGCCCCGTCGCGGACCAGCGCGACCGCGTCCCGGCGTACGCCGGTCGCGCTGGCGCGGTCCGCCGCGTGCTGCTCCGCCAGGCGCCGCATGCTGGCGCGGAAGTCCGGGTCCCGGGTCAGCTCGGCCACCTCCACCCACGCCTCCAGCTGCTCGTCATCGGGGTCGTCCGGCAGTTCGGGGGTCAGCGAGCGCCTGATCCCCGCGAACGCGGCATCGGCGGCCGGTCCGGCGAAGGCGGCGTCGAGGAACTCCTCGATCAGCCGGCGGCGCTCAGCGGCGGAGAGTCTGGCCAGCTTGTGCATGAGATCCGTCTCCTCAAGGGTCGAGCCGCGGCGGGCGACCGCCGTCAGCACGGCGCGCCGCAGCCGCAGCACGCGGATCTGCGCCGTCAGGGCCTCGGCGTGCGCGGCGGCGACCTCGGTGAGGGGGACGTCGCGGTCCACCACCCGGCGGATCGTGGCCAGGTCCAACCCGAGGTCGCGCAGCGTCCGTACCAGGTACAGGCGGGCGACCGCGTCCGGGCCGTAGCGGCGGTGGCCGGTCGGGCCGCGCTCGGTGGGCGGCACGATCCCGCGGTCGGAGTAGAACCGGATGGTCTTGACCGTCAGCCCGGTTCGCCGGGCCAGGTCACCGATCGAGTGGAGCGCGTCACCGTTCATGCCGTCCACCCTCGCGCCTCCCCCCGGTGGAGATGCAACCCCGCCCGAAATCGACGGACGCCAGTTAGGCCCGCCCGCCCGCCTCCGCTAAGGTAAGGCGAACCTAAGTCGAGAGGGACGGGAGACCCGTGACCACCGTCGCCGTCCGGCCCGAGCGGGCCGGCACGCCGAGCCGCCGAGGCGTCGGCCGCCGTCTCGCGGTCGCCTTGGCGGCGGCGCTCCTGCTCACCGTCGTCCTGCTGGCCAGCCTGGCGCTCGGCAGCCGCCCGCTCCCCGTCGACCAGGTGTGGGGCGCCCTGGTCGCCCCGGACGGTGGCGACGCCACCACCGTCGTTCGGGAGCTGCGGGTGCCGCGTACCGTCCTCGGGCTCGTCGTCGGGCTCGCCCTCGCCCTGGCCGGGGTGCTGTTCCAGGCCCTCACCCGCAACCCGCTCGCCGAGCCGCGCATCCTCGGCGTCAGCGCCGGCGCGTCCTTCGGCGTGGTGCTGGCCATCGCCGTCTTCGGCGTCACCACCCTCACCGGGTACGTCTGGTTCGGCGTCGCCGGCGCGCTCCTCGCCGGCCTGCTGGTCTTCGCCGTCGCCAACCGCACCCGCGAGGGCGCCAGCCCGGTCACCCTGGCGCTGGTCGGCGCCGCCCTCGACGCCAGTCTCGGCGCCATCGTGTACGCGTTGCTCAGCATCGACGCCCGCACCTTCGAGGAGTACCGCTTCTGGGTGGTCGGCGGGCTCACCGGCCGGGACGTCGGGGTCGCCGGGCAGGTGCTCCCGTTCGTCCTCGCCGGCGTGGTGCTGGCCGCCCTGGTCGCCCGGGGCCTCGACGCGCTCGCCCTCGGTGACGACGTCGCCCGCGGCCTGGGCCACCGCACCGCCCTGGTCCGCCTCGGCGCCGGTGGCGCCGCCGTGCTGCTCACCGGCGCGGCCGTCGCCGCCGCCGGGCCGATCGCCTTCGTCGGGCTGGCCGTGCCGCACCTGGCCCGGGCCCTGGTCGGCGCGGACCACCGGTGGACCCTGCTGGTCGCCGCGCTGCTCGGCCCGGCCCTGCTGCTCGCCGCCGACATCGTCGGCCGGCTGGTCGCCCCGCCCGGCGAGGTCCCGGCCGGGATCGTCACCGCGCTGATCGGTGCCCCGCTGCTCGCCGTCCTGGTCCGCCGCGCCCGGGTGGTGACCG
The DNA here is from genome assembly GCF_042871425.1 of Micromonospora sp. NPDC005806. Taxonomy (NCBI): domain Bacteria; kingdom Bacillati; phylum Actinomycetota; class Actinomycetes; order Micromonosporales; family Micromonosporaceae; genus Micromonospora; species Micromonospora sp. NPDC005806. Next base: position 50,527 of record NZ_JBIAIL010000016.1, on the reverse strand, counting down.
CGTGAGCGCGAGGAGTGAGCCGGGTTTGCGAGCCCCGCAGTCGCGAACAGAGGTGGGCACCGTGAGCGCGAGGAGTGAGCCGGGTTTGCGAGCCCCGCAGTCGCGAACAGAGGTGGGCACCGTGAGCGCTCCGACCATCGCCCTGCCTGGGCGGTCGCTGCTGCGGCTCGGGCCGGTGACCGTGCAGGTCCGCCGCCGCCCGGTGCTCGTCGCCGCGACGCTGCTCCTGCTGCTCGCCGCCGCCGTCGTGCTCAGCCTCTCCCTGGGCACCCCGTACGTGGCCCCGGCCGACGTGCTGCGCGCGCTCTCCGGGGCCGGCACCCCGTACGACCTGGTGGTGCTCGACCTGCGACTGCCGCGCGCCGTGCTCGCGGCCGTGGCCGGCGCGGCGTTCGGCGTGGCCGGCACCCTGATCCAGAGCGTGGCGCGCAACCCGCTCGCCAGCCCCGACGTCATCGGTGTCACCCAGGGCGCCGGGCTGGCTGCGACCGTGGCGCTCACCGGCGGCGCTGCCGCGATCCTGGTGGCGCCGGCCGCGCTGCTCGGCGGACTGGTCGCGGCGGCTCTGCTGTTCGCCCTCGGGGCCCGGCACGGGCTGGCCGCGCAGCGGTTCGTCCTGGCCGGCGTGGCGGTGGCCTTCGCGTTCCGGGCGCTGACCGAGGTCGTCATGCTCGCCGCCGACCCGATCGACGGGCTGCGCGCCCAGGTCTGGCTGATCGGCACCCTGGCCGGCAAGGGCTGGACGGAGGCCGCCTGGATCGCGGTCACCCTCGCCGTACTGCTGCCCGTGCTGCTCTGGGCCGGCTGGGCGTTGCACAGCACCGCGTTGGACGACGACACGGCGCGCGGCATCGGGCTGCGCCCGGTGGCCCGGCGGATCGGACTGGCCGCCACCGGCGTGGTCGTCGCCGCCACGGTCACCGCCCAGGTGGGCGCGGTCGACTTCGTCGCCCTGGTCGCCCCGCAGGTGGCCCGGCGGCTGGTCCGCGCCGAGCGGCCCCCGCTGCTCTGCGCGGCCCTGCTCGGGGCGCTGCTGCTGGTGCTGGCCGACCTCGCCGGCCGTCGCCTCCTCGCCCCCACCCAGCTCCCGGCCGGTGTGCTGACCGCCGCGATCGGCGGGCCGTACCTGATGTTCCTGCTGCTCCGGACCCGAGGGAGGCGCTCGTGACGCCGATGCTGTCCACCCGCGACCTGGTCGTCGGCTACGAGGGCCGCACCGTCGTGGACGGGCTGGACCTCGACCTGCCCGCCGACGCGTTCACCGTCATCGTCGGGCCGAACGCCTGCGGCAAGTCCACCCTGCTGCGGACCATGGCCCGGCTGCTCACCCCGAGCCGCGGCACCGTGCTGCTCGACGGCGCCGCCATCCGCGAGCTGCCCACCCGCGAGGTGGCCCGGCGCCTGGGCGTGCTGCCGCAGAGCCCGCTGGTGCCCGAGGGGGTCACCGTCGCGGACCTGGTCGGCCGGGGGCGGCAGCCGTACCAGCGGTGGTGGCGGCAGTGGTCGGCGGAGGACGGCCGGGCCGTCGAGCAGGCCATGGCGATGGCCGACGTCGCCGGGCTCGCCGACCGGCCGGTGGACACCCTTTCCGGCGGCCAGCGCCAGCGGGTCTGGATCGCCATGACGCTCGCCCAGGACACCGAGGCCCTGCTGCTGGACGAGCCGACCACCTTCCTCGACCTCGCCCACCAGGTCGAGGTGCTGGATCTGCTGCACCGGCTCCGCACCGAGCGCGGCCGGACCGTGGTCGCCGTGCTGCACGACCTCAACCAGGCCGCCCGGTACGCCGACCACCTGGTCGCGATGCGCGCCGGCGCGGTGGTCGCCGCCGGACCGCCGCGCGAGATTCTCACCGCCGACCTGGTTCGCGACGTCTTCGGGCTCGACTGCGTGGTCGTGCCCTGCCCGGTCACCGGCGCCCCGCTGGTGGTGCCCGCGCTCACCCAGACTTCGGCCGCACCGGCCGCCGTGCCGGCCCAGGCCGGCCCCACCGTCGGCGACGCCTGATCGCGCGCCGACCCGTACCGCACGAAAGGACCCTGATGCGTCGACTCGCCGCCGCTCTCACCGCGGCCCTCGCCCTCGGCGTCGGCCTCACCGCCTGCGGGGAGAGCGACCCCGCCCCCGGCACGGCCAGCGGCCAGACTCGGGAGATCACCCACGCGATGGGCACCACCAAGGTGCCCGCCGAGCCGAAGCGCGTGGTGGTGCTCGACACCGACAAGATCGACACCGCGCTCTCGCTGGGCATCACGCCGGTCGGCGCGGCGACCGCCGGTGAGGCGAAGAGCTGGCCCACCTACTTCGGCGCCGACAAGCTCGCCGGGATCAAGGAGGTCGGGGTGCTCACCGAGCCCGACCTGGAGGCGATCACCGCGCTCAAGCCCGACCTGATCCTCGGCAGCAAGTTCCGCCAGGAGAAGTTCTACGACGAGCTGTCCGCCATCGCGCCGACCGTCTTCACCGAGAAGGTGGGCATCACCTGGAAGGAGAACTTCCTCCTCGACGGCAAGGCCCTCGGCAAGGAGCAGCAGGCCCAGGATCTTCTCGCCGCCTACGAGAAGCGGGCCAAGGAGTTCGGCGCGAAGCTCGGCGACGCCGCGTCCCGCAAGATCTCCATCGTGCGCTTCATCCCCGGCAACATCCGGGTGTACGGCCCGGAGTCGTTCTCCGGCATCGTCGTCGGCGACACCGGGCTGGGCCGCCCCGAGCGGCAGCGCCTCGACGGCAAGGAGGACAAGCGCTTCGACCTGGTCAGCCCCGAGCGGATCAACGAGGTCGACGGCGACGTCATCTTCGTGACCGCGTACGGCGAGAAGGCCGCCGCCGAGCAGGCCAAGGTCACCGGGGGCAGCCTCTGGCAGGGCCTGTCGGCGGTCAAGGCGGGCAAGGCCCACGTCGTCTCCGACGAGACCTGGATGACCGGCATCGGCGTCACCGCCGCCAACAAGATCCTCGACGACCTGGAGAAGTACCTCTCCGCCTGACCCCCACCGGCAAGATCCGCGCAACTTCCCTGAAGTTGCGGCCTGAGTGTCCGGCAAGGCAGCAACTTCCCTGAAGTTGCGCGGATCTTGGCGTGGGTGAGCGTGCGTCAGCGGTGGCGAGTGCGGATGGCGTGGCGGACCTCGTCGAGGAAGGCCGGGAAGTCCTCCTTGAAGCGTCTCGCGGTCAGGTGGAGGACGATCCAGTCCTCGCCGAGTAGGCGGTTGAGGCGCTGACGGTCGCGGTGGAACTGGTCGGTGTCGTGGTGCCACAGACCGTCGTACTCAATCGCGATCTTCCACTGCGGCCAGGCGAGGTCGACCCGGGCGATGAACCGGCCGTCGCGCTCGATCACGAACTGGGTGACCGGGGTCGGAAGGCCGGCCAGCACCAGCCGTACCCGCAGCCGGGACTCCTGCGGCGACTCAGCTCCGCCGTCGGCCAGGTCCGCGACGCGGAACATGCGTTTCCAGCCCCGCGCTCCGGTCCGGAGGCGGGCCAGATCCCGCAGCTCGTCCGCGGTGACCAGCCGTTGCCGCAGGAGGCCGTCGACCGCCGCAACGGCTTCCTCCGGCGGGAGCCACTGGGCCAGGTCCCAACTGGTGCGCCGGGGACTGGTGACCCGGACACCCGCGCGAAGGAGCATGTCCCGCTCTGCCACCTCGGCCGTGTGCACGACGAGACCGGTGACCGGGCCGAACCGCTGGCCGACGGGAAGCAGGACCTCGACGGGCTCGTCCGGGCGGACGGTGCCGGCACCGAACAGTGCCGCCGCACTTCGGCCTGCGATCGCCGCCTCGGTCGGGAGGACCCAACGAGTGGCCGCGGCGCAGCGGACGGAGTGCGAGATGGTCAGCCCGGCGTCCGCGTAAACGTCCTTGAAGAGCGGGCGCCAGGCGCGGCTGCGCAACTCGGCGCGGCTCAGCACACCTCTGGCCACGACCTCCGAACCCCGGAACACACGACCGCGCAGCTCGACCGGTCGACGAGGGGGCACAGGCACCCGTTAACCCTGCCCATCCGCCCTCTCTGCCACCACCCCCTGTGGATAACCCACCGATGCCACAAGATCCGCACAACTTCGGGGAAGTTGGTGCCTCCGGCCTGGTTGAGGCAGCAGTTTCCCGGAAGTTGCGCGGATCTTGGCGGGGCGGGGCGGGGTGGGGCGGGGTGGGGGGGGGGGGGGGGGTTAGGCGGCGGTGGACCAGATGGCGCGGAAGGCGGCGGCTTCGCCGGCCAGCCACTGCTCGACCTGGTCGGGCTTGACGTCTGCGGGCATGCGGTGGGATTCGCCGCGGCGGACGTCGACCAGGACGGGCTCGGCGTGCGGGAGGACGGCGTCCATGTGCCGGGCCATCAGGTGCAGGGTGGCCAGGGCGGCCTCCTCGCTCGGCGGAGCCTCGTCGAAGTGCAGGCGGATCGCCTCGGCGCGGCCGTCGGCGTACCGGACGCCGAACTGCGGGTTGATCTTGACAGGGAGGTCACCCAGCATGGCCAGGGCGTCACGGGTCTGGGCCAGGTCGACGCCGGCCGGCTCGCCGAGCGAGTGCAGCCAGGTCGTCGCGCCGGGGACAAGGGCCTCGTAGAGCGGGCGCCAGCGGGACTTGACCAGGTCGGCGACCTGGGCCAGGTGGGTGCCGCCGGTGTGGAAGGCGACGTCGGCCTTGAGCGCCTTGACGAACTGGCCGTGCGGATTGAACCCGTGCCGGCTCGCCCGCTGCTTGCGCAGACCGCCGACGAAGGTGGCCTTGGTGGGCCCGGTGCGGTCGACATACCGGGTGAACCCGAGGAGGGTCGCGTAGGGGGTGAGCGGGGCGGTGGAGGTTGGCGCGTTCACGAGCATCCTCCCAGGTCAACAGCTCGATTAGTACATACATTCTAATCGACGGGGCTGACATCGCCCAGGGTACGAAAAGGGCCGTCCGGACATCCCGGACGGCCCATTTCGAACGGTGTCTAGAGCTGTCCGACGTCGGTGATCCGCACGACCGCGGCCCCGTTCTCGTCGGAGGCGGCGAGGTCGACCTCGGCGCTGATGCCCCAGTCGTGGTCGCCCTCCGGATCGTCCAGGATCTGCCGTACGGTCCACCGCTCCCGGCCCTGCTCGATCATGAGCAGCGCCGGCCCCCGGGCGTCCGGCCCGACCCCGATCGAGTCGTACGCCTCGAAGTACGGCTCCAACGCGTCCGCCCAGGCATCCGCGCCCCAGCCCGACGAACCGTCGAGTTCGCCCAGCTCATCCCAGCGGCGCAGGGCGGCCAGCTCGACCCGGCGGAACAGCGCGTTGCGGACCAGCACCCGGAACGCCCGGGCGTTGCGGGTGACCGCCGGCGGCCGGTCGGCCAGCGAGGCGGCGACCTCCTCGACGTCGGACGGGTTGCGCAGCCGCTCCCACTCGTCGATGAGGCTCGAGTCGACCTGCCGGACCAGTTCGCCCAGCCACTCGATGAGGTCGACCAGCTCCTCGGTCTTGGCGTCCTCGGGGACGGTCTGCCGCAGCGTCTTGTACGCGTCCGCGAGGTAGCGCAGGACGAGGCCCTCGGACCGGGACAGGCCGTAGAACTGCACGTACTCGGGGAAGGTCATCGCCCGCTCGTACATGTCCCGGACCACGGACTTGGGGGAGAGCTGGTGGTCGGCGACCCACGGGTGCCCCTGCCGGTACATCTCGTACGCCGACCCCAGCAGCTCCGCGAGGGGCTTCGGCCAGGTCACCTCGTCGAGGAGTTCGAGCCGCGCCTCGTACTCGATGCCCTCGGCCTTCATCGCGGCGACCGCCTCGCCGCGGGCCTTGAACTGCTGCGCGGAGAGCACCTGGCGCGGGTCGTCGAGGATCGACTCGATCACCGAGAGCACGTCGAGGGCGTACGCCGGGGACTCCCGGTCGAGCAGTTCGATGGCCGCGAGGGCGAGCGGCGACAGCGGCTGGTTGAGCGCGAAGTCGAGCTGGAGGTCGACGGTGAGCCGTACCCGGCGGCCCTGCTCGTCCGGTTCGGGCAGCTCCTCGACCACCCCGCCGGCCTTGAGCGCCCGGTAGATGGCGATGGCCCGGCGGATGTGCCTCCGCTGGGCGGCCCGGTCCTCGTGGTTGTCGGTGAGCAGGTGGCGCATCGAGGCGAACGCGTCCCCGGGGCGGCCGATCACGTTGAGCAGCATCGAGTGGCTGACCTGGAAGCTGGAGGTCAGCGGCTCGGGCTCGGCCTCGACCAGCCGGTCGAAGGTGGGCTTCCCCCACCCGATCGACCCCTCCGGGGGCTTGCGGCGAACCACCTTGCGGCGCTTCTTCGGGTCGTCGCCCGCCTTGGCGAGGGCCTTCTCGTTCTCGATGACGTGCTCGGGGGCCTGCACCACGACCCGGCCCAGGGTGTCGAAGCCGGCCCGTCCGGCCCGCCCGGCGATCTGGTGGAACTCGCGGGCCTTGAGCAGCCGGGTCCGGGTGCCGTCGTACTTCGACAGGCCGGTGAAGAGCACGGTGCGGATCGGCACGTTGATGCCGACGCCGAGGGTGTCGGTGCCGCAGATGACCTTGAGCAGCCCGGCCTGGGCGAGGGTCTCCACCAGGCGGCGGTACTTGGGCAGCATGCCGGCGTGGTGCACCCCGATGCCGTGCCGGACCAGCCGGGACAGGGTCTTGCCGAAGCCGGAGGTGAAGCGGAAGTTCCCGATCGCCTGGGCGATCATGTCCTTCTCGGCCCGAGTGCAGACGTTCACGCTCATCAGCGCTTGGGCGCGTTCCAGCGCGGCGGCCTGGGTGAAGTGCACGACGTACACCGGTGCCTGCTTGGTCTCCAGCAGTTCCTCCAGGGTCTCGTGCAGCGGCGTCATCGCGTACGAGAAGAGGAGCGGGACCGGCCGCTCGGCCGAGCGGACGACGGCGGTCGGTCGGCCGGTGCGCCGGGTCAGGTCGTCGACGAAGCGGGTGGTGTCGCCGAGCGTGGCGGACATCAGGACGAACTGCGCCTGCGGCAGCTCGATCAGCGGCACCTGCCACGCCCAGCCCCGGTCGGGCTCGGCGTAGAAGTGGAACTCGTCCATGATCACCTGGCCGACGTCGGCCCGGGTGCCCTCGCGCAGCGCGAGGTTGGCGAGGATCTCCGCGGTGCAGCAGATGATCGGGGCGTCGGCGTTGACACTGGCGTCGCCGGTGAGCATGCCGACGTTCTCCGCGCCGAACACCTCGCAGAGGGCGAAGAACTTCTCCGACACCAGGGCCTTGATCGGCGCGGTGTAGAAGGTGGTCCGATCGTCGGCCAGGGCCGCGAAGTGCGCCGCGATCGCCACCAGGCTCTTGCCGGAGCCGGTCGGCGTATTCATGATCACGTTCGCGCCGGAGACGATCTCGATGACCGCCTCCTCCTGGTGGGGGTAGAGGTCGAAGCCGCGCTCGGACGCCCAGCCGGCGAACGCGTCGTAGAGGGTGTCGGGGTCGGCGCTCTTCGGCAGCGCGGCGGTGAGAGTCATGGCGCCTACCATCGTGCCTGGATCATGACCCGCCGTGCCAACCGGGGCTGAGCGACCGGTCAGCGTCGCCGGTGCACCAGATCGAAGATCTCCCGACCGGCGGTGAGAGCGCGGCGCTCGAACTTGGTCACCGGCCGGTGCGCCGGGCGGGGCGCGTAGCCGCCGTGCACGTCGACCAGCTCCGGGTCGGCGGTCAGCGTCGCCCGCATCGACTCGGCGTACTCGGCCCAGTCGGTGGCGCAGTGCAGCGTCCCGCCGGGGGCCAGCCGGGAGCGCAGCAGCGCCACGTGCGCCGGCTGGATGATCCGCCGCTTGTGGTGGCGGGCCTTCGGCCAGGGGTCGGGGAAGAAGACGTGCACCGCGTCCAGCGCGGCCTCCGGCATCGCCCGGACCAGGTCCAACGCGTCGCCCTCGGCCACCCGGACGTTGCCCAGCCCGTGCCGCTCCACCAGATGGAGGAGGTTGGCGATTCCGGGCGTGTGCACCTCTACCGCCAGATAGTGTCGGTCCGGGTCGGATGCCGCCATCGCGGCGGTGGCGTCGCCCATGCCGGAGCCGATCTCCAGCACCAGCGGCGCCCGCCGGCCGAACAGCCACGCCGGATCGAACGGCCCGTCGAGGTCGGCGATCTCCAGCCCGTACGCGGGCCAGAGCCGGGCCAGCGCGTCGCGCTGCCGGTCGCTCATCCGGCCGCGACGCGGGTGGAAGGTGCGGATGCGGGCGGAGTGGGCCGGCGGGGCGGCGGTCTGGTCGGTGGAGGTCACAGCGATCCGAGCGTACGCGACCGTCGGCGCGATCGGATGTGAGGTGCGGCCCGGGGTGAGAGGATTCATCCCGTACGGCAGGACGGGTGGCCCGCCGCCCGACACCGCCGGAGCCCGGGAGGGGTCATGGTGTCAGTCAGGCGACGCGCGGCGCTACTGATCGCAGTCGCGGCCTGCGCCCCGCTGGTCGGGGCGGCCCCCGCGCTGGCCGGCCCGCGTCCTGCCGCGCTGCCCGCCGCCGAGCCGGCCCCCAGCCAGCCGCCGCCCGGTGACGTGATCTTCGTGGAGGTCACCCCGAGCACCGTCGAACCCGGCTTCCTGGTCGGCATCCGGGCCAGCTGCCGGGACAACTCGGTGCCGGCGATCGTGATCTCCGACGCCTTCGGCCGGATCCAGGTGCAGCCGCAACGTGGGCTGCTCACCGCCTCGCCGATGGTCAGGGAGCGCACCCGTCCCGGCAACTACCGGGTCAAGCTGGAATGTCCCAGCGGTCAGACCGCCTCGACGATGCTCCAGGTGGTGAGGCGGGTCCAGCCGAGCCGCGGCCCGGCGACCGGGTTCGGCGGCACGGCCGGGATCGGCCTGGGCGGCCTGCTGGTGCCGGTCGGCCTGGCGCTCACCGTGGCCGGGGCGGTCGTCGGCGTGGCCGCCTCGCGCCGGCCCCGTACCGTCCGTGGCGCCGCCCGCCGCTGAGCCCCGTCATGGCCGCGCATCCCGCTCCCCAGCCCTCCGTCCGGACCCGGGTCCGGAGCCGCAGCCCCTGGTCGGCGCCGCTCGCCGTGGTGCTGGTGCTGCTCGGGGTCTTCGCCACCGGGGCCGGGCTGGGCCGCACGGTCGGGCCGTTCGACTGGGCCGACGCGGCGACCGGGCCGAGCCCGCGCGCGGCCGAGCCGACGCGGGCCCGGCAGCCGGCGAGTCTTCCGGTACGCCTCGCCCTGCCGGCGATCAAGGTCAGCGCCCCGATCACCCCGGTCGGCCAGGCCAAGGACGGCTCGGTGGCCGTTCCGCCGCTGACCGAGCACAACCAGACCGGCTGGTACGACCGGGGCGCGGTCCCCGGCGAGCCGGGCCGGGCGATCATCGTCGGGCACGTGGACACCAGGAGCGGCCCGGCGGTCTTCTACCGCCTGCACGACCTCAAGCCGGGCGACCTGATCGAGGTGACCCGGGCGGACCGGAGCGTGGTGACCTTCAAGGTGGACACCGTCGAGTACTTCGACAAGGCTCACCTCCCCGCCGACCGGGTGTACGGCGACGACGGCCGGCCCGCGCTGCGCCTGATCACCTGCGGCGGCGACTGGGTCGGCGGGCGGACCGGCTACGAGGACAACGTGATCGCGTTCGCGTCGCTGGTCGACAGCCGCGCTCAATGACGCGCACAGTGGCGATCTCGGTCCGGTCAGCGCAGTTTGTCAGTAGGGTCCCAGGCGTGGGTGGCGACGCGAACACGCGACTTGAGCGCATCCTCGGCGTACCGCTCGCGGAGGATGCGGTGCGGCAGTGGCCGCAGTCCGGTGAGCTGATCCGGGGTCGCGCCCGGATAGCCGAGGTCGAGTCGCACTTCGTCGGGCTGCGGTTCGCCGTCGGGCCGCGACACACGTGCGGAGACACCCTGGTCGTCGAGTGGAGCAACGACTACGGCGACGGCCGGATCTACCGCAACGTCTCGATCGCCGAGCTGCGCGACGGCGAGGCGGTCCGGGTGACCGACTACTGGGGCGAACCCTTCACCGTTCCCGAGTGGCGGCGAGAACTCGGGGAGAGGCTGGACATGTCGCCGGGCGGGGTGTGGCCGGCGTCGGACGACCTGACCGTCAGCTGACCGGGCGTGGCTCAGCCCTTGCCGGGCACCTGCTGGACCACCTCGAACTCCAGCAGTGTGGCCCCGGTGGCGACCGGCTTGCGCGGCTCCCCGCCCTCGCCGCCGGCGTGCGCGGCGCGGGACGGCCCCTGCGCCCACGCCTGGTACGCGTCCTCAACTCCCGCCCACACAGCAGTAGTCGCTCGGCGCGACAAAGGGCAGCTAGCAGGCCGTGAAACGGCCCAGAAAATCGGGAAAGGCCCGGCCCCTAGCTAGTACCAGAGACCCGGGGCGAGCGGGCGCGGGAGGTGGGCTCCCAGGGGGTCAAAACGGGGGCGGCGTGGGTCAGCCGCGACGGCGACGCCTCGTCGGAACGGGCCGACAGGCCGGGCGGCGGACGGGGTGCGGCTCGCCGAGTTGGTCGGCGACCCACGCGCACAGGGCGTCGATCAGGTCGGCGGGCCAGCGGGGCGGGGTCGGGTCGGCTCCTTCGTGGGCGCTCATAAGGCGTGAGATTACGCCGAGGGCTCGCGCCCGGGCTTCCGAGAAACGGGGCTTTGTGAGACCCGAGGTGACCCCGAGGCCCAGCGGCTCGCCGAGATCCCGGCGAGGAGGCGATGTCGTGACCTGCGCCCATTGCGATCTCGATACAGTCGCGCGGTGGGCGAGGAGGTTGGGTGAACTGGCGTCAATTTTCGGTCGCGATGGTGCAGGCTCTCGCGTGGCCCGCGGTCGTCCTAGTTGTATTGCTCATGTACCGACAGCGGCTCGCGCAACTGCTCGGCGACAACCTGAGGCGCCTCGCGGTCGGGCCGATAGAAGCCGAATGGGGGCGAGTCGCCGAGGAGACGCGAGCGACGATCGAGGCGGCCGAGGCACTGCCAGCGCTCGAAGAAGGAGCGGATGAACCGTCCGACGCGCAGCAGTGGCTCATCGTGGCGCGTGCGCTGGTTCGTTTCAATCCCATCGCAGCGATCTCTTACGGCTGGCGGGCAGCCCGCGAGGCGTTCGAGAAACATCTGGCGAGCGAGGACGAGGAGTTCAAACAACTTGTCACGGTCCGGTCGATGCTGAAGCTGGCAAGAGAGCGAGGCTTGGTCAATCCTGGGGCAGCCGTTGTTCTTGATCATCTCCGGACGCTCTGGGGTTTGGCCCTCCACCCCAGAGATGAACGGCAGGAGCCGAGGGCTGAGCAAGCCGAGGAGTACCTGCGATTGGTCGAGGCGTTCTTGGCGCTCCTCGATCAGCCCGCACGGGCAGCGAGGCCGTCGCTGCCCGCCGAGCGAGGGCAAGCAGAGGCGCGGACCTCCGGCGTGTAAACCGACGGGCTGAGGGCGAGCACGAGGCGACCGCACACGCGGTTGGGCTTTAGAAAAGAGCGGTGCCAGATGCAGGTTTGGGCTATTAGTCCCGCGACGACTCGACGTGGACGACGCGATGTTGAGCCAACCTGCTGATCGGTCGGGCAACGATATCTGCCACCTTGTCCGGAAGTCGGTATTCGTACACTTCTTCAGTAACGGTCCGAGCGATCTCGCCACTTACTCTGCGCACTTGATCGGCAGACGTCTCCATGCGGGCTTGATCATGAAGCTCCGACTGTCGCTGTCGGATGTCAAGCCGATGCGACTGCCACTCCATGATCAACTTCATGGTGCGCTCGATAAGCGTCATTGCCATCAGGCCATAGGCGACCGGTGCGAACTGGCCGGCGGCAGCAGTAAGTACGACCTCAAGTGGACTGGCCATTCGCATCCTTGCGACGGCCAAGGGGCTGGGCTCTGGCTTCTCACTGGCGGCGGACTGCACCACTCCCAGCAGGTTGAGCCGGTCGGACTTCTCTACGAACCCGCTTCGCGTGGACCTCGGACGTCTAGTAGAGGCAATAGCCCTAGCGATATGGCCCAGGGTGTCGAGTGAGTCGATGTAACGGCTGACACCCGTAAGCGATGGACTGTCGCCGAGATCCGAAACGATCAACAGTGTCGGAGCGTCGGTCGTCACATCGACGTGAGCGGCTGCCATGGGCCAGATTGAAGCACAAGCACAAAGCGGGCGTCGTCCATGAGGATGGGGGGGACCGAGTAAGACCTCTATGCCCGTACAGACGGAGAGGCGGTATGCCGCTTCGATGTCGGGTGGCGCCGGCAGGGGGCGGTCCCCACCCTTCCCCGCGGCTGACCGCGACGCCCAGACCTGCGCGCGGGGCGGGATGCTATGCCGCTTCGGTGTAGCTCGTGGAGGGGAGGGGGGTCCTCCCCCAGGGGTGCAGTGATGGGCCACGACGGCGCGCCCGATGCCGCCTCGGTGGTGAGTAGCGCCGGGCGCGTGCGTCCGTCGTGGTTACTTGTTGGCGGGACCGTCGAGCGGGGCGAGGCGGCGGCCGAAGTACTGCTGCTGAATGCCGCCGGGCAGGAACTCCCAGTCGGGCGCGGTGTGCAGGTCGGCCGAGCGGGCGTAGTTGATGAACGAGGCGAGCTCGCCAAAGGCCGTCGGGATCGCGTGCCGCTCGTCCTGCCGCCGCAGCAGGACCGGGGTGGCCGGTCCCTCAAACGCGGCGTGGATGCGGGCGAAGGCCGGCGATCCGGCGGGTACGCGGGCGTCACGGGCGGCCTTGAGGGTGCGGCCGGCGAAGGTCTGGCTACGGGCGGACCAGACGTCGTCGTACGCCGCTCGGATCTCGGTAAGGGCGGCCTCCAGTCGCGCGAGGGCCGGGGCGTACTCGGTGGCGGCCTGGGCGGCGATCATCTCGCCGTGGTCGCCAACGAGCGCGTTGATCCGCCGGGCAATCGCGTCGGCCTCCTGGCGCTTGATGTCGACCACGCCGCGCAGGACGGCCAGCTCGGCGGCCTCGTCGGCGTCGCTGGGCGCGGCCGGGATCTTCGGCCGGGGCTTGCCAGCGGCGGCGGCCCGAGCGGCGGCCTTGAACGCGGCAGCACGCTCGGCCCGCTTGGTGCGGGCGTCGACCTCGTACTCCTCGACCGCGTCAACAGCCGCGTCGTCGGCGTCCATGGCGGCCTCGTGGTCGGCGTACAGGCCGAGCAGGCCGTCGATCTTCGCGGCGACGTGCGCGGGGATGTAGACCGGCGGGATCGGGTCCAGGCCGTCGCCAGCGATGTACGTCTGACGCGGTTCGCGCTTGACCTCGGCGAGCATGGCCGCGGGGTCGAAAGCCGGGCCAAAGGGCTCGCCGGTGTTGCCGTTGACGAGGGTGGGCCGGGGCCGGACGTCGGCGGCGGCCTTGGCCGCGGCCTCAGCGGTGGCGATAGCGACCTGGGCCATCTTGTAGGCGTTGACGGCCTCGCGGGCCTCGGGGGTGATCAGCTCAGAGGTGGGGCTCTCCCTGATGGGTCAGGTGGTGAGATAAGCGAACGTGGATACGGCGGTGGGGTTACGCCGAGCGGCGGCGGTCGCGGGCGCAGTCCAGCGGGAGAACAGTCTCAGCACCGCCGGCGGTCGTCGACCTGGGCGCCGTCGGGCGGTGGGCCTGGAGGGTGGCGGCCCAGCGGTTCAAGTGCGGCCGTAGCTCCTCGTAGGCCAGCTCGGCCACGCGGTCGAGGACCGGCTCGGCAAACGCGGTGGACTCCTGCTCGCTCATGCGGCGGCCTTTCTCGCAGTGGTGGCTTGGCGTTGCTGGACGAGGAAACGCGCGAGGATCACGCGCTGATCGGACCACGCGAGGCGGGCGACGCGGTCGGCGACCTCGGCGATCACTGCAGGCTCGGGGACTACCCAGAGCCGGACGCCGCGCACCTTGCGCGGTTCGCCGAGGACGTCGCGGGCGAGGGCGTTAAAGGCGTGCTTGCCGAGGCGCTGGGCGGCCGGAGTGGCGGCGGTGTACGCGTGCCACACCTCGGTGACCTCGTGTCGGCCGGGGGCCAGCTCACCGAGGAAACGGCGCGCGACGGCCTCTCGCTCGGCGGTCTGGGCCTCGCGCTCTGCGACCTTACGGGCGGCGGCGTCGACCTTCGCGGGTGAGGGCGTCGCGGGCTTGCGGGGCTAGTGCCGTGACCACGAACGTTCAGGGTGTTGGGGTCAGGCTGCGCGGGTGGTGGGTTGGCCCCAGCGTCGTTGTCGTTCGCTGCGGATGCGGGCGCGTTCGCGGCGTTGGGCGGCCAGGACGTCGGGATGGCGGGCGTTGGCGTTGCGCGAGCGCAGGTAGGCCTGCAACCGACGGGCCAGGACGGTGTGGTTGGGGTGGTTCGACCCGGCGATGACGAAGGTGCGTAGCGGCCCGAATTGGGCCTCGATCGGGTTGGCCCAGGAGGCGTAGGTCGGGGTGAAGCAGAGTTCGACCTTGTTCCGGGCCGCCCACGTCCGGATCTTTCGGCCTTTGTGCGCGGACAGATTGTCCAGGATCACGTAGATCGGTGCGCGGTCCGGGCGAGCTTTGCGGATCGACTTGAGCGCCGCGAGAGTGTTCGCGGCGCTCTTGCGGCGCCGCGCGACCTCCCAAAGTTGGTCGTCGCCGACGGAGTAGCAGCCGTGGAACTGCCGGACCCCGTGCAGCTTGTGATAGTTCGCGGGCAGCCGGTGCGGGTGCCCGGCCGGCGCCCACCCGGTACCGGCCTGCGGACGGATCACCAGGGGCCCGAACTCGTCGAACGCGAACACCCGTTGCGGGAAGTGGCTGCTGACGTACTCGATCCGGGCGAGTTTGGCGTCACGCTGCGGGTCGGTGGACTCCTTCCACGTCTTGGTCCGCTGGAAGGTGATCCGGTGCCGGTGCAGGATCTGCCGCAGCCGTTCCCGCCCGATACGGATCCGCCGACCGCAGTGAAGGCGCAGGTGATCGGCGAGCTTGCGGATGCTCCACCGGATGAACGGCCGCCCCAGCTTCTCGGGGCGGGTGTTGGCCGTCTCGACGATGAACTGCTCCTCGTCGCTACTGATCTGGCGGGGACGGCCACCCGCCCACTGAGGGTCCAGGCTGGCCATCCCCATCTCGTTGAACCGGTGGATGACCTGCCGGATGGTGTCCTCGTCGGCTTGGACCAGACGGGCGATGGCCGGCACTGTGTTCCCGCCGGCCGAGGCGAGCACGACCATCGCCCGTCGCAGTCGAATCGGGGAACCGGTTCCCCGGCGGGTGATTCTGAGCAGCTGCTGACCTTCCTGGTCACTCAGCCGCCGCACGCGTACAGGATCTGCCACCGCCACAGCCTGACCGCCGCGACCCCACCCGGCCGACAGGCCAGACGGCGTGTCAACCAACACCGTGAACGTTCGTGGTCACGGCACTAGCGCCACTGGACGATGTAGTCGGTGTCGGGCTCGGGCTGGTCCTCGATCAGGCAGACGACGTTGTCCACCACTGCGGAAATCCAGCGGGGCCGCCTGGGGTTGGAGCCGTAGCCGAACCGGGCCAGGGCGCGGGTGTCGGCGACAGCCAAACGCAGACGACGCGGGGCATCAGCCGGCGGGTCGGGGAGGTTCGCCAGGGCTACGGAGACGATCTCGCGGAGGCGGGCCTCGCGGACAGGCTCAGCCGTGCCGTCCAGGCGGACACGTACGACGGTGTCCGCGTAGCTGTCGGGATCGGTGTCGAGAAAGAACCGGCCGAGGAACAGCGGGGCCAGCAGACCGGCGACGTCGCCGGGGTGGAGCTGGTGAGTTTCGCGGCCGAGGAGGCGACTGTAACCGTCGTCGACTCGGGGGAACGTCTCGTAGAACGCGAAGACGAGCGCGCGAAGGCACTCCTGGGCTGATGACGGGCCGGCGTCTGCTGACACGGCGCGGTCCTTTCGACGTAGGGGCGCGGACGGGGCGGCGGAGGGCGGTGAGGCGCGAGACGGGGGCACGTCCTGCCTATGGGCCAGCGGGCGGGGCGGTGTTCACCGCTGGGGCGCGCCCTGCCTATGCGCCAGCGGGTGGCGCGGTGTTCACCGCTGGCGGGGCGGTCTTAAGGGACCTTTACGTTCGCCGAGCCGGGCACCGATGGCAGGCGGCGGGCCGGCGACGGCGCTCGGCGAGGCCCGAGGGGGCAGTTTTGGAGGTGGTGACGCTCCACCAGCCCTCTCTATTGGTGTTGTACGTCGTCGTCTTTCTTCCCGATACAACCAATAGGGGAGCCTGGTGGAGCGTCGCTCGGGCCAAACTGCCCCCTCTTCCCCGCGTCGCTTGTCGCCGTCCCCGGTGCGGTCCTCGCGGCGCCGCCTGCCACCGCGGCCCACAACGACGAAAGCGCCCCGCCGGGGCCACCACGGGGGCGGCGTCCAGCGGGGCGGCTCGGGCTGCTACGCCGCAGCCGGCTCGGCCGCGTCAAGTCGTCGATGCCGCGGACCCGCCGCTTGGCGCCTGCTTCCGCCAAGGGGCCGACGGGTCAGCCAGCGTGTCGAGGACGAGTTGACACCAGGTATGGGCTGCGCCGACCGCAAGGTGAGCGTGACGGGGGCGCAGGCCGACACGGGGTGCTGCCGGGGCGTGTCCGGTCCCCCAGCCCTCGTTTCGCAGTTCGCCGAGTCCAGTGGCGATGCTGATCAATCCGCCGAGGATGCGCTTGACCGCATTGCTTCCATCCGGTCCGGGTACCTGCGTCTGCGGGTGCAGCAGGAGCGCACGCTGAGCGAGGTCGATCAAGGCTGGCAGCCTCGCCGTCTTGTCGTCGAACGGCACGCTGAGTTCAATGAGGACGGTCTTGGCGGTCGCCTCGATCAGCTCCTTCGCGGAGCCGATCGCCTGGGCCGGGTCGGCCGGTAGGGCTCGATCGATCCTGTCGAACGAGTCCAGGATCACTGTCGGGTCTCGCAATGCCTTCAGCGATCTAGGCAACCTCGCGGCGACAGCCGCGAAGCTGTCCGGCTTCGGCTTGATCCTGCCGTCCGCGTCGAGGTCGAACCCCTGGCGGTCCAGAAACTTCCGCGTAGCTTCAATCGTCCCGTCGTTCAGCCCGTCGAGCAGTGTGTCGTACACCTTGAGCACTCTCGCCACATGGGCGGGGTCGGTCCAGTCAACGTTGTCCTCGTACTCATGCCAAAGCGTGCGCCGCTCGCCTACTTCGTCGTTCGGCTCACCGGAGGGAACGAAGCCTTGGTCCTGCCACATCTCCCCGATCAAGCGCAGCACTGAGATATCAACGGCGAGTTCGCGGAAGTGCCGTCGCACGGGCAGCGGGACGAGCTGGCGAATGGTCACGGCCGCCAAGCCTATCCATCCATGGGGCTAGCGGTCACTCTCTATTTCAGGACTACTCCGGCAATCCCGGAGAAGATGCCGACAAGCAGGCCCAGGGTCGCCAGCCCTTGGCGGGGAGAGGTCCAGAGGTCGCGGTTCATTCGCGCCCAACCCTCGGGAACAAACCTCATCTTCAGCTTCTGGAACTTGTGCTGCCGATACCTGCATCCGAGGAGGAGGCCCGATGAGTTGTTGCGGCACAGGGTTCCGTCCCGATTGATCGCCGCACACCAAAGCGGCGCCAGCAGCAGAAAGTAGAACGTAACCGCGCCTGAGAGCAGGAGCAGGGCTGCCGGCCCCATGCTGCGCGTCCACCAGCCGGAGAGGAGAAGGATGAAAGCCAGATATCCCCAGTAGCGACCAATACCCTTCATGGATACGGAGTGTATGGTCGCGAGCACCTTTCGAAGTGAATCTATCTCGAAGATGACATTGCCTAGCGGCTGGCGTCGATGCGTGGTACTGGCCCCAGGAGCTATTGGTCCGCGAGGGGATGCCGGAATCCGTCCAGCGGGCCGGTCACGGCCGGTCGTGCTGGGTCTTGTTGAGAACCTCGGCCAGGGCGTCGACCATCGGGCGGCCGTCGCGAGCGAACCGGCGGAGAATGTCCTCCACGATCTCCCGCACGATCCCGGCCTCTTCGCTGAGGCCGGGCCGGGGTAGCCAGCCGATGGACTCCCAGTCCTTCCGGGTGAGGTGGCCGACGACCTCGCCGACGCACCGGATCGTGATGATTTCGCCTTCGCCCTTGTAGTCGTGAGACGGGTAGCTCGGCGGGGCGTAAACGGCGGACATGGGCGACGGGCGGTAGGGCATGAGGCTCCTTCGTATCGACTGCGACGCATCACGATAGATGGGGATGTTGGGGGCGGCCATACCATGAGGCGGTGGAACTCTTGGCGGGCCTGCTCGGCGCCGTGGTCGGCTTCGTGTCGAAGGCCATCACCGACGCGCTCACGGAGCGACGCCGCCGGGAGGGCGAGAGACGCGCCCGCCTGCTGGAAGCGAAGTTGAGGCACGTACTCGACTTGATGGAGGCCGCGGCCCGCCTAACGCGTGCCAGGCAGAGCGCGTCACACGCCTACATTGTGTTGGACAACGTCAAGGGAAGCGGGGACAACAAGTCCTACCAGCATCACCTCGCTCTCTTGAACGAGGCCAAAGAGAGTGCGGCCTCAGCGTTCACCGACGCTGAGAAGGCGTACAGCGCTATCTGTCTCCTCGTGCCGCCGGCGGCGGGAGCGGCACGCCGTTACCTCGACCTTTTCAACGAGGCCGAGGCGTACCCGGACAAGGAGCGGGATGCGCGGGAGCGGGCGAGGCACAGCGCCGAGGAAGCCATGCGCACGGCGCTAGCCTCGATCATTCACCGCTGATGTCGGCCGCTTCGGTCCCGCGCCTGTGATCGCTGGTGTTCGATGCGATCTGGTCGGGGCATGGTGACGGGCCGTCTGTCGCGGCGGTGGGCGTGGTCTCCTTGGGTCCTCCGGTCGTCGGGACAGGGCTGAGCTGGTCAGCCGGGGGCGGGGATTGCCGCGATCCGACCGAATGCGGCGGTGATCTGGTCTGCCCAGGGCCAGGTCGATGGGATGCGTAGCCGGCGGCGGCGTTGGCCTCGGACCAGGCGGGCGGCGGTGTGTAGCAGGCGGTAGCGCAGCCGTTTCGGTTCGGCTTTGGCCAGCTCGCCGTCGAGGGTGAGCAGTTGCAGCCAGGCGATGAGGTCGCAGGCCATGGCGGCGATGGTGCACCAGGCGGCGTTGATGGCGAACTCGCGTGACGGTAGCCGGCGCAGGCCGGTGTCCTTGGCGCAGCGGATTCGGTCTTCGACGCGGGCGTGGGCGCGGTGGCGGGCTTCCAGCCACTGCAAGGCGCCGATGGTGGTGTTGGTGACGAACGCGGTGTAGCGCCAGCCGTCGCGTTCCTCGAACAGCGACAACTGGGCGCCGGGGTGGGGTCGTTCCCGGCGGACGATCACCCGCATGCCGGGCGGCCAGCCGGCCAGGGTGAGCAGGCCGGTCAACTCCGCGACCTGGGCGCCGTCGCGGATGCCGCCGTCAGCGGCCAACGCGGGTGACCAGGCCGCGGTCGGCAGTGCGTCGATGGCGGCGCGTTCGGCCTCGCCGATCGACCAGCCGAGGGAGTACTGGACGCGTCGGTTGCGCTTGGCGTCCTGCGCGGTCAGCCAGTCGATCACGGCGTGGGTGGCGGCGGCCGAGTCGCCACGGATGAGCAGGTTCCTGCGGTGGGCGGCCGGGACCTGCGCGAACGCCTCGGTCAGCACGGTGAGATGGTCGGCGGCGGTGTTGGCCCCGGCGTTGCCCGGCCGCAGTTTGATCGTCAGCAGTTCGCCGGTGTTGTCGCAGGTCACCAGGATCGGATGGAAGCCGTACGTGTGCTTGTAGGTGGCCGCCGCGCCCTCCTTGTCGCTGTGCGCGAGGACGATCGTGGAGTCCACGTCCAGCACCACCACGCCGTCGCCGAGATCCCGGCCTGCGGCACGAGCGGCCGGCATCGGCCCGATCAGGCCCCATACCCGGGCACGGACTTTCGCCCGCGTCCTGGCGATCCGACGCAGCCCGACGTCACTGATCTCGTCGAGGGCCCGCCAGCACGTCGCCGGCGACGCGACCTGGCCGAACACCTCGCTCTGGTGGCGCAGCACCTCGATATCCGCGATCGCCTCACCGCCGTCGGCGATCATCACCGCCAAGTCGACAAACACCCGGCCCCGGTCCCGGCCAGGGCTGAACCCGCGCCGGCTGAGCGCGGCCGACAACGCCTGCGAAAGCCCGCTGCGATCAGCCAGCAGCCGCAACATCGCCGCTCCGACGTGCGAGACCACGCCATGACCGCCGACCTCGACTGACAATCCCTTGGACCACTGGGTAACCTGCACCTACGAAGTGCCTTCCACGCGGGAACTCTGCACGACTCGACACCGGGCAGTTTTCCTTACGTGGCAGGCACTTCGCCATATCTACCGACCCGTCACACATCCAAGATCACGGCCGCCGTGAAAGGCCGAGGCTAGACGCGTAGCCGTACGAACGACCGTGGGGGCCGGCGGCCATGGCGGGCAACCGGCCCCGCTGGGCGGGACGTTAGGCGGCGACGATGACCGGGGCCGTGGCGGCCAATCTGGCGCGGGCGGCCGACAGATAACGCCGGGCAGTACGCGGCGCGCGGCCTATCTCGGCGGCCACCTCCTCGGCCGTCACGTCCGGCCGGTCGGCGACCAGAGCGGCCACCCTGGCGGCCAGGTCGTCGGCCGTGGCCGTGGTGTCGGCCGTGGCCGTCTGGCGCGGGCGGGGCGAGGTCGGCCGGGGCCGGTGGTCACGCGTGGCCGGGGCCGTCGTCGGCGTGGTGGCCGGACTGGCGAGCGTGGCCGTCGTCGCGGCTGTGGCCCGGGGCGTCGCCGGGGTGGCCGTCGTCGGCGTCGTGGCCGGGGTCGACGTGGTGGCCGTGGCCGGACGGGCGGCCGTCGTCGTGGCCGTGGCCGACGAGAAAACGAGCTTGACCAACGCCATAAAGGCCAACGCCGGGACGGCCGACAGGATGCCGCCGGACAGGCCGGGCTTGGCGACGGCGAGCTGTGCCGACAGCGACAGACCGGCGGCGGCGACAAGTAGCGCCAGCGGATAGCCGGCCGGGCGGTCGGCGCGGCGACGGCGGCGGATATCGAGCAACGCGGCGACAGGCACAAGCTCGGAAATGCACGCGTTGGCCCAGCCGAACCAGTCCGGCGTACCGGCGGGGCTATTGGTCATGGTCCAGTCGTGGACGTGGGTAAAGCTCGCCGCGCCAGCGGCCAGGCCGACCACAAGGAGGATCGCAACGAGGACGACGGACTCGACACGCTGGGCGCGGGACGGGCGGGGGGTCATCGCGCCTCCCCGTTCGGCCGGGCGGCGGCGGCCAGCGCCGTGAGGAAGGGCACGAGGTCACGGGCGGGGCCGACGAAGGCGAGGGCGAGACGGCGGGGGTGGTTAGAGTGCAGCGAACCTCCTGGGGTTCGTTAGGGCCTCGGTTAGCGGTGGAGTCGCTTGACCGGGGCCTGTCTTATAGGTCAGGCGTGGTCGAGGACGGCGGGGCATACCCAGTCGAGCGTTACGCGGTTCTCTACCGGCGCGCGGTGTCCTCGGGCCGGGGCTTTCCTGACCGTGATCTGGCGGACGAAGAGGGACACAAACGCGCGCCGCTCGGCCAGCGTGGCGGCGTGCCACCACGAGCCGGGGCCGACCGGGTCTACCGGGGCGTCGGGGTTGTAGTCGGGGTCGCCGTCGCCCTTGACGTCGCCGGGCTGGGCGAGCCATTCCGCGATCGGGAGCGTCGGCGAGGCGGTGGCGTCCAGGGCGGCCAGTTGCTCGGTCAGGGTGTCGATCCGCTCGGACAGCGCCTTCTGGGCGGTCAGGAATCGCCGTTGGCCGACGTTGCCCGAGTAGCCGCCCTTTTCGCGGTCGTCGTACAGGGTTTCCAGCGCCCGCTCGGCGTCGTCCAACTCGCCGGCGAGGGTGCCGCGTCGGGCGAGCGTCGCCGGGTCGGCGCTGGCGAGGCCGAAACGGCGGGTGGCCTCGGTGATGATCTCCAGGGTGTCCGGGTCGTCCTCGGCGGTGGCGATGAGGGCGAAGATCCGCCGGGTGACGTAGTCGTCCAGCGCGCGCTGGGAGATCGTGCAGCCCCCGGAATGCTGGCCGGGCTGGGCGAGGCCGTGGACGCGCGTGCAGGTGTAGATCGAGTAGTACGCCAGCCGCTCGTTCCGGTGCGACGACATGGGCGAGCCGCACTCGCAGCGCAGGATGCCGAGCGACGACAGGAGGGACGGCGCGTACGGCGCGTACGGCGTCCGGTTGGCCGAGCGGGTGAGGCGGCCCTGTAGCTCGTACCACTCGACGGGCTGGACGATTTGCGGGTGAGCGATGATCGGCTCGCCGTTCTCGTCGCGGGAGATGCGGTAGTGGTCGATCCGCTTACTCGGGCTTCCGTCGGGCCGGGGGACGTAGACGATCTCGGCGGCGTACCCGGCGATGCGCGGGTCGCGCAGGATGCGGGCGACGGTGCGGGGCCGCCAAATGCTGTCGGCGTGGATCTTGCCGACGGACACGCCTCGGGTCGGGACCTTGTCGGCGTTCAGCTCGGTTACGAGGCTGTTTACGGTCGCCGGCTGGTCGGGGTCGAGCATCCGGGCGACCATGCGGCGGACGACGTCGGCCTCGGTCGGGTGCTCGGTGAGGACTTGCACGCGGACGGGCCGGTTGTCGGGGGTCATCCGGGTCTCGGGCGTGATCCCGAAGCCGTAGGGCGGCTTGCCGGACACGTACCCGCCGAGGGCGCGGGCTACGGCCTTTGCACCCCGCACGGCGACGGACTTGTTTTTGGACTCAACGTGGGCGGCGTCCAGGCGCATGATCAGGTGGATGAGGTCCATGAGGTTGCCCTTACGGAACTCGCCCTCGTTGACCGAGACGATCGTGACGCCCCGGTTAAGGAGGTCGGTCACGACGGGGATCGCGTCCAGCGGGTCCTCGCGGGAGAGCCGAGAGATGTAGTAGACGACGATCAAGTTGACCTTGCCGGCGTGGCAGTCGGCGATCATGCGGTCGAAGGCGGGTCGCTCGGCCCCGCTGTAGGCGGAGATACCCAGGTCCTCGTAGTCGCCGACGTGGGTCGCCTTCATCTGGTCGATGCGGGCGCGGTTGGCGGCCCGCTGGGTGGCGGGGGAGGCCTCGGAGCCGCCCTCGCGCTTCTTGGACTGGCGGATGTAGTTAGCCGCCCGGTACTGGAAAGGGGACATGCGCGGGACTATATCGGTGGAGGCGGGAATCTTCGGACTCCCACCGGGTGTAGACGAAGTAGCGGCTCTCGCGTTGATCTTCACGACTGCCATGCGTCCCACCCTACGGGTTCAGAACCCCTCGACGGCCGGCACCAGGTCAGCGTCGACCACGATCGGGGCGTGGTCGGAGGGGCCCTTGCCCTTTCGCGCCTCCCGGTCCACGTACGCCGAGCGGACCGCGCGGGCGAACGGCGCGGAGGCGTACACCAGGTCGATCCGCATGCCCTTGTTCTGGTGGAACATCCCGGCCCGGTAGTCCCAGTACGTGAACGGGTGCGGGCCCTTCATCGGCGTGGGCACCACGTCGCTGAGCCCGAGGTCGCGCAGCGCGGCCAGGGCCGCCCGCTCGGGCGGGGTGACGTGGGTGGAGGTGACGAAGAGCGCCGGATCCCACACGTCGGCGTCGGTCGGGGCGACGTTGAAGTCCCCGCAGACGGCGAGGGGCAGCCCGCCGGTCAGCTCCGGCTCCAACGCGTCCCGCAGCGCCGCCAGCCAGGCCAGCTTGTACGCGTAGTGCGGGTCGTCGGGGGACCGGCCGTTCGGCACGTACACCGACCAGAGCCGCAGCCCGTCGCAGGTCGCCGAGAGGGCGCGGGCCTCGGGCAGGGGAAAGCCCGGCTCGCCGGGGAAGCCGACCGCGACGTCGGCCAGGCCGACCCGGGACAGGATGGCCACCCCGTTCCACCGGCCGTCGCTGTGGCTGGCCGCCTCGTAGCCGAGCTCGCCGACCTCGGCGACCGGGAACGCCCCGTCGGGGCACTTGGTCTCCTGCAGGCAGACGACGTCGGGCTTCGTGGTGGCCAGCCAGTCGAGCAGCCGGGGCAGGCGGGCCTTCACCGAGTTGACGTTCCAGGTCGCCAGGCGCATGTCTCCACCCTGCCGCATCACGGCCCGGCACGCCGGGTCAGCCCGGCCGGGTGTCGCGCCGGTTCGTGGGTCGGGTCCTCGGCTGCGGGTCAGCGCTCCGGGGTGTCGCCGGGGTGGGCCTGCTCGGCGAGGAAGCGTTCCAGCTCGGCACCGAGTTCGTCGGCGGTGGGCAGCGGCCCGGTCTCGGCGGCCAGCAGGTTCTTCGCGCCGCGACCCCGGGCGAACGCGTCGTACTGCTCCTCCAAGGCCTGGACCAGGGTGGCGGCCTCCTCGGTCTGGGCGACCTGGCGGTCGATCTCCACCCGGACGACCTCGGCGGCGGAGCGCAGGTCGTCGTGCGGGAGCAGCAGCCCGGTGCCGCGGGACACCGCGGTGAGCAGCGCCTCGGCGGCGGCCGGGTACTCGGTCTGGGCGACGTAGTGCGGCACGTGCGCGGCGAAACCGAGGGCGTCGCGGCCCTGCTGGCCGAGGCGGTACTCGAGCAGGTGGCCGACGCTGCCGGGGACCTGGACCCGCTGGAGCCAGGGCTCGTAGCCGGAGATCAGCTCCGGCCGGGTGGCGTGCGCGGTGACCCCGCTGGGCCGGGTGTGCGGCACCGCCATCGGGATCGAGTTGAGCCCCACGGTGAGCCGGACGTCGAGCCGGCTGGCGAGCCCGGCGACCGCGGCCACGAAGCGTTCCCACTGGACGTCCGGCTCCGGGCCGGTGAGCAGCAGGAACGGAGTCTCGTCGTCGTCGTGCAGCAGGTGCAGTTCCAGGGCCGGGGCGTCGTAGTCGGCCCAGTGGTCCTCGACGAAGGTCATCACCGGCCGGCGGGAGCGGTAGTCGAAGAGCTGGTCGACGTCGAACCGGGCGATCGTCTGCGCCTGCAGGGAGCTGAGCAGCTGCTCCCGGGCCAGCCGGGTGGCGCTGCCGGCGTCCACGAAGCCGGTGAGGGCCTGGATCAGCACCGGTTGACCGAGTTCGGGCAGATCGTCGGTGAGTTCGTACAGCTCGTGTGGGTCGAGCACCGGTTCGGACCTCCTGGATACGCGGGTGCGGTGGGCCGTGTGCGCACGGCACCCCGTTCGGCCAACGTACCGGCCATCCTGGTCCATTCCGTTACGGCCCGGTCCGTGGGACGGCGGATGATCACGATCCGGCCAAGGCGGGGTACGGATCGGGGCGAATGCGTTGATCTTGCTGCCGCCTTCGGTCAAGAGTCGAGGCCGGCATCCACCGAAAGTACGAGTTAGTCGATCACGGGCGGCGGTGGGGACGGCTGCGAGGTTCGTGCCCTGGCCGGCGCGCCCCAGGGCGGATCGGAGGTTTGACCGTTTCGCGAGGGCTGAAACCGCGCGCCCACGCCTATCGGGTCACGTCCGGTTTCGAGTGGGCAAAGTGTGGCGAGGGCCACCCGATCACCCTGGGTGATCAAGGTTTGCCCCGCCTAGCCTCGTCGAATGCGTGACGACGGCACCCTCGACGACCAATACGGCCTCGGCGGTTCGGCTGACCGTTCGGACGATACCCACTCCACCGTTCGGTCAACCAGCTCCGCGGAACCCACCCCCCGACCTTCCCTGCGTACCCGCCTCGGCGGCCTCGCTAACCCGCTCGCCGCCCGGCCGGGCCGGACCAAGCTGGCGGTTGCCACCGGCGCGGTCTGCTGCCTCGGCCTGGTCGGCTTCAGCCAGGTGACCGCTCCGCTCGGCGGCTCGCCGAGCCCCGCCCCCTCCCAGGAGCTCGCCCAGCGCGCGGACGTCGATGCCGCCTCCCGGAGCATGGAGCGCCAGACCCCGACCCCCGCCCCGACCACCCCGACCGCCACCCCCAGCGCCACCCCGATCGCGACCACGAAGCCGAAGCCGAAGCCGAAGCCGAAGGCCAAGCCCAAGCCGCGCCGGATCGCCCCGGTGGCCGGGCTGGACCAGGACCAGATGGACAACGCCAAGGCCATCGTCAAGGCCGGCCGGGAGATGGGCGTGCCCCGCCGGGGCCTGATCATCGCGGTGGCCACCGCCATGCAGGAGAGCAACCTCTACAACTACGCCAGCGGCGTGCTGCCCGAGTCGCTCGACTACCCGCACCAGGCCATCGGCTGGGACCACGACTCGGTCGGGCTGTTCCAGCAGCGCCCCAGCAGCGGCTGGGGGTCGGTGCCCGACCTGATGCAGCCCGAGTACGCCACGAAGGCGTTCCTCAACGTCCTGGTGCAGATCCCCGGCTGGCAGGACATGGCGCTCACCGACGCCGCCCAGGCCGTACAGGTCTCCGCGTTCCCCTGGGCGTACGCCCAGCACGAGTGGCGGGCCACCGAGGTCGTCGACGCGATCCTGGGCTGACCCCGGTGCCCGGGTTCGGTCACTGTGGGCGGTTGCCCGGTGGCCGGCCCGGGTACCAGCCGTTTGCCGGTCCCGGGTACACATGATGGGGGATCGCGGACGGGAGGACGACATGTCACTGGTGCAACGGATCAAGGCTTTCCTGCGGTCGCCGCGCGGTCAGCAGCTGGTCGAACGTGGCCGGCGCGAACTGGCCAAGCCGGAGAACCAGCGCAAGCTCAAGCAGCTCGCCGCCCGGCTGTCCAGCCGCCGGCGCTGACCGCGACGCCCCCGCAGTACGAGCCCCGGGAGCCCTCGTGACCGACTCCGCCCCCGTCGACGGCGAGAACACCGTCCCCCCGAAGCCGGCCGCGCCGACGGACGCGCCCGAGGCACCCCCGGCCACCCTCTGGGACCGGATGCGGGACGACCCGCAGTACGCGCCGGAGCACCTGGCGCTGGAGGCGGTGCGCCGGCTCGGGCCAGAGGCGGCGCAGTGGGTGGCCCGGGAACGGGCGCGGCGGCCCGACGTACCCGCCGAGGACCTGGCCGACCAGGCGGTCCGCAAGTTCGTCAACCACGCCCGGCTCTCCGGCGCGGTCTCCGGCGCGGCCGGGCTGCCCGGCGCGGTGCTCGACGTGGGCGTGCTGGCCTGGACCCAGGCCCGGCTGGTGCTGCACGTCGCCGCCGCCTACGGCGTCGACCCGGTGCACCCCGACCGGGCCACCGACCTGCTGGTGTTGCAGAAGGTGCACAAGGCCGCCGAGAGCGCCCGGCTCGCCCTCGGGGTGGCGGCCGGGCGGGAACGGGCCGGTGCGCTCTTCGGCATGGCCGGGGGGCGCCCCCTCGGCCGGGTGATGCTCCAACTCGGCGTACTTCTGGCTCAGATGGCCGGGGTGCGTGCGGCCAAGCGGATCTTCGCCAAGGTGGTCCCCGGCGCCGCGATCATCCTCGGCACCTGGGCCAACTCCTCGGCGACCAGGGACCTCGCCGACCGGGCCCGCGCGCTCTACCGGGTCGGCCCGGACAACCTGCCCCAGCAGCGGCATCCCTGACCATGGTGTGGGGCTAGCGCCGCCAGGGCGCGGGCTGGCCGTGCAGCCACCAGTGCAGGGCCCGGGTGATCCGGGGCAGCACCAGGTAGACCATCAGCGGGGTCAGGCAGAGCGTCGTGAGCAGCGTCCGCACCGCCAGCGGCACATCGGCGATGAACCGGGCGGTGAGCAGCGTCGCGGTGAGGCTCAGCGGGAAGAACGCCAGCCAGATCGTCACCGCCTGCTTCCAGCGGGGCGGGTTCGCCGGCCCGGCCGGCTCCGCGTCGCCCGCGGCGAAGCGCTCGACCACATGGTCCACCGGCGGATCGAACCAGCCCTCGATGCCGGTGCGGCGCTCGATCCGGGTGTGCTCCACGATGCCCTGCGCCGAGGTCAGCCACCAGTGTCGCTGCGGCGACTCCTCCCAGTGGCGCAGCGTCTCCTGGTCGGCGAAGCGGTACATCACGTGCCACTCGGGCGACCCCGCGGCGCTCCGCACGAACCCGGCGCCCAGGAAGCCGGGAAAGCTCTCGGCCAACGCCATGCCGGCCCGCATCCACGCCACCATCTCGTCGGTACGCGCCGGGTCGGCGCGCCGCGAGACGGCGACGGTCACGGGTACCGCGTGCGTCGTGGTCATGCCTCGGTCCTCTCCGCCGTCGCCGGGATCCACACCGGGCCACGGCAGACCGGTCTAGCGCAACCCGCGGCCGTCCGCATCCGCTGAGTACCCGCTCCGTGTCCAGGATCACCGGGCTGGCCGGCGTCGCCGGCGGCGCCCGGTTAGGCCCGCCCGTGCCGGGGTAGCCCGGAGGAATGACCCGATCACAGCCCCGCCGCCGGGTCAACGCCGCGTACAGCGCGCTGAACCTGCGGCTCACGCTCGCCATCTTCGGTCTGGTCACCATGACCGTCTTCGCGGTGATCGCCTTCTCGGCCCACCTGGCCTGGCTGGGCATCGTGTGCGCGATCCTCGCCGTCGTGGCCGTGGTCGACATGGTCGTCATCCAGCGCCGCCGCGCCGCCCGCCACCGCGAAGAGCCGGGCGTGCGGCACTCACTGTTCGAGTGACAGGAGGTACGAGATGCCCATCGCCACCACGAATCCCGCCACCGGACAGGTGCTCAAGACGTACGACCCGATGTCGGACGAGCAGGTCGACGCCGCCATCGAGCGGGCTCACCTGGCGTTCCAGCAGTTGCGCGACACCACGATCGCCCAGCGGGGGCAGTGGCTCAATGCCGCCGCCGATCTGCTGGAGGCCGAGCGCGACGACACCGCCCGGCTGATGACCACCGAGATGGGCAAGACGTACCCGGCGGCCAAGGCCGAGGTGACCAAGTGCGCCACCGCCTGCCGCTTCTACGCCGCCAGCGCCGAGCGGATGCTCGCCGACGAGCCCGCCGACGCCGGCGCGGTCACGGCGAAGCGCGCGTTCGTCCGCTACCAGCCGATCGGCCCGGTGCTCGCGGTGATGCCCTGGAACTTCCCGCTCTGGCAGGTCATGCGCTTCGCCGCGCCGGCCCTGATGGCCGGCAACACCGGCCTGCTCAAGCACGCCTCCAACGTGCCGCAGACCGCCCTCTACCTGGAGGACCTGTTCCGCCGGGCCGGCTTCCCCGAGGGCGCGTTCACCACCCTGCTCGTCGGCTCCGAGGCGGTCGACCGGATCCTCAGCGACCCCCGGGTCCGCGCGGCCACCCTCACCGGCAGCGAGGGCGCCGGCCGCTCGATCGCCCAGATCGCCGGGCGGGAGCTGAAGAAGACCGTGCTGGAACTCGGCGGCAGCGACCCGTTCGTGGTGATGCCCTCGGCCGACCTGGACAAGGCCGCCGAGGTGGCCACCACCGCCCGCTGCCAGAACAACGGGCAGTCCTGCATCGCGGCCAAGCGGTTCATCGTCCACACCGACGTCTTCGACGCCTTCGCCGAGAAGTTCGCCGCCCGCATGGCGGCCCTGAAGGTGGGCGACCCGATGGGCGGCGACACCGACGTCGGCCCACTGGCCACCGGGCGGGGCCGCGCCGAGGTGCGCGAGCAGGTGCAGGACGCCGTGGACAACGGCGCGACCATCCTCTGTGGCGGCGAGCTGCCCGCGGGCGACGGCTGGTACTACCCGCCGACCGTGGTCACCGACCTGCGGCCGGAGATGCGGATGTGGTCCGAGGAGGTCTTCGGGCCGGTCGCCGGCCTCTTCCGGGCATCCTCGTACGAGGAGGCCATCGAGATCGCCAACGGCACCCACTTCGGTCTCGGCTCCAACGCCTGGACCACCGACCCGGCCGAGCAGGAGCGCTTCGCCACCGACCTGGACGCCGGCAGCGTCTTCGTCAACGGCATGACCACGTCCTACCCCCAGCTGCCGTTCGGCGGCGTGAAGAACTCCGGCTACGGCCGCGAGCTGTCCGCCCTGGGGATGCGGGAGTTCTGCAACACCAAGACCGTCTGGGTCGGCGAGGGGGAGGCCGGCCCTGGCGCCGGGGCGCACGCCGAGTAGTCGCGATTGGCCGGACACCGTCGTGGGTAGGAGGTGCGCCCATGACGGTGTTCGGCTTCCACGCGTCGCACGAGCAGATCCATCCGGCCCGGCTGCTGGAGGCCGTCGTGCACGCCGAACGGGCCGGGTTCGGCGCCGCCATGTGCTCGGACCACTTCTCGCCGTGGAGCGCCCGGCAGGGCCACTCCGGCTTCGCCTGGTCCTGGCTCGGCGCCGCGCTCCAGGCCACCAACCTGCCGTTCGGCGTGGTCAACGCCCCCGGCCAGCGCTACCACCCGGCGATCATCGCGCAGGCCATCGGCACCCTCGCCGCCATGTACCCGGGCCGGTTCTGGGCCGCGCTCGGCACCGGCGAGGCGAGCAACGAGCACATCACCGGCGACGGCTGGCCCCGCAAGGACGTCCGCGCCGCCCGGTTGCGCGAGTGCGTCGACGTGATCCGGGCGCTGCTGGCCGGCGCGGAGGTCAGCCACGACGGCCTGGTGACCGTGGACCGGGCCCGGCTCTGGACCCGGCCCGAGCAGCCGCCCGCCCTGGTCGGCGCGGCGGTCAGCGTCGAGACCGCCCGCTGGTGCGCGGACTGGGCCGACGGACTGATCACCGTCAACGCGCCGGTGGACCACCTGCGCCGGATGGTCGACGCGTACCGGGACGCCGGCGGGCGCGGGCCGCTGCACCTCCAGGTGCACCTGAGCTGGGCGCCCGCGCAGGCCGAGGCCGAGGCGATCGCGTACGACCAGTGGCGCAGCAACGTCTTCGCCCCGCCGGTCTGCTGGGACCTGGAGTTGACGGACCACTTCGACGTGGTCAGCGCGGACGTGCCGCTGGCGAAGGTCCGCTCCGTGGTCAACGTCTCCGCCGACCTGGGCCGGCACGTCGGCTGGCTGGAGGAGTACCTGGCGCTGGGCTTCGACCAGATCGCCCTGCACCACGTCGGGCAGGACCAGCGGGCCTTCCTCGACGCGTTCGGCACGGAGGTGCTGCCGAAGTTGCGCTCCGTGGCGTGAGCCCGCCGGAAACGCGGGCCGCATAGGCTCGTACCCCATGGAAGCTCTGTTCGAGGTCGTGGTCTTCCTCGCGATCGCCACGTTCGGCGCGGCGCTGGCCCGCCGCCTCGGCCTGCTCGCGCCGATCCTGCTGGTGGTGCTCGGCCTCGGCCTGTCCTTCCTGCCGTTCTTCCCGCAGGTGCGGCTGGACCCGAACCTGGTGCTGGTGGGCATCCTGCCGCCCCTGCTCTACGTGGCGGCGCTGGAGACCTCGGTGCCGGCTTTCCGGCTCAACATCCGGCCCATCCTGCTGCTCGCCGTCGGGCTGGTGCTCTTCACCGCGTTCGTGGTGGGCACCGTCGTGCACCTGTTCCTGCCCCACGTGCCGTACGGGATCTGCCTCGCCCTCGGCGCGGTGGTGGCGCCGCCCGACGCGGTCGCCGCCACCGCGGTGGCTCGGCGGGTGGGCCTGCCCCGACGGATCGTCACCATCCTGGAGGGGGAGAGCCTGGTCAACGACGCGACCGCGCTGGTGCTGCTGCGGGTGGCGATCGTCTCGGTCACCACGGCCAGCGGGGTCGGGGTCCTCGACGTGGGCCGCGAGGTGCTGGTCGCCGCCGGTGGCGGCGTCCTCGTCGGCCTGCTCGGCGTGGTGGTCTTCGGCTCCGTACACAAGCGGATCACCGACGCGGTGCTGGACAACGCGCTGTCGCTGATCGTGCCGTTCGCGGTCGTGTTCGCCGCCGAGGAGATCCACGCCTCCGGGGTGGTCGCCGTGGTGGTGACCGGGCTCGGCATCGGCCACAAGCTGCCGTTGCTGATGTCGGCCGCGTCCCGGCTCCAGGTGGCCGCGTTCTGGCGGCTGATCACGTTCCTGCTGGAAGGGCTGGTCTTCCTGCTGGTCGGCCTGCAACTGCGCGAGGTGGTCCGCGACCTCAACGAGCCGCTCGGCAGGCTGGTCGGGATCACCGCGACCGTACTGGCCGCCGTCGTCCTGACCCGCTTCGTCTGGCTCTTCCCGGCCACCTACCTGGCCCGGCTGGTGCCCCGGATCCGTCGGCGGGACCCGGCGCCGTCGGTGCGGTTCCCCATCGTCATCGGCTGGGCCGGAATGCGCGGCGTGGTCACCCTCGCCGCCGCCCTCGCCCTGCCGCTCACCCTCGCCGGCGGGCGGGCGTACCCGCGGCAGCTCTTCATCTGGCTGGCGTTCGCGGTGATCGTGGTGACCCTGGTCGGGCAGGGCGCCACCCTGCCGGCGGTGGCGCGCAAACTCAAGCTGCCCCCCGACGACCCGGTGCGCGACGCGCTCTCCGCCGCCTCCGTCCAGCAGCAGGCCAGCCGGGCCGCCCGGGAACGCCTGGAGGAACTGGCCGAGGGGGCGCCCGACGCGGTCGTAGAGCGGCTGCGCGGCCTGGTGCAGAGCCGGACCAACCTGGCCTGGGAACGGCTCGGTGGCACCGAGCGGGAGACCCCCTCCCAGGCGTACGGTCGGCTGCGGCAGGAGATGATCGACGCCGAGCGGGAGGTCTTCCGGGCCGCCCGCGACTCCGGGAAGATCCCGGAGGAGGTGCTCGTCCGCGCCTATCGTGACCTGGATCTGGAGGAGTCGTTGCTGCGACAGGAGGCCGACCGATGAGCTGCCAGCACCTGGCCGAGGCGGGCGACGTCACGCCTGCGACCACGACCGAATGCCCGGACTGCGTGGCCATCGGCAACGACGACTGGGTGCACCTGCGCGCGTGCCTGACCTGCGGCCACGTCGGCTGCTGCGACTCCTCGCCGTACCAGCACGCCACGAAGCACTTCGAGTCCACCGCGCACCCGGTGATGCGGTCGGTCCAGCCGGGGGAGACGTGGCGCTGGTGCTTCGTCGACGAGGAGATCGGCTGACCGTCCGTCCCGGCGGGCGACCCGGTGCAGGCTGGAGGTGACCGCCGCCGGCTCCCGGCGGGCTGGCGAGCGGAGAGGCGGCCCGGCATGGCCGACGTCCGGATCACCCACCTCGGTGGGCCCACCGTCCTGGTCGAGGTCGCCGGGTGGCGGCTGCTCACCGACCCGACCTTCGACCCGCCCGGCCGGCGCTACCGGTTCGGCTGGGGCACCGCCTCGCGCAAGCTCACCGGTCCGGCCGTACCCGCCGCCGAGCTGGGCCGGATCGACGTGGTGCTGCTCAGCCACGACCAACACGGCGACAACCTGGACTACGCCGGCCGGGCGCTGCTGCCCAGCGCCGGGGCGGTGCTCACCACGGTCGCCGGCGCCCGCCGGCTGGGCGGCCGGGCTCGCGGGCTGGCGCCCTGGTCGGACCTGCGGCTGACCGCGGCCGGCCGGCCCGACCTACTCGTCACCGCGACACCCGGCCGGCACGGTCCGCCGCTCAGCCGGCCGCTGGTCGGCGCGGTCACCGGGTTCGCCCTGCGCTGGCCCGGGCAACGGCACGGCGCGCTCTGGATCTCCGGCGACACGGTGCTGTACGGGGGCGTGCGGGCGGTGGCCCGCCGGCTGCGCGTCGGCACGGCCGTGCTGCACCTGGGCGGCGTGCGGTTCCCGGTCACCGGGCCGGTCCGGTACAGCCTGACCGCCCGGCAGGCCGCCCGGCTGTGCGGCCTGGTGCGGCCGCACACCGTGCTCCCCGTGCACTACGAGGGCTGGCGGCATTTCCGCCAGGGCCGCGACGCGGTCGAGCGCGCCTTCCGGCGGGCACCGGAGCCGGTCCGGCGTGCGGTCCGCTGGCTGCCGTTGGGCACGCCGGTCGACGTCGAGGTGTGACCCTCAGGACAGCCGGCGTTCCAGCACCTGACCGGGCCACGGCTGCCGGCCCGGACGCTCCACTGTGAACGGCTCGGTGGCGGTGAAGCCGCAGCCCTCGTAGAAGCCGACCAGCGCCCGGTCGTCGCCGCCGTAGCAGTCCACCCGCAGCAGCCCCAGGCCACGGTCACGGGCCAACTCCTCCGCGTACGCCAGCAGCCGCGCCCCGATCCCGTGGCCCCCGTACGCCCGGTCGGTGACCAGCAGGTTGACGTACAGCTCCGGCTCTACGGCCGGCGGCACGTAGTCGGTAGCGTCGCCCACCACCAGGGCGCCCACGACGGCGTCGCCGAGCATGGCCAGGTACAGGCCGCCACCGGTGGCCCACGCGTCGGCCTGGGCGATCCGGCGCGGATCGGACGACGCCGGCTCGGTGCCCCACTGGCCGGTCCGGCCGCGCGCCGCCAGCCAGGCGGTGGCCACGTCGAGCAGCCGTAGCACGGTGGCGGCGTCGTCCGACCCACCCGGGCGGATGGTGAGGGTCTGCTGGTCGGTCATGCCGCCATGCTGCTACACGGTGGCAGCGGGTCGATCCTCGGCCTCCGTCCGCCGGTCGGCCCCCCGGTTCGCCAGCGCCCACCTGGTCAGCGCCGGGGCGGCCAGGCCGACGCCCGCGAAGAGCGCGCCGAGCGCCAGCCAGCCCGCCGCCCCGCCATGGAGTACCAGCAGGGTGAGCAGCGCCGGGCCGACCGCCCGGGCCAAGCCGGCGAGCAGCCCGTCCGCCCCCTGGTATACGCCGAGCGCCTCCGGCGGGGCCAGGTCGTAGGCGAGGCCCGCGCCGGCGGATCCGTGCCACAGGTCGCCGATCGTCCAGACCGCCGTGGCGACCAGCAGCAGCGCCACCGCCGCGACGGTGGGCAGGCCGGCGGTGGCCGCGTAGAGCGGCGTCGCCGCCGCCAGCACCAGCCCGGCCCGGCGCAGCATCCGGGCCGCCGGGGCGGCCCTGTCCGCGCCCCGGCTCAGCCGCACGGCGAGCAGCACGGTGAGCACCGTGTTGGTCAGCAGCACCGCCGACACCACCGGTGGCGGCGCGCCGGCCCGGGTCACCGTCCACAGCGGCACCACGAGCGTGAGCGTCGTCAGGTGCAGGGCCAGCACCGCCGACGCGCCGCTGACCGCGAGGAACCGCCCGTCGCGCAGCGCGCCGCCGCGCCGGAACGCCCCACCCAGCCGCCGGCCGGCCGCGCGACCACCGCCGGCCGCCGGCGGGTAGGCCGGCAGCCGCAGCAGCAGCGCCGCCGACAGTAGGTAGGTGGCCGCGTTGCCGACCACCAGCACCTGGTACGCCAGGTGGGTGTCCGCCGCCAGCGCGAACCCGGCCAGCGCCGTACCGACCGCGATGCCCAGGTTGGCGACCGCGCGCAGGGTGGCGAAGGCGGGCACCCGGCCCTGCGGACCGGCGACCACGGCGACCAGCGCGGCGCGGACCGCCAGGTTTCCGGAGGTGAACAGCGCGTCCAGCACCGCCACCGCCAGGAACACCGGGAACGAGTCCACCAGCAGGTACGCCGCCGCCACGGCCGCCTGGCCCACCTGGAGAAGCGCGCGCAGCGTACGCGGATCCCGCCGGTCGGCCAGCCCGCCCAGCGGCACGCTGGCGGTGAGCCCGACCAGCCCGGCGACGGTCAGTCCAGCACCGACCGAGGCGGGGGAGAGCCCGACGTCCCGGGTCAGGTAGAGCGCCGCGCCGGCCAGCCAGAGCCCGGAGCCGACCGTGTTGGCCAGGGTGGCCAGGGCGAGGGTGCGCAGCCGCCCGGGCGGCGGGATCGGCGAGACCCCGTCCATCAGCGCGGCGCCGGCACGCCGCTTGCCCCCGAACCCGGCAGCAGCGGCCCGGTCACCTCGCGGTGCGACTCGTCGGCCACCTGGGCGGCGCGGTAGCGGTCCATGTCGTCGATGCCCTCGGTCACCCGCTCGGCCTGCCGGGCGATGGCGGCGCGCACCGCGTCCAGATCGACGGTGACGTCCCCGTTGACGGTCATGATGCCGACCCTAGGCAGGGCCGGGTGGGACCGGTGGCCCCGAAAGGCGCGACGCCGGTCACATCGGACGCGCCCGTACCTCCCGGGCAAAATGGAGGATCTCCTCGCGCAGTTCCGGGTCGGCGTGCCCGCGCTGGTCGTACTCCAAGCGGTCGAGCAGCGGCAGCAGCCGCTCGACCGCGGCGTGGTCCGGCTCCTGGGCCAGGCTGCCCAGAATCCGGTGCTGAGGCACGCGTACCGCCGCCATTCCCGCCGCCGTCGCGGCCTGCACGCCGAGTGCGGTGTCCTCGAAGACCAGGCAGTCGGTCGGGGCCACGCCGAGCCGCCGGGCGGCGAGCAGGAAGCCCTCCGGGTCGGGCTTGGCCCGCGTGTAGTCTCCGGCGCAGACCAGCGTCTCGAACCGGTCGAGCAGGCCCAGCGCCGTGAGCGAGGCGGTGACCGACTCACGGGTGCTGCCGGAGACGACCGCGAACGGGACCCGCCCGTGGGCGTCCTCGATGTGTGCCAGCACGTCAGGTGGCGGACCAGCAGGCGTGCCTCGGTGCGTCCCGACCCGGCGTCGCGGGCGCTGGAGACCAGCGTGAAGAGCCGGAAGTGCGCGGACGCGCCCGGCCCGAAGTCCTGCGCCCGGAGCACCCGGTGCACGGCGGCCAGGTGCGCCTCGTCGCCGCGCCCGCGGCGCACGGCCGCCTCGACGGCCAGGGCATTCGTCGGGTCGCTCACCACCTCGGTGCCGCGCATCGTGCTGACGATCCGGTGCTGGCTGACCGGCGCGACGGCGGCGCAGGTGCCGAGCGGGGCGACCGGGGACAGCTCCACACCCGCCACGTCGGCCGGCAGCAGCTCCCAGATCCGCGCCTCCAGCTTGGACAGCGCGCGGGGGTCGACGTCCGCCGGGCGGACGAAGCGGTCCTCGCGCCAGCGCCGCACGACGTCCGCCGGACGGACGGTCGCGGCCCGGTCCCGGGCCACCGTCAGCAGCAGCGTCCGCAGGTCCGCCGGCGGCAGGCCGGCCAGCGCGGCACGGGTCCCCGCCGGCAGCGCCGCCCACACCCGACGCTCCGCGCCGGACAGTCCGCCCCCGTCCATGGCCGCCACCCTCGCGTACGCGTTCCGCGCGCGTCCACCGGGTTTCCGCCCGGTCGGCTCAGTGGGCGCCGCCGAGGTTGAGCACGACCACCCCCGCGATCACCAATCCGGCGCCGACCACCTTGGCGACGCTGAGCGGCTCGCCCAGGAAGGCCGCGCCGATCGCCATGATCGCGGCCGTGCCGAGCCCGGACCAGATCGCGTACGCCACGCCGACCGGGATGTCCTTGACGGCCAGGGCGAGCAGCCCGAACGCCGACAGGTACGCCACCGCCAGGCCGAGCGTCGGCCAGAGCCGGGTGAAGCCGTCGGTCGCCTTGAGCAGGCTGGTGCCGATCACCTCGGCGGTGATCGCGCCGAGCAGCAAGAGGTACGCCATCCCGGGACCGTACCGGGGCGCGGGTCAGGAGCGGCCGGGCTCCGGGAGCCCGCCGACGAACGCCTGCCAGGCGGCCGGAGTGAACGTGAGCGTGCCGCCGGCGCGGTGCTTGGAGTCACGGACCAGCACGATGCCGGGGAGGTTGTCGGCGACCTCGACACAGTTGCCGCCGTTGGAGCTGCTGCGGGTGCTGGTGCGCCAGTGGGCGTCGGTCAGGTCAGCCATGGTCGCGCCTTCAGGAGCTGGATCGTCTGGTCGCGCGGCAGCGCCACCGACCTGAGAGTGTCCCAGACCTGCCACAGGGCGGCAACGTCCTTTGTCGTCCGCCCGGCGGCCTGGTCGTCCAGGTAGGCCACGTCCTCGCCGCCTTCCATGCTGGCGATGACGAACGGGCCGGCCTGCCCGGGGTGGAAGCCGGCCCGCAGCGGCAGCACGTGCAGCAGGACCCGGGGCCGCCGCGCCATGATCACCAGGTGGTCGAGCTGTGGCTGCATGGTCTCCGGCTCGCCCCGGCGCAGCGCCGCCTCGTCGATGACGAAGATGGTCAGCGGTGGCCGGGGCCGGTCGAAGACCGCCGCCTGGCGGGCGATCCGGGCCGCCACGTAGCCCTCCACCTCCTCGTCGGCGAGCGGGCCGCTGCTCAGCACCGCGTGGGCGTACGCCTCGGTCTGGAGCAGACCGGGCAGCACGGAGGTCTCGAATGAGCGGAGCGCGGTGGCATCCCGTTCCACCTCGGCCCACGGCCGGAACCAGGCCGGCTCGCGGCGGCGGACCACCTCCGGCCACAGGTCGCCGACCTCCCGGCCGAGCGCCCGGGACACCGCCGCCCGATGCCGCGGGTGCGGGACGCGTCCCGGCGTCACCCAGCGGGCAGCCGTCTTCGGGTCCACCCCGACCCGGTCGGCGAGGGACTCCGCCGTCTCGCCCACCTCGGCCATGGCGATCCGCAGCGCGTCGTTCACATCCGCCTCCACGAAGGACGTTCCGGACGTCCGCAGACCCTACCGCTACGCGGTGTGCCCGTCCCGCGACGCGCGGCAGGCTTCCGGTCGGCGGAACCGCCGTCGTGGCCCGAACCGGCGGCGGGACCGCCGGCCGCCCGGACCACGGCGTCCGGGGCGGCCCTTCCATCGACTGCGAAGG
Source organism: Micromonospora sp. NPDC005806 (assembly GCF_042871425.1). Classification (NCBI taxonomy): domain Bacteria; kingdom Bacillati; phylum Actinomycetota; class Actinomycetes; order Micromonosporales; family Micromonosporaceae; genus Micromonospora; species Micromonospora sp. NPDC005806. The sequence continues at coordinate 12,422 of NZ_JBIAIL010000016.1, read as the reverse complement.
AGGCCCCCGGTGCTGTTCCGGTCCCGGCGTCGCGACCCCGCCCCGCCCCGGTCCTGCGTCCCCCGTCCCAGAGAGTCCTGGGAGAACACCCCCACACAGGTCCTTCCCACCATGGATCCGGGCCGCGCCGGCAACCTGACCCCGGCCCAGCGATGGCGGGCCGGCGGTTGGCGCCGCAGTTCCGGCCCCCGGGGCGGGACGGCGCGGTGAGCCGGCCGGGTCGTCCGCACGTACCCATGCGGCCGCTGTGGCGGTGCCGGGCGTGCGGCGCGGAGTGGCCGTGCCAGCCGGCGCGGCTGGCGCTGCTGGTCGAGTACCGCGAGGACCGGCCCGCGCTGCTCGTCTACCTCGGCACGCTGATGCACGAGGCGGGGGACCAGCTCGCCCAGCTCAACGGGCACGCTCGCCCGGTCGGCCTGGCCGACCGCTTCCTCGGCTGGGCCCGGGCGCGCGGTCAGGACCCCGATGCTGGCGGGTGATGCCGCCGGGGTGCGGCACCAGCACTGGGAGCGTTCCCATTGACAGGATGGATGTGCCCGGCGGCGTTCGCCGCTGGCAATCGACCCAGCCCGATGAGCTGGCGCCATGCCGGTCAGTGACATTCACCGCGCCACGCAGCATCGTCCTGATCTCCTAGAGACAACTACGCCGTTCGCCTGGCAGGCTGCCACCCATGACCCTGAAGCTTCGTTCCGTGGGGGCGAGCGACCGAGGGCTGATCCGCAGCGGGAACCAGGACGCGCTCCACGCCGGCAGCTGGCTCGTCGCCGTCGCCGACGGCATGGGCGGCATGGCGGCCGGTGATCTGGCCAGCCGGGTCGCCATCGACGCGGTGGCCCCGCTGGACGTGGAGACGCCCGAGGACGCGCTGGTCGCCGCCCTCCAGCGCGGCATCGAGCTGGCCACCACGCGGATCCGCCGGGCCGTCGAGGAGGACCCGGAACGCCAGGGCATGGGCACCACACTGACCGCGCTGCTCTTCGCCCGCACCGGTAGCTGCCTGGCCCTGGCGCACGTCGGCGACTCCCGGGCCTACCTGTTCCGGGAGGGCGTGCTGAAGCAGGTCACCCGGGACGACACCTTCGTGCAGATGCTGGTCGACCAGGGCGTGATCACTCCGGAGCAGGCGAGCAGCCACCCCCGCCGGGCCGTGGTGACCCAGGCGTTGCAGGGCGACGAGGTATCCCCGAGCTACGCGACGATGGTGCCCTGGGCCGGCGACCGCTGGCTGCTGTGCAGCGACGGCCTCTCCAACGTGGTCCGCTCGGACACCCTCGCCGAGGTGCTCGGCGGGTACGCCGACCGCGAGGAGTGCGCCCGCAAGCTGATCGACCTGGCGCTGCGGGCCGGCGGCCCGGACAACGTCACGGTGATGATCGCCGACGTGGTCGAGGAGTAGGGACTCAGCGCCGGCGCGGGGCGGCGCGCCGGGTGGGCTCGGCGGTGGTCGGGTCCTCCGGCCACGGGTGCCGGGGGTAGCGACCGCGCAGCTCCGCCCGCACCTGCGGGTAGCCCACCCGCCAGAAGGAGGCCAGGTCGGCGGTGACCGCCACCGGCCGGCCGGCGGGGGAGAGCAGGTGCAGCAGCACCGGCACCCGGCCGTCGGCGATCCGCGGCGCGTCCCGCCAGCCGAAGGTCTCCTGCAGCTTGACCGCCAGCACCGGGGCGCCCGGGTCGGCGTAGTCCACCCGGATCCGGGAGCCGCTGGGCACCGGGAGGCGTTCCGGCGCCAGCTCGTCCAGCCGGGCCGCCTGCCGCCAGTCGAGCAGCCGGCGCAGCGCCGCCGCCACGTCGATCCGGGCCAGGTCGGCCCGGCGTCGGGCGCGGGCCAGCTCCGGACCCAGCCAGGTGGGCGCGGCGGCGAGCAGCGCCGGATCGGCGACGTCCGGCCAGTCGTCGCCGAGCGTCCGCCGGCAGAAGGCCAGCCGCCGGCGCAGCGCCGTCGCCTCCGGCGACCAGGTCAGCAGGCTCAACCCGCCCTGGCGCAGCCCGGTGAGCACGGCGTCGGCGACCAACTCCGGGTCCGGCGCGGCCAGCGGGCGGTCGACCAGCTCGATCGCGCCGAGCCGGACCACCTCCCGGGCCACCACGTCCCCGCCGGACCAGCCGATCTCGCGCGCGGCGCGCAGCAGCGGCCCGCCGGCCTCCCGCGCGGTCCCCTCGTCCACCGGCGCGGCCAGCCGCACCCGGGCCGTCGGCGCGCCGGGGGAGCGGTCGGCCACCGCGACCGCCAGCCACGTCGACCCGACCAGCCCCGACCCGGCCGCCAGCTCCGCGGCGGTCCCGCCGGCCATCAGGTACGCGGACCCGCCGGCCCGCCGCGTCCGGGCCAGCCGTTCCGGGTACGCCAACCCGACCAGCAGCCCCGCCGCCAGGTCGTCGGGAAGGTGGTCGCCGCTCACCCGCCCTTCGGTGGGCAGGGCGGCACGCAGCCGGCGCACCTCGGCGCGCCAGCGGGCGGTGGCGGCCGGGTCGGTGCCGGCGCGCAGCCGACGCCACAGCGCGGTGAGGTCGTCCCCGGCACCGCCGAGTGTGTCCTCGGCGAGCAGGGCGACCACCTCGGCGGCCCGGTCGGCGCCGACCCGCTCCGCCCCGTCCAGCAGCGCCCGGGCCAGCCGGGGGTGCGCGCCGGCGGCCGTGATGGCCCGTCCCCGGGCGGTGATCCGCCCGTCGGCGTCCACCGCGCCGAGCGTGGCCAGCGTCTCCCGGGCGACGGTGAGGGCCGCCGGCGGCGGGGGATCGGGCAGCGCCAGGCCGCTGCCGTCGGGGTCGCCCCACGCGGCCAGCTCCAGCGCGAACCCGGTCAGGTCGGCGGTGGCGATCTCCGGCTCCGGCTGCGGGGCGAGCCGGGCGTGCGTCGCCTCCGACCAGCACCGGTAGACCGCCCCGGGGGCCTCCCGCCCGGCCCGGCCGGCCCGCTGGGTGGCCGCTGCCCGGGACACCGGCACGGTCACCAGCGCGCCCAGGCCGCGGGCCAGGTCGGTGCGGGCCACCCGGCTCAACCCGGCGTCGACCACGACGCGGACCCCGGGCACGGTGAGGCTGCTCTCCGCCACGGCGGTGGCCAGCACCACCCGCCGCCCGTCGACCGTTCCGGGTCGCAGCGCGGCGTCCTGAGCCGCCCCGGGCAGCCGGCCGTGCAGCGGCAGCACGGCGACCGCGTCGCGCAGGTCGGCCAGGCGGGCGGTGACCGCGGCGATCTCGCCCGCCCCGGGCAGGAAGACCAGCACGTCCCCGTCGCGCTCCCGCAGTGCCCGCCGGACCGTGGCCGCCACGTGGTCGAGCAGCGCCGGGTCGACCCGGCCCGCTCCCGGCGCGGCAACCGGCCGGGGCGGCGGCGTCCAGATCCGGGTCACCGGGTGCAGCGCCGCTTCCGCGCGGACCACGGGTGCGGGCGCGCCCGCGCCGCCGAGCAGGGCGGCGAACCGGTCCGCCTGCGGGGTGGCCGACATCGCCAGCAGCCACAGGTCGGGCCGGAGCGCGCCCCGGGCCTCCACGGTGAAGGCCAGCGCCAGGTCGGCGGCGAGTTGCCGCTCGTGGACCTCGTCCAGCAGCACCGCGCCCACCCCGGGCAACTCCGGGTCGTGGTGCAGCCGCCGCACCAGCAGGCCGGTGGTGACCACCTCGACGCGGGTGTCCGGCCCGACCCGGCGCTCGCCGCGCACGGCGTAGCCGACCCGGCCGCCGACGCGCTCGCCGAGCAGGGCGGCCATCCGGTGGGCGGCGGCCCGGGCGGCGACCCGGCGGGGCTGGGCGATCACCACCCGCCCCGGAACCTCGTCGGCCACCGCGAACGGGGCCAGGGTGGTCTTGCCGGTGCCGGGCGGCGCCACCAGGACGCCCGTGCCGGCCATGCGCAGCGCCCCGACGAGCGCCGGCAGCACCGGCCGGACCGGCAGGTCGAGCGGGACGTCGGAGAGCACGTCCCCACTCTCGCACCCGCGTCCCCGGGTGGCCGCCGGCCCCCTGTTCCGCCTCTCACATTGACCGCCACCGTTCGGCGGCGTTGGGTGACGGGCATGGCGATGATGGCGTACGACGCGGTCTCCGCCGCCGCCTTCGCGGCGACCCGGCACCTGCCCGTCGAGGGGCTGGCGAGCTGGCGGGCGGCGGTGGCCCGGCACCTGCCGGTCGGGCCGGGCGTGCGGGTGCTCGACCTCGGGGCCGGCACCGGCGCCTGGGCGACGGCCTTCCGGTCTTGGTACGACGTGGACGTGGTGGCGGTCGAGCCGTCGGCGGCGATGCGGGCCCACTCGGCGTACCCGGGGATGGTGGCCGGGCGGGCGGAGGCCCTGCCGCTCGCGGCGGCCGACCTCGACGGCGCCTGGCTCTCCACGGTGGTTCACCACCTGCCCGACCTGCCGGCGGTCGCCGCCGAGCTGCGCCGCGTGCTGCGCCCCGGCGCGCCGGTGCTGGTCCGGTCGGTCTTCGCCGGCCGCGGGGGCGGCGTCACGCTGTTCCGGTGGTTCCCGGAGGCGCTGCGGGTGCTGGACTGTTACCCGTCGGTCGCCGAGGTCTGCGCCGCGTTCGAGCCGGCCGGCTTCGCCCCGGTCGCCCTGACGCCGGTGCCGCAGGTCAGCGCCCGCTCACTGAAGGCGGCGGTGGACGGGCTGCGCCGGGCGGCGCACACCCCGCTGGCGCTGCTCGACGACGCCGACTACGACCGGGGGTTGCGCCGGCTGCGCGCCGCCGCGGAGCGGACGCCGGACGCCCCGGTGGTCGACGCGATGGATCTGCTGGTGCTGCGCTGAAACGGAACAGCCCGGTGGGCGAACCACCGACCGGGTCCGAGTGGACGCGACGATGGCCGGGCCCGCGTCGAGCCGGCGGGCGGCGACATCGAGGGTCATCCCTGCATGTTCGCGAAGTCGGCGGAGTCCCCGGGCGATGCGGCGGCGGCGAACGGTGAGGCTGGCCGTCACCCTCCGAGTGTGGCGCCGGAAGATCCGCAGGTCGCGCCGGTACGGAGTGCAACCGTCGAATCCGGGAGTTGCATTGCCGGAGCCTGAGGTGCATTCTCGTCGCGGCATCGATCACTTTGGACGGCCGGGAGGCTCGTTTGCTCATCGCTGACGAGTTCTTCCTCATTGCCCACAACGACAGTCGCGGCAAGGCCAAGCTGCATCCGGCGGCCACCGCGCTCGGACTCGCCGCCGGTCTCCTCGGCGAGTTACTCCTTTTCGGACGGATCACCATCGCGTCCGGAATGCTCACCGTGCTCGACCGCCGGCCACCGGCCGACGCGCTCGCGCACACCGTACTCGACCAGCTGATCGGCGAGCCCCAGCACCGGGCCGTCCGCATCTGGCTCAGCTTTCTGGCCCAGACCGGGGTGACCTCGGTCGGCGAGCGGCTGGCCCGCGCCGGGGTGCTGCGTCGCCAGGAGAACCGTCGGCTGTTGCGAACCAGCCTCAGCTACGTCCCGGTCGACGTGAACACGACGGCCTGGCCGGCGGCCCGGCTGTCGACCCTGCTGGAGCGCCCGGAGCCCATCGTCGTGCCGGACTCCCTGCTGCTCGGTCTGATCGCCGCTACGGGGCTGACCCGCGAGGTGCTCTGGAACGCCGGACCGCAGGCCCACCACCAGCTGAGCGTCCTCATCCCGGCGCTGCCCGCGCCGCTGAAGGAACTCGTCGCGCACACCGAGGCCGCCGTCGGCGCCGCGGTGCTGCGCGGCATCCCCTGACCTCCGGGTCACCGCCCCCATTCCTCCCCTCCAACCGGAGCTGCCCTCATGCCCCCTGCAGCCACAGCCGAACGTCCGAGCAACGTCTCCGAGGCCCTGGCCCGCGGCCGGCTCGGCGTACCGTCGGTCGTCTTCTTCGTCCTCTCCGCCGCCGCCCCGCTGACCGTGGTGGCCGGCGTGGTCACCACGGGGTACGCCGTCACCGGGGTGACCGGCATCCCGCTGGCGTTCCTGGCGGTCGCGGCGGTGCTCGGCCTCTTCTCGGTCGGCTACGTGGCGATGGCTCGCCGACTGACCAACGCCGGCGCGTTCTACGCGTACATCGCCCGTGGGCTCGGCCGGCCGGCCGGGGTCGGCGCGGCGTGGGTCGCGCTGATCGCGTACAACGCGCTGCAGGTCGGGCTCTACGGCGCGATCGGCGCCGCCGCCGAGCCCGTGCTGCAGCAGCTCTTCGGCGGCTCGCCCGCCTGGTGGGTGGTGGCTCTGGTCGCCTGGGCGCTGGTCGCGGTGCTGGGTGTGCTCCGGGTGGACGTGAACGGCCTGGTGCTGGCCGTGCTGCTGCTGGCCGAGATCACGGTGATCCTCGTTTTCGACCTGGCGCAGGTCACCCACCCGGCCGGCGGCGCGGTCAGCTTCGCCACGCTGTCGCCGGACAACCTCCTGGTGCCGGGGGTCGGCGCGATCCTGGTGCTGGCCACGACCGGCTTCACCGGCTTCGAGTCCGCGGTGGTGTTCAGCGAGGAGAGCAAGGACCCGAAGCGGACCGTCCCGATGGCCACCTACCTGTCGGTGGCGATCATCGCCGGTCTGTACGCCTTCTCGGCTTGGACGATGACCGTCGCCACCGGGCGGGACCAGATCGTGGCGGCGTCCCGTGAACAGAGCACCGGGCTCATCTTCAACCTCGCCGGCGCCCACCTCGGCGACACCGCGGTGACCATCGGCCAGGCGCTCTTCCTCACCTCGCTGCTGGCGGCGATGATCTCGTTCCACAACACCACCGCCCGGTACGCCTTCGCGCTCGGTCGCGAGCGGGTGCTGCCCGCGCTGTTCGGGCAGACCTCGCCGCTCACCGGGGCGCCGCGGGTCGCCTCACTGGCGCAGAGCGCCCTCGGCCTGGTCGTGATCGTCCTCTACGCGGTCGCGGGCTGGGACCCGCTGGTGCAGCTCTTCTTCTGGGGCGGCACCGGCGGCGGGTTCGGGGTGCTGCTGCTGCTCGCCGCCACCGCGGTGGCGGTGATCGCCTTCTTCGCCCGGACCCGTATCGAGGAGACGCTGTGGCGGCGCGCGATCGCCCCCGCCCTCGCCGCGATCGCGCTGGTCGCCATCATCGTGGTCGCCGTGGACAACTTCGCCATTCTGCTCGGGGTCGACCCGGACTCGCCGCTGCGCTGGGTGATCCCGGCGGTCTACCCGGTTGCCGCGCTGCTCGGGCTGCTCTGGGGGCTGGTGCTGCGCGGCACCCGGCCGAACGTGTACGCCCGGATCGGGCTGGGCGCGGAGAGCGCCATCGTCGACGTGCCGCCCGCCTCCGACGAGGTGGCGCCGGCCGCGGCGGAGTCGTTGCGATGATGGACGTGCCGGTCGAGCGGCTGGGCCTGGCGGAGGCCCGGTTGGTCGCCGAGCGGATCGCCCGGGCGTTCCGGCTCCTGGCCGTCACCCGGTGGCTCGTGCCGGACGAGGCGAAGCGGGAGGCGGTGCTCGCCGACAACTTCGAGATCCTGGTCGACCACGCGATGCGGCACGGCGTCGTGCACGGCACCGCGGACCGGGCCGCGGTCGCGGTCTGGTTCCCGCAGACCGGCGAGCCGGCTCCGCCGCCGGCCGACTACGACGCCCGGCTGGCCGCCGCCTGCGGCGAGTGGACCCCGCGGTTCCAGCACCTCGACGAGTTGTTCGAGGCGCACCATCCGCACGCCGATCACCACCACCTGGCGTTCCTGGCGGTCGCCCCGGAACGGCAGGGACGGGGGCTGGGCAACCTCCTGCTGCGGCACCACCATGCCGTGCTCGACGCCGAGGGCGTACCCGCGTACCTGGAGGCGAGCAGTGAGCGCAGCCGCGACCTGTACGCCCGGCACGGCTACCGGATCGCCGAGCCGTTTCGCCTTCCCGACGGCGCTCCGTTCTACCCGATGTGGCGAGACCCGGTCGGCTGAGCGGTACGCGGGCGGCGACCCCCGGGGCTGTCCACTGGGACCGGGGGCGGCCGCCCTGAACGGGAACGGCCCGGCCGGCGAACCGCCGGCCGGGCCGCGGGGACACGACGGTGGCCGGGTCCGCCGACCCGGCCACCGCTCCCACCCCCCTAGTACGTTCCGTCGAGCTGCCCCCGCAGCTTCGTCAGCGCCCGGGCCAGCAGCCGGGACACGTGCATCTGCGACACGCCGATCTGCTCGGCGATCTGCGACTGGGTCAGGTTGCCGTAGAAGCGCAGCGTGAGGATCTTCTGCTCGCGCTCGTCCAGCGTGGCGAGGGCCGGGTTCAGCGCCACCCGCAGTTCGGCCAGCTCGAACTCGCCGTCCTCGCCGCCGAGCATGTCGCCCAGTTCGGTCGCCCGGTCGCCGTCGCCGGTCGGGGTGGACAGCGACACCGCGTTGTACGCGCGGGCGCCCTCCAGGCCCTCCAGGACGTCTTCCTCGGTGAGGTTGAGGTGGGCGGCGATGTCGGCGACCGTCGGCGAGCGGCCGAGGGTCTGCAGCAGCGAACTGTTGGCGTCGGAGATGGCCAGCCGCAGCTCCTGGAGGCGGCGGGGCACCCGGATGTCCCAGGTGCGGTCGCGGAAGTGCCGCTTGAGTTCGCCGATGATGGTCGGGATGGCGTAGCCGGCGAAGTCGACGCCCCGGGAGGGGTCGAACTTGTCGATCGCCTTGATCAGGCCGACCGCGGCGGTCTGGGCCAGGTCGTCGGTCGGCTCGCCGCGACCGCTGTAGCGGTGGGCGAGGTGGTTGGCGAGCGGCAGCCAGGCCTCGATCGCCCGGTCCCGCAGCGCGGAGCGCGACGGGTGGTTGGCGGGCAGCGTGGCCATCGCGTGGAGCAGATCGCTGGCGCTGTCGGTGAGCGCACGCGGGTCGAGCTTCGCGGAGGTGGACTGCGATGTGGTCGCCCGCTCGTCGATGGTCTTCGCGGTCATGGGTGGTCCTCCCTGCACCTCGTCCGCGGAAAAATGTGTGACGCTTCGGTTTGGCTTCCGGTAGTCCGTTCGGAAGCCACCTTAACCCGATCGGCTCTGAGAAATCTAGCCGAAAGGACGATGCGCTTAAGCGAAGGTCGGGCAGTAAGTCCCCGAATCCGGCATAAAGCCTCTCGCGTTCCATGGCCCGGACGGACCCGCCCGGCCATCCGCTCGGTGACCCGGACCGACCGACCGGCCAATGCGAAACCCGACAACCGGCTCAGAGTGTCCACTTTCCGTCGTTGTCCCACCCACGGGACCGCCCGTAGCGTCCGGGTGTACACGTCTACGGAGGCATCGTGCTCGATCCCGCCGCTCCGCAACTCGTCGTCAACGCCCGGACCCTGCTGTTCAGCTGGCTCCCGGCGGACCCCGACGCGGTCGCGGCGCTCGTCCCGGCCGGCCTGCGCGCGCTCCCCGACCGGCAGGTCTTCCTCTGCCAGTACGTGGTCGACGACGAGACCCAGACCTCCGGATTCGGCGCCTACTCGTGCACCTTCGTCGGTGTCTCACTGGAGGACATGGATCCGCCCGACGGCGACAGCCCCGGCGGTTGGTGGACCGACTACTTCGCGTGCAGCCTCCGGGTCCGGCAGTACACCGCCGCGCGCGGCGCCCCGGCGGTGGCCGGGCAGACCGTCCTGGACCTCCGGGGTGGGCGGCTCACCACCGAGACCCGGGTGGACGGGCGGCCCGTCATCCGGGTCGTGGCCCAGGTCGGGCACACCGGCATCGAGGCACACAGCGGCCACCACCGGTACGTGACGGCGCGGGACGGCGAGCTCACCATCGTCGACTATCCGTACGTGGCCGAGCCGGTGTCGCCGTTCGAGATCGAGTCGGTGGAGTTCCTCGTCCCGGAGCACCCGGTGTACGCGCTACGCCCGGCCAACCCGCTGCAGGTCTGCCGGGGCTTCTACTCGCCCCGGGTGTCCTTCGCGTACCCGGCCCGGCCGAACCCGCTCGACCAGCCGATCGACACCCCGCCCGCGCTGGCTCACCAGGTGCCGGCGCGGCGGGCCCGCAGCGGCCTGCCGTCCGGGTCGTAGACCAGCCGGTACGCGGGTAGCGCCCGGAGCCGGGTGCGCCACGGTAGCCGTTCCGGCCGGTGCGGCCGCAGCCGCCCCGGCGGCCGGGGACCGGTCCGCCCCGCCGAGTGCCAGCGCTCCAGCGCCTCGGCCGCGTCGGTGATCGCGGCGACCGCGTCCGCGGGGTCGAGCAGGTCCAGGTCATCCCCGCCGCCCGGGTCGCGGTCCAGGTGCTCCCGCCACAGGCGCAGCCGCAGGTCCCGGGCGAAGACCCGGGCGCCGTCGCCCAGCCCGGCCGGGTCGGTCGGGACGCGCTCGTCGCGGGTCTCGTCCAGCACCGCGCAGGACAGCTCGCTGTCGTGCGTCCAGGAGCGGCGGTTGAAGTTGTCGCTGCCCACGCTGGCCCAGACGTCGTCGACCACGCAGACCTTCGCGTGCACGTAGACCGGGGTGCCCTCGTGGTTCTCCAGGTCGAAGATGTGCACCCGGTCCGGGGCGGCCCGGTGGCAGAGCGAGATGGCCTGTTCCCGGCCCACCATGTTCGGCGGCAGCGCCAGCCGGCCGTCCACGTCCGGGTGGCGGGGCACCACCGCGACGAGATGCAGCTCGGGATGCTCGCGCAGGGCCCGGGCGAAGAGGTCCGCCACCTCCGTCGACCAGAGGTACTGGTCTTCCAGGTAGATCAGCCGGCGGGCCCGGCGGACCGCCTTGGTGTAGCCGCGGGCCACCGTCCGCTCCCCGTCGGGGGCGAACGGGTAGCGGGGGCGCACCGCCGGGTAGGTGCGCAGCACCTGGATCTGGTGCGGGCCGCAGGGCGGGGGATCTGCGGGCTGGTCGGGCAGCGGGTCCGGGCTCAGGTCGGCGCCGCGCAGCCGGTCCCGCAGGTACGCCAGCGGGTTCTCCGCGTCCAGCGGCATCGGGTCGGTCCACCGCTCCCGGAAGGTGGTGTCCAGCGCGCCGACCACCGGGCCGCGCACCGCGAGCTGGACGTCGTGCCACGGCGGGTGCGGTCCGTACTTCGGGGACATGGCCACCGACTGGGGGTCGCCCCGGTGCTCGGCGTCGTCCCGCCGGCTGTGGCACAGGTCGATCCCGCCGGCGAACGCGAGGTCCCGCGCGGGGTCGTCCGGGTGGCGCAGCACCACCAGCTTCTGGTGGTGCGAGCCGCCCCGGCGGACCCGCTGGTCCAGCAGCACCTCCCCGCCGGCCGCGCAGAGCGCCTCGCTGAGGTCACGGTTCTCCGCCTCGCTGTAGGAGAGCGCGTCGAGGTGGGAACGCCAGATCAGGCCCTTGACGATCACCCCACGCTGGGCGGCCTGGGCGAAGAGCTGCACCACGGTCGGGCCGTCGGGGCGCATCCGCTGATCCGGGTCGCCCCGCCAGTCGGTGAAGAACAGGTGGTCGCCGGCCTTCAGCGCCGCCACCTCGCGCACCAGCCGGTCGAAGTACGCGGCACCGTGAATCAACGGCTCGGCAAGGTTTCCCGTCGCCCAAACGGGTAATTCAGACCCCGGGTTGGCACGTTCCTGTGCGGTGAGGAACCAGTCCCGCATCGCCACGTTCCAGCCTCCCGAGGTCGACACCGTCCTCACGGTAGGACCCCCGAGACTGCCCCGCACGCCGACCGCCCCTGGTCGGCCGGCTCTCCCGAGGGCACCGCCGCACCCCTGGATCGCGAGTAGCGAGGAGGCCACACCATGCCCGCCGAGACGACGAACACCGTGACCGAGTACCGCGACCAGGCGGTCGAGGGGGAGCGCGGTGTGCTGGTGGCGGTCTTGGTGATGGTGATCCTCGGCGTGGCCGGCATCTTCGCCATCTCCTGACCCGCCGACGGGCGCCCCGGGAGACCCGGGACGCCCGTCCGGTACGCCGTCGGTCAGGGGCGGGTGCCCTCGCCGCCGGTGTGCGGCAGCCGCGCGGCCGGGATCACGCCGAGCCGACCGGCCTGGTAGTCCTCGAACGCCTGGATCAGCTCGTCCCGGGTGTTCATCACGAACGGGCCGTAGTGCGCCACCGGCTCCCGGATCGGCTGCCCACCCATGATGTACAGCTCCAGGGCCGGGGTGTTCGAGTCCTGCTTCGCGTCCGCGGTGACCCGCAGCGCGTCGCCCGCGCCGTGCACGGCGAGCTGACCGAGGTGGATCGGCCGGCGGTCGGTGCCGACGGTGCCTCGGCCGGCCAGCACGTAGACCAGCGCGTTGAAGTCCGGCCGCCAGGGCAGGCTCAGCTCCGCGCCCGGCTGCAGCGTCACGTGGGCGATGGTGATCGGGGTGTGGGTCGAGCCCGGGCCCTGATGCCCGGCGACCTCACCGGCGATCACCCGGATCAGCGCGCCGCCGTCCGGCGTGGTCAGCAGCGTCGACTCCCGGCCGCGGATGTCCTGGTAGCGCGGCGGGTTCATCTTCGCCACCTTGGGCAGGTTGACCCAGAGCTGGAGGCCGTGGAACAGGCCGCCGCTCATCACCAGCTGCTCCGGCGGCGCCTCGATGTGCAGGATGCCACGGCCGGCCGTCATCCACTGGGTGTCGCC
>NZ_JBIAIL010000015.1:163696-164577 GCF_042871425.1 Micromonospora sp. NPDC005806 | reverse complement strand
CGCCGCGATCTGGCACAACAGGGCCAACGGAGCACCCCTCACCAGGTCACTGATCGCCTACGACCACTGACCACGCTTAGGACTTACTCGTCTAGGGCGCGGGGGCGGACGCCGAGGGCCGAGCTGTGCGAAACTCCGGCGTTCGCCCCTCGAAGGAGATCGCATGCAGCTCGACAGCCTGCAGACCCAGCACCAGTTCTTCATCCGCCAGCGGATCCGGATGATGGTCAACCAGTACGAGGTCCACGCGGTGGCGCCGGACGGCACCGAGGGCCCGCTGCTCGCGTTCGCGCAGCAGAAGCGCCTCGCGTTCAAGGAGCAGGTGACCATCTACACCGACGACTCCAAGCAGCACCCGCTGCTCGGCTTCAAGGCCCGCCAGCGCCTCGACCTCGGCGCCACGTACGACGTGACCGACCAGGCCGGCAACCCGATCGGCCTGTTCCGCAAGGACTTCGCCCAGTCGCTGCTGCGGTCGACCTGGCACGTCGAGCAGGCCGGCCTCCCGCAGATCACCGGGCAGGAGCGCAGCCTGCCGGTGGCGCTGCTGCGCCGGTTCGTCGACTCGCTCTCCTGGCTGCCGTACCACTTCGACTTCACCGCCGGCGGCCAGCCGGTGTTCTCGGTGGTCAAGAAGTGGGGCCTGCGCGACCGGTACGTCGTCGAGATCCAGAACCCGCAGATCGACCGGCGATTGGTGATCGCCATGGCGGTCGGCCTGGACGCCCTCCAGGCCCGCTGACCAGCCTGCTCGGTCGACCCGCCAGGTGCGGCCGAGCTGAGCCGATCCCAAGGCAGCGGGTCGGGGGGGGGGGGGGGGGGGGCGCCCGCCCCCCCCCCCCCCCCCCCCCCCCCCCCCCCCCCCCCCCCCCCCCCCCCCC
>NZ_JBIAIL010000015.1:71786-163686 GCF_042871425.1 Micromonospora sp. NPDC005806 | reverse complement strand
GGGGGGGCGGGCCCCCCCCCCCCGCCCGGGCCCCCCGGGGGGGGGCCCCCCCCGCGGGGGGGGCCGGGGGGCCCCCCCCCCCCGGGCGGGGGGGGGGGGGGGCCCGCCCCGCCCCCCCCCCCCCCGACCCCGCGGGAAACCGATGCCGACCTCGGCGTCGCCGACCCGGTCGACCCGGGCTCAGCCGCGCACCGGGCCGGCCCGGGAGGTCGCCGTGGCCGTACGCCTCAACCAGGGCACCGGGGTGACCGCGACCTCCACCGTCACCAGGACGTCGAGCCCGTCGAGCCGGCAGGCCACCAGCCGTCCGCCGTTGGCCCCGGCCAACTCGCCGGCCCGCGCGCACGCGGCCTCATCGCCGTCGAGCGCCCGACCGGCACCCGCCAGCGCGCCGAAGTCGGCCGCGGCGTGGGCCTGCTGCCGCGCCACCCGAGCGGCACCGAGCGCCGCGCCGAAGAGCCCGACCAGCACGAAGACCAGCCCGACGGCGAGCAGGCAGATGGTCGCCCCGCCCCGGTCCGCCGTCCGCCCCGCTGGTCGACAGGTCTTCCACGACAACACCTTCCGTCTCACGGTCGGGGCCCGGGCGTCCCGGGTTCGACGGCGGCCACCGCGGTGGCCGAGACGGTGAACCGGGGCAGCCGGGCGCCGAGTGTCCGGACCGGGGCCCGGACCGTGGCGGTGACCCGGTCACCGGAGACGGTCACCGAGACGTCGGCGCCGGCCGGGGCGTACCGGGCGCCGACGGCCGACCCGGACTCACCCCGGGAGGCGGCGAGCGCCGCCTCCCGGGCCGCGTCGAGGCAACCGGCCCGCGTGGTCACCGCATCGACCGCGGTGAGGCCGGCGAAGAGCAACAGGAGAAGCGCCGGCAGGCCGGCCGCCAGCTCGGCGGTGAAGGAGCCCCGCTCCGCGTCACCCCACGGCCTCCGCCGCCGGGTAACGGGGACCGCCGGCGAGGACGCGACGACCCGCGTCGGCGCCCCGACGGACGCCGCGGGGTCGGGGTGGTCTCCTGCTCCACCAAAGCGGCGGCACGGTTCTGCCGGCACCGGCAGCCCGGGGAACGACTCCGCCGGCACCGGACCCGACGGCGATCCGTCGTGGCGTGGTGCCGCCAGCCCCGGGCCGCCCGGGCGGCGGCCGGCCCACCGGCGCCCCGTCACTTCAGTGCCCGGTCGATGACGGCGGTGAGGGCGGACTGCACGTTGCCGGAGGTGAGCACCTTCAGCAGGATGCCGGCGAAGGCCACCGCGGCGAGGGTGCCCACGGCGTACTCGGCGGTGTTCATCCCGGCGTCGCCGCGCAGGCGGCCGAGGAGTTTGCGCATGTCGTGCTCCTGTCGTGAGGGATCACAGCACGTCGCCGAGGACGGCGACGATCACCGGCACCAGACCGGCGAGAATGAAGGCGGGCAGGAAACAGAGCCCGAGCGGCAGCACGATGAGGACGCCGGCTCGCCGAGCGGCCGCCTCGGCCGCGGTGGCGCGGTCGGACCGCAGGTCGTCGGCGAGGCGGGTGAGCGCCCCGGCCAGCGCGGCGCCACTGTCGGCGGAGCGGATCGCGGCGGCCAGCAGGCGTTCCGCACCGGGTACCTGGTCCAGGTGGGCCCAGCCCTCGGCTGCCGTGCCGCCGAGCTCCAGCGTCCGGCCCACCCGGCCGAGCCGGTCGGCGAGCGGCCCGCCGAGCGCCTCGGCGACCGCCAGCACCGACCGGTCGACCGGCGCGCCCGCCCGGAGCGCAGCCACGAGCAGATCGGCGGCGAGCGGCAGCTCGGCGGCCTCCCGGAGGCGCCGGTCGCGGACGGCCCGTGGCTCGACGCGCCGCAGCAGGCGGTCCGCGACCAGACCGGTCAGCGCCCCGGCGAACAGCCCGACCCAGCCACCGACCACGACGAGGGCAGCTACTCCGGCAGCCCCGGAGGCGAGCCGGACGCGGTCCGGCCACCAGGTTGGCCGGGCTCGTTCCACGGTCGACGGTCGGGCCAACGTCCGCAGCCGCCGGCCCGGTCGGCCCACCGGCATGCCCACCACGACCACCAGCAGCGCCGCCCCCGTCAGCAGAGCGGCAGCCACCACCTGCCGCGACATCAGGTGGCCCGCCCCGGCGTCGCCCCGAGCCGTTCCGCCCAGAGCAGCCCGCCGATCTGCAACGCGACGGCCGCGAGGGCGCTGCCACCACCGACCGTCGTGCGCAGCAGCACGCCGACGGGGTCCACGCCGATGGCGTAGCCGAGCCCGATGCCACCGAGTGGCAGGGCGGCGAGCAGCCACGCGGTGGCCCGCGCCCCGGCCGCCTGGGCGCTGGCCGCGGCCAGGCCACGGTCGCTGGCGCGGGCGTCCGCCTCGACCCGCTCGAGCAGGTCGGCCAGCGGCGCCCCGGTGCGGTCGGCCAGCCGCACGGCGGCCCGGGCCAGTCGGGCGATCCGGTCCGGCCCGTCGGCGAGTGCGAGCGTGACCGGCAGGCCGGCCCGCAGGTCGGCGGCGAGGCTGCAGAGCTGGTCCAGTTCGCCGCGCCGGGCACGGTCCGCCAACTGACGGGCATGTCGGCGGCGGACCGCGCGGGCCCCGAGGGCGGCGTACGCGGCCAGCCCCACCGCCCCCACCGGGCCGCCCAGCACGGCACCGGTCCCGCCGCCCAGCAGCACGGCCACCAGCGGAGCACGCCGGTTCAGGAGGATCGCCACCCGGTCCGATGCCCGCCGGCCGGCGGTCGGCGCGGCCGGCCGGGCAGCGACCAGGCTGCTGGGCCCCGACCCGGCCGACCGGGGCGCTGCTGGGCGCTCGGGATCCGACGCGACGGACAGCGCGGTGCGGGGACCACCGGCGATCCATCTGGCCGGCCCGGCCGGGCTGCCCGAGGGCGAGCCGGGTGAGCGAACGGCCCGGAAGATGCTCGATGTCGCCGGCCGGAGGACGGCGGACGGATGCGCGGCGTCCCGCCGATTCGGAGGTCGGCCCGGCAGTGGCCGGTCCACGGTGGACTCACTGCCACCTCGTTTGCCCCGAGGAACCGGGGTCGCCCGGCGTCCAGCGCTCGTCCGGGGCTGCACCGACCCGCGTCCCATACCGGGAGCCGGCGGCGGGCCGAGGACGGCGCGGCGACGGGCCCGGGCCGCGCGTACCGGCCAGGCCACCACCGTCGCGGCGCCGGTCAGGAACGCGGTCACCAGCCAGGCTGCCCCGGTCACGCCGGCCCCGCCGAGCCCGGCCAGGCCGCGCACAGGATGGGCGGCACGGTGACGTCGCGCTCGCGCAGCAGCGCGCCGAGGGACCGGGCGGCGAGGCCGAGGCCACGCCCGCGTATCCAGGCGGGGACCACGCTGGCCAGGCGGTCGGGCCCCTCGGGGAGCAGCAGGCTGATCGACTCCAGCACCCGTCCCTCGGCGGTCCGGCGTACCTGGAGGAGCACCTGGAGCGCCGCGGTGACCTGCGCGTGCAGGGCGGCCCGGGGCAGGCCACCGAGCAACCCGAGCGCCTCGAGCCGGGCCGGTACGTCCGTCGGGGTGTTGGCGTGCAGCGTCCCGGCGCCGCCATCGTGACCGGTGTTCAACGCGGCGAGCAGGTCCACCACCTCCGCGCCCCTGCACTCGCCCACCACCAGCCGGTCGGGTCGCATCCGCAGCGCCTGCCGGACCAGGTCGCTCAGGCCGACCGCCCCGGCGCCCTCGACGTTCGATGTCCGTGCCTGGAGCCCGATAACGTGCGGGTGGACGGGTCGCAGCTCGGCGGCATCCTCGACGAGCACGATCCGCTCCGTGGCCGGAACCAGCCCCAGCAGCGTGTTGAGCAGGGTGGTCTTGCCGGAACCGGTGCCACCGCTGACCAGGTACGCCAGCCGGGCCGCCACCACGGCGGCGAGCACCGGAGCCACCGGGCGCGGCACGGTCCCCTGCTGGACCAGCTCGTCGAGGGTGAACGGGCGCTGCCGGAAGGTGCGTAGCGAGAGGTACGGACCGTCGGTCGCCACCGGGGGCAGCACGGCGTGCAGCCGGGTGCCGTCGGGCAGGCGGGCGTCGGCGTACGGGGAGCCGTCATCGAGCCGCCGCCCGGCGGCCGCGATGAGTCGCTGCGCCAGCCGGCGCACGTCGTCAACCGTGCCGAGCGGCACGGCCACCTGGTGCAGCCCTTGTCCCCGGTCGACCCACACCCGCGTGCCGTTCACCAGCACATCGGTGACCTGCGGGTCGGCCAGCAGCGAGGTGAGCGGTCCGGCGCCGACGAGGTCGTCGTGCACCCGGTCGGCGATGCGCAGCAGTGCGGTGTCCCCGAGCACGGCGGCGCCGGCCTCGGCGCGTACGGCGGAGACGATCGCGGCGGGGGTGACCGGGGTGGCCGCGGCGGCGAAGCGGTGCCGGACGCGGGCGGCCAGCTCCCCGGAGTCGGCCGGGCCGGTCACGCCGCGCCCGTCGCCGGCTCGCCGGTCAACTCGGCGAGGATCCGCTGGCAGAGGGCGGCGAGCGGTCCCTTGCCGCCGGCCGCCGGCGCCTCGCCGCGTTCCAGCCCTCGGCAGAGCCCCGGCTCGGGGCGGAGCGTGCCGGCGAGCGGCAGGCCGAGCGCCCGGGCCACCTCGGTGGCCTTGAGCCGGCCCGGGGCGGGACCCCGCACGATCACGGACAGGTCGGCGCAGTGCGGCGCGGCCTCGGCGACCACCCGGGCCGCGGCAGCGGTGGCCCGCAGCTCGGCCGGTACGACCACCAGGGCCCGGTCCGCCGCCTGCAACGCGACGACGGCCGCGTCGTCCAGGTGGCGGGGCAGGTCGAGCACCACCACGTCCCGGCCCCGGCGGGCGGCGTCGATCGTGGCGGCCATGGCCTCGGCCGGCAGCGGCAGGCGGTCGCCCCGGTCCCACGAGAGCACGACGAGGTCACCCCGGCTGGGCAGGGCGCGGACGAGCGAGGGCGGGTCGACGCGGCCGTCGGTGCCGGTGAGCCCGGGCCAGCGCAGCCCCTCCAACTGCTCCCAGCCGAGCACCAGGTCGAGGCCGCCGCCAAGCGGGTCGGCGTCCACCAGGAGGGTGCGCCGCCGAGCCCGGGCCGCGGTCACGGCGAGGCCACCGGCCAGCACGCTGGCCCCCGCGCCGCCCCGGCCGCCGAGCACCGCCACGACGCAGGCGGCCCGGTTGCCGGACGGGTCGGCCGCGCACTCGGCGAACCGGTCGACCAGCCACGGCTCGGCGGCGGGCAGGGTCGCGACGTGCTCGGCGCCGATCAGCTCGGCGATCTCCGTACCCGGATCGAGGTTGCCGGTCCGGCCGACCAGCACCGTCCGGGGGCGCCGCGGCAGCCGGGACCGCAGGCAGGCCTGCGCCTGGTCGGCGCCGACGAGCACCAGCGGGGCCGGCGTCCAGCGGGCCCGGACGGCCGCCGGGTCGGCGGCCAGTTCTACCTCCGTGCCGCCCGCCGCGGCGAGCCGGAGCAGTTCGTCGAGGAGGTCGCCGTCCGCGGTGACGAGCAGGGGAAGGCGACGATGCGGCGGGAGCGGGGTACGGGGCGGCATGGCGGCCTCCAGCGGTCGGGCTCGGGGTGCTGCGAGGAAGCCTGGCGGGGCGGGCGGCGTGAAACCGCCCGGGTGCCGCCTCCTGTGGAGAACGTGCGCGGCTGTGGACGGTCCCTGGAGAACGAGTGGATCTGTTATGGACAGCGCGGGAAGGGCAACAATCTTCCGGCCGGGCGGCGATCAGCGGCCGACCGGGGTTTTCGGCAGCCTGAGCCGGAGAACGGAAGGAGCTGGGGACTTGTTGCTACTGGTTTCGCTGCCTTCCTGCTGCCTGGACTGCCCCTCGGCCTCGGCGGGCCGCCGAGCCGGCGCGTCAGATCGCGACCGGGTGGCGCGGTTCGTAGAGACCGAGTTCGCCGCCACCGGGCAGCCGCAGCGCGGTTCGCAGCCCCCACCGCTCCTCGGTGACCGGGATCGTGAACTCGACGCCCTTCGCGGCCAGGTCGGCCATCGTCGCCGCGACGTCGTCGCACATGAGGAAGAGTTCGTGCGCCGGCTCGCCCTCGGTCGGGTGCATGGCGAGCTCGGCCGGCGGGAGCTTGAAGATGAGCCAGCCATGGCCGGCGTCGACGTGGTGGTAGCCGAGCGTGTCCCGGAAGAAGGCACGGTCCGCCTCGGGGTCGCGGCTGTAGATGATCACATGAGCACCATTGATCATTCACCGACCATAATGCGAGGTCCGATGTGGCAAGGCCGATCTCGCCAGAAAATGCCGCCGCTGCTCGCACAGCCCCAACTGTCGAGCCACCGGTCCTCACCGCTGTCGATCGTCGTGCTGCCCAATCCCTTGGTCTCCGGTCGCTGGACGGTAGCGCCCAACCGCGATCAGCCCTTCGCGGCCGCTTGCGGTTATGGCGACCTGCGGCGGAGCAGCGCGCTCAGAAAGGGACGACCCCCGTCGGGGGGAGACGGGGGTCGTCGGAGGTTCGGCTCCGGGGGGGTCGAGCCGAACCGACTCAGCGGTCACGGGGGGTGCAACCGCCGAGGGCCTCGCGGTCGACGAGAGGTGAACTCCCGTCGCGGACAAGCATGCCGCAGCGGACCCGGCTACGTCGAGTGGTGTTCGCTCCACCCACCGCTAATTTGTGTTCGGAGAGTGTGACCGTCATCACTCTGTGCAGAAACGCAACGATCACTCTCCGCTGCGGGTGCCCCCCGGGCACCCGCCGGGAGCGGCCCGTCCGGCTAGACTTTCGCGCCGTGGGCCGAAGTGCCGCTTTCTTCGATCTGGACAAGACCGTCATCGCCAAGTCGAGCGCTCTGGCGTTCGGTCGGCCGTTCTACCGGGACGGGCTGATCACTCGGCGTGACGTGGTCAAGTCGGCGTACGCGCAGCTGATGTTCCGGCTGGGCGGCACCGACGAGCAGACCATGGCCCGGACCCGGGACTACCTCGCCACGCTCTGCAAGGGCTGGCAGGTGGACCAGGTCCGTCAGATCGTCGCGGAGACGCTGCACGAGCTGATCAACCCCTACGTGTACGCCGAGGCCGCCGCCCTGATCGAGGAGCACCAGGCCGCCGGCCGGGACGTCGTGCTGGTCTCCGCCTCCGGCGAGGAGATGGTCCGGCCGATCGGCGAGCTGCTCGGGGTGACCGACGTGATCGCCACCCGGATGGCGGTCGAGGACGGCCGCTACAGCGGCGAGGTCGAGTTCTACGCGGCCGGCCCGAGCAAGGTCGACGCGGTGGGCAAGCTAGCCACCGAGCGTGGGTACGACCTGGCCGACTCGTACGCCTACTCCGACTCGTACAGCGACCGGCCCCTGCTCGAGTGCGTGGGCCACCCGACCGTGGTCAACCCGGACCGGGCGCTGCGCAAGCTGGCGGTGGAGAACTCCTGGCCGGTGCTGGAGTTCCGGCACCCGGTCCCGCTGGGCCGGCGGCTGCGCGAGCGCCCCGCCGTGCCCGTCGCCGCCGCGGCCCTCGGGGTCGGGGTCGGGGTCGCCATCGGCATCGCCTGGTACGGCCGGCACCGCCGCACCCGCGCCGCCGCCCCCACCGCCTGACCCAGGACCGGGAGCGGGCTCGGGTGCGATCAGGAGGCGGCGAGAACCTCGTCGCCGATCAGGGCGATCTGGTCCGCGCCGACCTCGACTGCGGCCATGTAGTGACGCAGCCAGGAGCGCAGCCCGTCCGGCGTGCCGGTGGCGAAGGCACCGGCCGCGCCGACGTACTCGGGCTCCCGCTCCCGGTGGCCGACGTCGACGGCCACCAACCCACGCGGGTCGAAGCCGGTGGAGATCAGCACCAGCCGGGCGGCGGCCCGGGCCACCACCCCGGACGGGCCGGCGAACGGGCGCAGGTTCAGCAGCTCGCCGTGCACCACTGCGGCCAGCACCAGCGGCGGGACCTTGGTCCCGCCGGCGACCAGCCTGGCCAGCCCGTCGAGGCGCGCCGCCACCACCGGGTCGGACACCGGCCGGCCCAGCTCCGGCTCGGCGACGATGTCCCGGGCGCCGAGCACGTGCAGCCGGGCGAGGGCCTGCCGGGGGGCCTTGGGCCAGAGTTCGCTCAGCCCGGGCAGCGCCCCGGCCACCCGCAGCGCCCCCTGGAGCACCGGATCGGTGACCGTGCCGGCGCGTACCTCCTCGCGCTCGTGCGCCCGGCCCTCCAGCGCGGCGCTGGCCACGGCCGAGCGGAGGCTGACCTCGGCCGCCACCTGCCCGCCGTGGCGGCGCAGCGCGCGGTGCCGGTGGGCCTGGTCGACCCGCTCGCGAGCCCGCTCGACGGCGGGCGCGATGTCGGCGAGCGCGAGCAACGGGGCGAGCGGATCGGTGGTCACCCCGCCACGCTAGCGACCCACCGGCCGCGCTCGGCCGCCAGCCGGCCGGAACGCGACACGAACCACCCCGGATACGCCCTGCGGCAAGCCGGCCACCCGCGGTGAGAAGGGGAACCTTCTCTACCGGAGGCGTTAAGCAGGGGGCCCTTCCTTACATCTCGGCGCGTGTCGGGGGCCGCTGGGCGCGAGATGACGGGCCAGCCTGTCGCGGGGGACCGGCCACGCGACTAACCTCAGCGGCGTACGAGACGCAGGTCACGCGACGAAGGAGTACGCATGAGCGAGGCATTGGCCAACTTGCTGAATGAGACGCGCCAGTTCCCGCCGCCGGCCGAACTCGCCGCGAACGCCAACGTCAAGGCCGACGCGTACGCCGAGGCGGCCGAGGACCGGCTCGGCTTCTGGGAGCGCCAGGCCGACCGCCTGACCTGGGCGAAGAAGTGGGACCAGGTCCTCGACTGGTCGAACGCGCCGTTCGCGAAGTGGTTCGTGGGCGGACAGCTCAACGTGGCGTACAACTGCCTGGACCGGCACGTCGAGGCCGGTCGGGGCGACAAGGTGGCCATCCACTGGGAGGGCGAGCCCGGGGACACCCGCACCCTCACCTACGCCGACCTGCACAAGCTCACCTGCCAGGCGGCGAACGCGCTGACCGACCTGGGCGTCACCGCCGGGGACCGGGTGGCGATCTACCTCCCGATGATCCCGGAGGCGGCGGCCGCCATGCTGGCCTGCGCCCGGATCGGCGCCACGCACAGCGTCGTGTTCGGCGGCTTCTCCGCGGACGCGCTGACCAACCGGATCCAGGACGCCACCGCCAAGGTGGTGATCACCGCGGACGGCGGCTACCGGCGGGGCAAGCCGTCGGCGTTGAAGCCGACCGTGGACGAGGCGGTGGCCAAGTGCCCGTCGGTGGAGCACGTGCTGGTGGTCCGCCGCACCGGTGAGGACGTCGCCTGGTCGGCGAAGGACCACTGGTGGCACGAGACGGTGGAGACCGCCTCGCCGGAGCACACCGCGCAGGCGTTCGACGCCGAGCACCCGCTGTTCATCCTCTACACCAGCGGCACCACGGCCCGACCGAAGGGCATCCTGCACACCACCGGCGGCTACCTGACCCAGACGTCGTACACCACGCACGCGGTCTTCGACCTGAAGCCGGAGACCGACGTCTACTGGTGCACCGCCGACATCGGCTGGGTCACCGGGCACTCCTACATCGTGTACGGCCCGCTCTCCAACGGCGCCACCCAGATCATGTACGAGGGCACCCCGGACACCCCGCACAAGGGCCGGTTCTGGGAGATCGTCGACAAGTACCAGGTCACCATCCTGTACACCGCGCCCACCCTGATCCGCACCATGATGAAGTGGGGCGAGGACATCCCGGCCGGCTACGACCTGTCCTCGCTGCGGCTGCTCGGCAGCGTCGGCGAGCCGATCAACCCGGAGGCGTGGATCTGGTACCGCCAGCACGTCGGCCGGGGTCAGCTGCCGGTCGTCGACACCTGGTGGCAGACCGAGACCGGGGCGACCATGATCTCCCCGCTGCCGGGCGTCACCGAGGCCAAGCCGGGCTCGGCGATGACCGCGCTGCCGGGGATCGTCGCCGACGTGCTGGACGACCAGGGCCAGTCAGTGCCCAACGGCGGCGGTGGCTACCTGGTGCTCACGGAGCCGTGGCCGTCGATGCTCCGCACCATCTGGGGCGACGACAACCGGTTCATCGAGACCTACTGGTCGCGGTTCGGGGCCGGCGCCAACGCCGGCGACGAGTGGGTCTACTTCGCCGGCGACGGGGCGAAGAAGGACGACGACGGGCACATCTGGCTGCTCGGCCGGGTCGACGACGTGATGCTGGTGTCCGGGCACAACATCTCCACCACTGAGGTGGAGTCGGCGCTGGTCAGCCACCCGTCGGTGGCCGAGGCGGCGGTGGTGGGCGCGACCGACCCGACCACGGGCCAGGCGATCGTCGCGTTCGCCATCCCGCGCGGCAACGCCGAGACCTCCGGCGAGGCCGGCGAGCAGCTCATCGCCGACCTGCGCAACCACGTGGCGAAGACGCTCGGCCCGATCGCCAAGCCGCGGCAGATCATGCTGGTGCCCGAACTGCCGAAGACGCGCTCCGGCAAGATCATGCGCCGGCTGCTGCGGGACGTCGCGGAGCACCGCTCGCTCGGCGACGTGACCACGCTCCAGGACTCCTCGGTGATGGACCTGATCTCCTCGGGCATGGGTGGCGGAAAGTCCGACGAGGACTGACGGCAGGCGTACGGAATCAGGTGGGTGACGGTCCGGACGGGCCGTCACCCACCGTCGTTTTCCGGCGCACATCGGGATTTCGGTGGAGGCGCGGCAGGCTGAACGGGCAAAGGCCCTGTGTCACCCCTGCCAGTGTCATTTAGGTTCAGCCGCACCGGTTGGGTTCGACGGGCGTGATTGCCACGCTCGACCGGCCGGTTCTCTTTCCCCATGCCCCATGAGGAGCGGCATGAACACATTTCCGCAGTCCGGGTCGCGCCGACGCCTACTCGTCGCGCTGCCCGCCATCGCCCTGGCCGCCACGTCGCTGACCGTGACGGGCAGCGCGGCCGCCCAGCAGTCCGGCCCCGCCCGGACCATCGGGGCGGACGAGTTCTACATCAACTACGCCGAGCCGGAGGTGCAGCCGGACACGGCGGGCAAGGAGGTCAAGGGCAAGAACGGGATCTACACCAGCCCGGCGGACGAGGCGCGGGCCTACGACCGCAAGTTCGCCGGGGGCAACCCGGTGGCCGCGCGGGAACTGGCCAAGCTGGAGGCCAAGGCGATCAAGACCGGGCAGAGCCCCCGGCAGATCAAGCAGGCCAAGGGCACCCAGACCGCCAAGCTGCTGACCCTGCTCGTGGAGTTCAACGACCAGGCGAACGACGACTTCACCAACGTGTACGTGCCGAAGACGGTCTTCGAGGACCGGAGCTGTGTCCTCGGCACCGTCCAGAACGGGCCACGGCACAACACGATCGCGAACCCGGCGAGCCTGCCCCACCAGGACAACAACTCCATGTGGGTGCCGGACTTCTCGCCGCAGCACTACGACAAGATGCTCTACACCAAGGAGGGCATCACCGAGCGGGTCCGCACCGACCTGACCGGGCCGGACGGCAAGCCGGGCGTCAGCCTGGCCGGCCGGACCATGCACAACATGTACCTGGAGATGTCCAAGGGTGCGTACACGGTCGACGGGCAGGCCAGCCCGTGGATCACCGTGCCGCACTCGGAGGGCTGGTACGCCGCCTCCCGCTGCTTCCAGGACGAGAACGGCAACTGGGTCGCCGGTCGCGAGCAGTCGATGAACGGCCACCCGGACAACCCACAGGGCGCCGGGCGGCTCGCCACGGACGCCGTCGACGCGCTGGCCAAGATGGACCCGAACTTCCCCTGGGCCGACTACGACATCGAGGACCAGGGCGACGCCGACGGTGACGGCAACGTCAACGAGCCGGACGGCGTGATCGACCACCTCGTGCTGGTGCACGCCAACCAGGGCAAGTCCCGTGGCGGCGGCGACGTGGGCGTCTACTCGGTCTGGGCGCACTCCTCGACGGTGACCGGCGGCTACACCATCCCCGGGACCAACAAGAAGGTGTCGAACTACATCGTGCAGCCGGAGGACGCCGGCGTCGGCGTCTTCGCCCACGAGTTCGGCCACGACCTCGGTCTGCCGGACCTCTACGACACCTCCGGCAACGCCGACTCGGATGTCGACTTCTGGGACCTGATGGCCTCGGGCTCGCACACCGGCGAGATCTTCCAGGCGCTGCCCACCCACATGGGCCTCTGGGACAAGTGGGTGCTCGGCTGGGCCGACCCGCTGACCGTCAACCCCGGTGACGACCCGCGGTCGGTGCAGCTCGGCCAGACCTCGAACACCCCGGTCGGCACCAAGGACGGCATCAAGATCAACCTGCCGGACAAGGTGATCACCCTGGCCCAGCCGCACAGCGGGGCCAACATGTGGTACTCCGGGTCCGACCAGAACTGGGCCGACGTCAAGCTGAGCCGGACGGTGACCGTCCCGAACGCCGCCGACGCGAAGTTCTGGATGTGGAACAACTACATCATCGAGGCGGACTGGGACTACGGCTTCCTCGAGGTCTCCACCGACGGCGGCGCCACCTGGTCCGAGCAGAAGGTCTACGACGCCACCGGCAAGCTGGTCACGACCAACGACGGCTACGCCGACCCGAACGGCCGCATGGTCGACTACGGCGGCAAGAAGTACGGCCTGACCGGCAACACCGGCGGCTGGCGGCACGACTACGTCGACCTGTCGGGGTACGCCGGGCAGACCGTGCAGCTGCGGCTGCGTTACGCCTCCGACGAGGCGTTCCTGGAGCGCGGCTGGTTCGCCGACGACTTCTCGGTCACCGGCGGCGGCGCCACCACCTGGAGCGACGACGTCGAGGGCGGCGCCAACGGCTGGACCCAGGCTCTCGGCACCTTCACCGACACCACTGGCGCGGGCTGGCACACCGACTCGGGCACCCAGGTCAAGGCGCACTACTACCTGGCCGAGTGGCGCAACTTCGACGGCTTCGACAAGGGCCTGAAGTACGCGTACGACACGGTCTACTCGCACGAGGCGTGGAAGGTCGACCGGGTCGCCTACAACGCCCCGGGCATGCTCGTCTGGTACCGGGACACCGCGCTGGGCAACGTCAACCACACGACCGCGCAGCTGACCGCGCTGCCCAGCTACGGCGCCAAGGGCGGCCTGCTGATCGTGGACTCGCACAACGACCCGCTGCGCCGCGCTGGCGAGGCGGCCGTCAAGGACCCGTCAACGCTGGACAACCTGCCCAGCCGCCCGCAGTCCTCGAACGCGGCCTTCTCGCTGAACTCCACGTACCCCTTCAAGGAGTGCCTGGAGGCGGCGAACGAGCCGTACAGCGAGTACTGCACCAACTTCGGCGCCCAGGGCCCGGTGTCGGCGTTCAGCGACGCTCAGGGCTGGTACCCGGGCATCGAGATCCGCAATGGCTCCGCGTTCGCCCGGGACAGCGACGCCTCCGTCGTCATCCCGTCGCGGGGCAACGCGAAGTACACCACCCGGGTCACCAACCCGGACGGGAGCCCGGCGCCGGCGTACTACGGGGCGACCCTCGGTGGCGGGGCGATCGTGCTCGGCACCGGCAACCCGGGTGACGCCGGTGTCTCGTACGGCGTCTCGATCACGATCAAGCGGGCCGCCAAGGACAACTCGTACGCCACGGTGTACGTGACCTCGGCGACCCCGTGATCTGACCGCCCACGGCGCGGCGGAAACCCGGCGGGGCCCGTTCGGAGCACACTGCTCCGACGGGCCCCGCCCTTCTTACGCGCCCACAGATTTCATCCAGAATCCGTGTGACATTTTCCCAGGCTTCTGCGCTCCGCTCAGGGGACCTCATAATCACCGTCACTCTCGGTGACCGTGGCCAAAACGTAATGTAATTCGACGTCGAATCAGTGGGCCTTTTGATCCCGATTTGCCCAAAAAAGAAGGGTCGCCGTCCAAGTAATTGACCGGTGACAACGATCCAAACCTCTGCCATTGTGAGTGACGCATGACATGACAGCGATAGCTGTAGCTGTCTCTGTCATGTAACAGATCCACAAAGGAGGAGGACCTTTGAGGAGACGAGTCACAGCGGGCCTGGCCTCGGCCGCGGCCACGCTGCTGGCAGCCGGTGTCATCACGGCGCCGGCTTCCGCCGCCCCGGCGGCGGAGCCCACCCCAGGCGCCGACAAAACGAAGCACGGCAAGGACAACCTGCCCGATCCCAAGGCGGATCAGCAGCGGGAGCTCAAGAAGCAGGCCATCGCCGACCTGCTTCAGGGCAAGGCCAAGCTTCAGACGCGCAACGGCTCGAAGGTCATCCAGGTCAAGGACGACCTGTTCGTCGAGTACCAGCAGGCCCCGAAGGTCGACCCGATCTTCACCATCCTGGTCAACTTCGGTGACCAGATCCACCCGAAGGCCGGCGGCCAGCCCGGCCCGGTGGTCAACCAGATCCCGGAGCCGGACCGCAACTGGGACGGCAGCTCCGCCGACGACAACAGCACCCTCTGGCGCTCCGACTTCCACCGTGAGCACTACATGGACATGTTCTACGGCGAGGGCGAGTCGTTCCGGGACTTCTACCTGAAGCAGTCCGGCGGGCGGTACACGGTCGGCGGCGACGTCAGCGACTGGGTCACCGTGCCGTACAACGAGGCGCGTTACGGGCGCAACGGCGACCCGAACGACCCGAACGACATCACCGAGGCCGACGGCTACTGGTCCTTCGTCGGGGACACCGCCACGTCCTGGTACCAGTCGCAGGTGAAGGCCGGGAAGACGCCGCAGCAGATCAAGGACTACCTCAAGCAGTTCGACGTCTGGGACCGGTACGACTTCGACGGCGACGGCAACTTCAACGAGCCCGACGGCTACATCGACCACTTCCAGGCGGTGCACGCCGGGGAGGGCGAGGAGGCCGGCGGCGGCGCCCAGGGCGAGGACGCCATCTGGTCGCACCGTTGGCGGGTCTACTCCGGCGAGGGCAGCACCGGTCCGGCGGGCAACCTGTCCGGCGGTGTCCAGATCGGCGACACCGGCATCTGGATCGGTGACTACACCACCGAGCCGGAGAACGGTGGGCTCGGCGTCTTCACCCACGAGTACGGTCACGACCTCGGTCTGCCGGACCTGTACGACACCCAGGGTGGCGACAACGGCGTCGGATTCTGGAGCCTGATGTCCTCGGGTTCGTGGCTGAGCCACGGCACGGACGACATCGGTTCGACCCCGGGTTACATGGACCCGTGGTCGAAGCTCTACCTGGGCTGGCTGAAGTACAGCACGGTCGACTACGGCAAGGGCAGCACCCAGGTGACCCTGGGCCCGGCCGGTGACAGCACGGGGCCGAAGGCCCAGGCCGTCATCGTCAACCTGCCGGCGCAGACGCAGACCACGAACTACAACACGCCGTTCGGCGGGTCGTACGAGTGGTGGGGCGGCGGCGCGGACGACCTGAAGAGCACGCTCACCCGCACCCTGGACCTGACCGGCGCGACCACCGCGTCGATCACGTCCAAGCTGCAGTACGACATCGAAGAGGACTACGACTACCTCTTCGCCGAGGTGTCCACCGACGGTGGCGCCAGCTGGACCGCCCTCACCAACTCGCTGCACGACACGGTGAACGGCAAGGTCCAGGACGGCATCGACGGCTCCAGCAGCGGCCAGTGGGTCGACTCGACCTACGACCTGTCCGCGTACGCGGGCAAGACCATCCAGTTCCGGTACCGCTACTCCACCGACGGCGGCCTGCACTACGCGGGTCCGTTCATGGACAACATCTCGCTGACCAAGAACGGCACCGTTGCCTGGACCGACGACGCGGAGACGCTGTCGGCGGACTGGACCGTCAAGGGCTTCACCCGGATCACCGGCTCGGTGACCGACACCTACCCCCGCTTCTACATCGCCGAGAACCGGACCTACTTCGGTTACGACGACACGCTGCGGACCGGTGGGTACAACTACGGGTTCCTCAACACCCGCCCGAACTGGGTGGAGCGGTACGCGAACCAGCCCGGCATGCTGGTCTGGTACGTGAACTACGCGTACGGCGACAACAACACGTCGGCGCACCCGGGCTACGGCCTCAACCTTCCGGTTGACGTCCGCCCGGACAAGATCAACGTCGGCGGCCAGGGCGTCATCAGCAACCGGCGCAACGGCTACGACGCGACGTTCAGCCTGTACGCCAAGCCGGCCCAGACCTTCCACAAGAACGGTGTGGCGGTCACGGTCCCGGCGCTCGACCCGCAGCCGATCTTCAGCGACAAGGGCATCGGCAAGTACTGGACCTCGGGCGACGCGTGGAACTCGGTGAAGGTCGCCGGCACCGGCACCACCATCGAGATCCTCCAGCAGGGCACCACCCCGACCAGCGACATGGTCGTCAAGGTCAGCAACTGATCGGGTAGCACCAGACCGAAAGGGGCCGGTGGCGGCGACGCCACCGGCCCCTTTCGCGTACCCCGGGGGTGTTCGCCCCGATGAGGTCAGGTATCGACCGGCCCGGATGTGACGGTGAGCAGCGTTCCCAACAAAAAGTTGCTACAAATCGATGTGCCTGTCTTCCCACCCGTCACGGGACTGTCTATCTTCACCAGTGGTCCCACTTGTGGGACGTCTTCACCGGCCCGTAACCCCGTTGGGCCGGTTCCCTCACACCGGAGGTATCCACGTGCGCAAAGTCGCAGTGGGTCTGCTCGGGCTTTCGCTGACGGCGACGGGACTGGTGGCGGGCACGGCCGCCAGCGCCGCGCCGACGCCGAAGCTGCCGGCGTCCGCACCGTCGGTCGCCGAGCCCGCGCAGACTGATCACGATCTGCCCAACCCGCTCGAGACCAAGCGGCGGGCGCTGCGTCAGGAGGGCCTGAGCGAGGTCCTGTCCGGCCGGGCCGCGCCACAGAAGATCAACGGCAGCACCGTCGTCAAGGTGGGCGAGACGGCGGCCGAGGGCGCCGCGGCGGGCCGCTCCGCCAAGAGCACCAAGGGCGGCAAGGGTCCGGTCAAGAACCAGTACGTCGAGCTCTCCCGCGAGCGCACCGACAAGATCTTCGTGATCCTGGCCGAGTTCGGTGACGAGCGGCACCCGAGCTACCCGGACAAGGACACCGACCCGGATACCCCTGGCCCGGCGGTGTTCGACGGGCCGGTCAACAACCAGATCCCAGCCCCCAATCGGGCGGTGGACAACTCCACCGTCTGGCAGCCGAACTTCGACGCGGACCACTACCGGAAGCTGTACTTCGGCACCGCCCCCGGCGACGAGTCGCTGAAGCAGTACTACGAGGCACAGTCCTCGGGTCGGTACAGCGTGGACGGTGAGGTCACCGACTGGGTCAAGGTGAAGTACAACGAGGCCCGGTACGGCCGTTCCGGCGACGACCCCACCGACGCCAACGGCAACGACCCGGCTGTCTGCGCCAGCAACGTCTGCACCAACACCTGGGCGCTGGTCGCCGACGCCGCGAACCAGTGGGTCGCCGACCAGAAGGCCGCCGGCAAGACCGACGCGCAGATCGCCGCCGACGTCAAGTCGATGGACCAGTGGGACCGGTACGACTACGACGGCGACGGCAACTTCAACGAGCCGGACGGCTACATCGACCACTTCCAGATCGTCCACGCCGGCGGTGACGAGGCCGACGGTGACCCGCACCAGGGTGAGGACGCCATCTGGAGCCACCGCTGGTACGCCAACGCGTCCGACCAGGGCAACACCGGTCCGGTCAACTTCCCGGCTGGCGGCACCCAGATCGGGGACACCGGCGTGTGGATCGGCGACTACACCATCCAGCCGGAGAACGGCGGCCGGAGCGTCTTCTACCACGAGTACGGCCACGACCTCGGCCTGCCGGACGACTACAACGTCGCCAGTGGTGGGGACAACAACAACGAGCACTGGACCCTGATGGCCCAGAGCCGGCTCGGTGGCAAGAACGACGGTGGCATCGGCGAGCGGGGCGGCGACCTCGGCGCCTGGAACAAGCTCCAGCTCGGCTGGCTCGACTACGAGGTCGTCAAGGCCGGCCAGAAGCGCACCCTGGAGCTGGGCCCGCAGGAGTACAACTCCACCAAGGCGCAGGGCGCGGTCGTCGTGCTGCCGAGGCGGACGTACACCTTCGACAACGGCGCGCCGTTCGAGGGTACGAAGCAGTACTTCTCGGGTAACGAAGACGATCTGAACACCACGATGACGCGGACGATCGACCTCACTGGGAAGACCAGCGCGGCGTTCACCATGAAGGGTCGCTACAACATCGAAGAGGACTTCGACTACCTCTTCTTCGAGGCCTCCACTGACGGCGGCCAGACCTGGTCGGCCCTGCCGGGCACGGTCGGCGGCCAGCCGCTCAAGGAGATCTCGCCCAACCGCTTCGCCCTGACCGGCTCCAGCGACGACAAGTGGGTCGACGTCAACATCCCGCTGGACTCGCTGGCCGGCAAGACGGTGCAGTTCCGGCTCCACTACACGACCGACGGTGGTGTCTCCGCCGGTGGCTTCTACGGTGACGCGGTCGCCGTGACCGCCGACGGTGCGACCATCTTCACCGACGGCGCGGAGGCGGGCGCGGGTGACTGGGCGCTCAACGGCTTCAGCATCCAGGCCGCGACCTACACCCGCGACTTCGACAACTACTACATCGCCGGCAACCGGTCGTACGTCTCGTACGACCAGTACCTGAAGACCGGCCCGTACTTCTTCGGCTACGCGAACACCCGCCCGGACTACGTGGACCACTACGCGTACCAGACGGGTCTGCTGATCTCCTACTGGAACCTGCGGTGGGCCGACAACGACACCGGCGCCTTCGGGCACCCGGGTGAGGGTCGGAACATGATCATCGACGCGCACCCGCGGCCGATCTACAACCTGACCGGCAACCCCTGGCGGGCCCGGGTCCAGGTCTACGACGCGCCGTTCAGCCTGAAGAAGGCGGACTCGTTCACGCTGCACATCAACAGCCAGCCGCAGTACATCCGCGGCCAAGCCGCGCAGCCGCTGTTCGACGACACCCAGCAGTACTGGTACCCGGAGCTGCCGAACCACGGCGTCAAGCTTCCGGCCGCCGGCGTCAAGATCCGCGTCCTGGAGCAGCACGGCACCACGATGAAGGTCCGCTTCTCCTGATCGACGGATCGACCGCACCACCGGTGCCCGGGCAGGATTCCTGCCCGGGCACCGCCCGTTTCGGGCTCCGCGCAGCCGACCAGAAAACACCGATCGTGTCATCATCGTTACAGGCCATTGACGGCGACGACCGGCGGACGCGACGATCACCCCATCGACGGTCATGGGGGGTGATCCGGTTGTCAGGTGACATCGTGACCGACGATCCGGGCAGGTCGGACGAGCTTCCACTCTGGATCCGGTTGGCGGACCACGGCCCACTGACGCCCGCGCTGGAACTACGGATGGTGCTCGCGGACAGCGCCCGCGAGCTGATGCGCGCCCAGGACCGCCTCACCGACCACTACACCCGACTCCAGCGGATCGCCCATCAGGACGCGGCGCGCTCCAGGGACCGCCCGGACGGGATCGAGGTCGTCGCCGAACCCGACCGGTTCCGCGACCTCGCTCACCGGCTCCTCCACACGGCCACGGAGGAAGGTCTGCTGCTCCTCGACGAGTCGGCAGCGGACCTCTCCCCACCACCCACCACCCCGCACCCGCTTCGGATGATCTGCGTTCGACCGCTGCTGGCCGACCCGGATCGTCGCGAACGGATCGAGGCGGCGCTGACCGCGGGGCACGGCGTACGCGTGCTCCCGGCGCTGCCGGCGAGCCTGCTGGCGGTCGACGGCACCGCGCTGCTCGCCCTGCCCCCGACCGACCAGCCCCGACAGCTGCTGCTGGTTCGCAGCCCCGCCCTGGTGGCTCTGCTGACCCAGTACGTCGAGGCGCTGTGGCGGCAGGCGATCCCGCTCGCCGACGGGGTCGCGACCGACACCGACGGCGCGCCCACCCCCGTCCAGCGCCAGATCCTCCGGCTGGCCGCAGCCGGACTGAAGGACGAGTCGATCGCCCGCAGCCTCGGCCGCAGCGTCCGCTGGGTGCGCCGGCACTTCGAGGTGCTGGAGGAACGGCTCTCGGCGACCAACCGGCTCACCCTGGGCATCGCCGCGGTCCGGCGCGGCTGGATCTGATCTTGCAACTTGCGGACCGGCTGCTGCTTCGCCATACCGACACCGCACCCCGCCCAGGATCCTCATGGTCATCGATGGAGTGAGGGGCTGCCACCGCCGATCCGGTGAGGGGCCCCGGTACCGGAAGGAACACCTTGAGGACATTCGGACTGCGTCGGATCGCCGTCGCCGCGCTCGCCACCGTCGGGCTCGCCACGTCGATGGCCGCCACCCCCGAACCGGCGCGCGCCGTGAGCGCCGGCTTCGACCACACCATCTACTGGAACAACGTGCTGCTCAAGGCCTACCGGCAGGCGGGCGGCCCGCCGACCACCCTGTCCCGCGCCGGCGCCATGATGCACCTGGCCATGTACGACACCAAGGTGTCGCTGGGCGGGCAGGGCAAGCCGTACCTGGCCACGGTGCCCAAGCAGCCCACCTACAGCTACGACCTGGACATGAACCTGGACGAGGCCGCGTACGACGTGCTGAAGGTCGTGTTCCCCACCATCGACTTCACCCAGGACTACAACAACTCGCGGTCCATCCCGCCCCGCGGTGAGCCGGGGCCAGACGGCTGGAGCGTCAGCGTCGGCCAGACGGCCGCGCAGAACATGCTCAACGCCCGCGCCAGCGACGGATCCACCAACAGCACCCCGTACTCGATCAGCTACACGGCGGGCCAGTGGCAGCCGACCGGCTCCGGCAGTGCCGCGAGCCCCAACTGGGGTCTGGTCCAGCCCTTCGGGCTGACCTCCGGCTCGCAGTTCCGCCCGTCGCTGCCCGGCGGCTTCACCACCATCACCGGCATGCTGACCAGCAGCACGTACGCCAATCAGGTGAACGACGTCAAGCGGTACGGCTCCGCCACCGCCACCACCGCCGACCGCACCGCCGACCAGACCCAGCTCGCCTGGTTCTGGGCCAACGACCTCGACGGCACGTACAAGCCGCCGGGTCAGCTCTACACCCTGACCCAGATCATCGCCAAGGCCCGCACCGGCACCGACACCACCCGGCTCTTCGCCCTGGTGTCGCTGGCGATGGCCGACGCCGCCATCGCCGCCTGGGACGCCAAATACCAGACCTCCATCGACCTGTGGCGCCCGGAGACGGCGATCCACGAGCCGCAGTCCGACAACAACACGGCCACCGTCCCGGACCCCAACTGGCAGCCGCTGTCCGCCGACCGGAGCGGCGTCCACTTCTCGCCGCCGTTCCCGGCGTACGTTTCGGGGCACGCCACCTTCGCCGGCGCCTGGGCAGGGATCGTCAAGCGGTTCTACGGCACCGACGCCATTTCCTTCACCGCCACCACCGAGGACCCGCACGCCAGCGGGGTCACCCGCTCCTTCAGCAGCGTCAGCGCCGCCGCGACCGAGGACGCGAACAGCCGGCTCTACCTCGGCGTGCACTACCAGTGGGACGCCGACCAGGGCTTGGCCACCGGTGACTCGGTCGCCAACTACCTCTTCACCAAGTACTACGTGAACTGACCCGACCGCACGCTCGCGGGGGCCGGCACCGATCGCGGTGCCGGCCCCCGCCTACATCGGGCGGCCCCGGAGAAATCCCTGATCCTCGTCACCTGCGGGGCCGATGGCCGATCGCCGGCCCTAGGCTGTGGCACATGACCGACCAGCGCGGCGGACCCGTCGACGAGTCCTGCGTCCTCCCCGAGGGGCCGTGGACGCACCGGTTCGTCGGCGCCAACGGCAGCCGCTTCCACGTCGTCGAGGCCGGCACCGGTCCGATGGTGCTCTTCCTGCACGGCTTCCCGGAATACTGGTTCGCCTGGAAGGAGATGCTGCCGGCGGTCGCCGACGCGGGGTTCCGGGCGGTCGCGGTCGACCTGCGCGGGTACGGCGCGAGCGACAAGCCACCCCGGGGGTACGACGGCTACACGCTCGCCGCCGACGTGGCCGGACTGATCCGCGCCCTCGGTGAACGGTCGGCGACCCTGGTGGGCAGCGGGGCCGGTGGGCTCATCGCCTGGACCGCCGCCTCGTTCCATCCCACGCTGGTCCGGCGGCTGGTGGTGCTGGGCGCACCGCACCCGCTCCGGCTGCGCGCCGCCATCTTCGCCGACCCGCGCGGCCAGTTCACCGCCTCCACCCCGACGCTGAAGTTCCAGCGCCCCCGCTACGAGCACGTGCTGACCCGGGACGACGCCGCCGAGGTGGAGGCGATCCTGCGCCGCTGGGGCGGCCCGCAGTGGGTGAACGGTCCGGAGTTCGAGGCGTACGCCCGGTGTTGCCGGGTGGCGATGCAGATCCCGCAGGCGGCCTTCTGCGCCCTGGAGGGTTACCGATGGGCGTTCCGGTCGGTGCTGCGGCTGCACGGCTACCGGTTCGTCAAGCTGATGCAGAAGCCGCTGGTCACACCCACTCTCCAGCTGCACGGCGCGCGGGACCTGGCCTCCCTGCCACGCACCGCCCAGGGTTCCGGCCGCTACGTCACCGCCCCGTACGAGTGGCGGCTGCTCGAGGGGGTCGGCCACTTCCCGCACGTGGAGGCCGGGGACGTGGTGCTCGGCGAGGTCCTGCGCTGGGCGAAGTCCTGACTCAGACCCGCTGCTCGCGCAGGTCGACGACCTCGCGGGCCGGCGCCCAGCCCTGGTAGACGCCGAAGTCGAAGGCCTCCAGCCCCATCGCCCGGGCCACCGGCCAGCGGCCGCCGGTGTACTCCACCCGCAGCCAGCCCTCGTGCTCGGCCAGCACGATGAACGGCTGCCCCTGCCAGGTGCAGGTGGTCCGGACGTACGCCAGGTCCTCGACCTCGGCGGCCGGCACCACCCGGACGTACCGGTCGGGGCGTACCTCCTCGAATCCCTCGCCCGGTTCGGGCTGGTAGAGCCGAACATCGTCGCCGTCCGGGCTGGCCTGGTACTCCCGGCCCTGCCACCGGGCCATGTAGCCGTCGCGGGTCATGACGCGTCCACCCGGCGCCAGAGCGGCGCGTCGGTGTCCAGGATCGCGACCACCCGCTCGGTGCCGTCGGCGCCGATCCGCCACAGCTCCGCGCCGTGCGGCAGCCGGGCACTGTCCACCTTGAACTCGGCGACCACGTCGCTGGTCTCCCCCGGAGCGAAGCCGTTGCCGCGGAACGGCGGACGCTCGATCACCCAGCCCTCCATCGCCCGCATCGCGGCCTCGTTCTGCCCGCCGTACGGGATGCGGTAGAGGCTCGGCCGGTACACCGGCCAGCGCAGCACGTAGATCTCCTCCGCGTCGCGGGAGAACGGCGAATCCGGGTGGCCGAGGCCGAGCGCGTCGTACAGCGCGGCCGGGGTGCTCAGGTGGGCGAGCTCGTTGGCCCGGTGCACGAAGCCGGAGACCCGGTCGTAGCCGCGCTCCAGGTAGTAGGCGAGCTGGCTCGGGGCGATGGCCTTCTGCATGGTCACCGGGCGGGTCTTGTCCACCGGCGGCGGGGCGGGCCGGCTCGCGGCCACCGGCTCCGCCTCGGCGGCGGGCTGCTCCGGTTCCACGTCCGGGTCGTCGCCGAGCCCCACCTCGGCGGCCCAGTTCGCCAGCGCGAGGACCTGCTCGCCGGGGTACGTCGCCCCGACCGGGCTGCCCGGGTTCACCGCGAACGACCAGCTCTCGTCCGGCCAGCGCCGGATGAGCTGGACGAACTTCACGCGTACCGTCTCGACCGGCCCCTCGGCGCGGTCGGCCAGCCGCTCGGGCGAGGTGTAGACCACCACGTACGTCCCGCCGTCGAGCTGGTCGGTAGGCCAGACGAAGCCGGCGTCGCCGGGTCGGCTCCCCGGCGCGGAGTCGGCGGCCACCGGCAGCAGCACCCGGGCCAGCAGCAGGGTGGTGAGGAACCCGTCGGTGCTGCCGCTGCTCACCGCGCCGAGCAGCTCCTCCTCCACCTCGTTGGCCGGTACGAAGTCGGCCGGCACCGGCCCCTGGGCGACCGAAGTGACGTCGTCGCCCGAGGTCGGCCCGGCGGACGGGTCGACCTGCCCGGCCGGCGGTGCGGTCGCCGCCTCCGGGGAGCCGGCCGGCGCGGACGACTCACCCGATGGCGTGAACGAGCTCTCACCCGACGGGCCGGCCGGCTCGACGGGAGGCGCGCTGAACGGAGGGGGCGCGGCCGGCGCGGCCGGGTCGACGGTGAGCGGCACGGTGGGCTCGGCGGAGCCGGCCCAGGGCGCGACCGGCCCGCCGCTCTCCGCCCGGTACGCCGGCGGCGCCGTGGCGCTGGCCATCGCCGAGGTGGCGGCGGGCACGGTCGGCACCGCGTACGGCTCGGGCACCACCGGCGCGGGGCCGGGGGCCGGGCGGGCCGGTGGGGGTTCCTCGGGCTCGGTGAGGTCCCGGGACTCGATGATGGTGCCCTCGATGACGATCGGCGAGAAGCCCCGTCGCGAGGCGGGCGGGCCGGATACCGGCTCGGCGATCGAGGGGGGCAGCTCCTCCGCCTCGGCAGGGACGGCGGAGCCGGCGTCGCCCGGTGCCGTCGGGATGGCCTGGGTGCGCTCGTCCGCGTCCGGTGCGTCGGCGGGCCGGGGATGGCGTCGGGGCAGCGACTGGGCCGCCTCCTCGCCGGAGGGCGGTGTCGGTGCGGGGCGGAAGGGCCGAGGCGGCTCCTCGGCCGGGCCGGAACGGAGCGCCGGGGTGGTCTCGCCGGCATCCGTGCGGAACGCCCGGGTGGGCTCCGCCGGCACCGGTTCGCTCAGCGGCCGGCGGCGCGGGAACGGCTGACCGCCACCGGCGAACCGGGACGGCGGTGCCGCCCGCTCCCCGGCCGGGTGCGCCGGATCCAGGGGGGACGGACGCCGCGACCGGCCCGAGGGCTCGAAGAACGACCGGGCCGGAGGCGGCGGCGCGGGCTCACTGGAGCGCCCCTCCGTCGTGCCGGAGCGGCCGGCGCCGGTGAACGGGTCCGGCTCGTCCGGGCGTCGCCGCAGGTCACTGACCCAGCCGGAGAGGCGGTCGGCACCCGGGGCGGCAACTGGGACGGCGCCGGGGGCGGGACGGTCGACAGCGGCGCGGCCGGCGGGCGGCGCGGTGGACGGGCTGTGGTTCACCTGACCGGGCCACCCGTCATCCTCCGCCCGCTGGCCGTGCCCCCCGAGGCGGTTCGCGGCGAGGAAGCCGTTCGGCTCCGGGCGGCGGGGGATCGGCGGCAGGGGCGGTTCGGCCGGGCCCGGAGCGGTGGGCCGAGCCGGCGGGCTGGGGGCCGGCGGGAGCGGTACGGTCGCCGACTCGACCGCCGGGACGGGGGCCGGGCCACCGTAAGCGGGTGGCACCGGCGCGGCGGATGCCCGGCCGGCCGCTGCCGCGAAGCCCGGCGAGGCCGGGGTGGAGGAGCCTCGGGAGGCCGGGGCGGGTGAGTCCGGTGGCGCGGACGCGGAGGAGGCCGGTGCGGGCGTGCCATCCCGGCCGGGGCCGTCCACCCCGGCCCGGCGGGCGGCGCTCTCCACCCGCTCCAGCCGGGCTCGGGCCCCCATGGTCCGCCCCGGCAGCCGGACATCGCCCCGCGACAGCTGTGCCACGAACCAGGCGGGCAGGTAGCCCTCGATCGGCAGGCCGGGGTTGACCGCGAGCCACCACTCGTGGTTGGGCCAGCCGGCGGCCAGGTCGGGGTACGGGACGCGACGGGTGGCGCCGGCGTTCTCCCCGAGGCAGGCCCGCATCGCGGTGACGGAGGTGAATGCGAGGACGTGCGTCCGGTCCCCGGTCGTCCAGGTCCCCCAGCCGAGCGGTGCCTGCCCGGCGAGCGCCTGGGCGGAGACCGGCAGCAGCAGGTCGACCCTGGTCAGGATACGGAAGTAGAGCTGCTGGTCCTGGGCGCGTAACGCGTCCCGCAGCGCCACCTCGGCCTCGGTGGCCGGCTCCCATCCGGTCACGGCCACCTCTCCTTCCGCGCACAGGCCACAGGCATCGCCTACAACCTACAAGGTGGTAACAAGATCACAATGCCTGGCCACCGGCCCTGCGGAGAGGGCGCTAACATCGCGTTCCGGAGCCGACACGATACGGAGGCGGTCGATGTCCCGGCCCACCGCGCGCCCGGCCCTGGCCGTCCTGGCGACCGTCCTCACGGCCGTGCCGTCGGCCGCTCCGGCGGCGGCCCGCGCACCCTCGGCGTGTGCCGCACCACCCGCGCCGGCCCGCCCCGTGGCGGCTCAGCCGTGGCCGCAGCAGCGGTACGCGCCCGACCGCCTCACTCCGCTCGCCACCGGTGCCGGGGTGGTCGTCGCGGTCATCGACTCCGGTGTGGACCGTGACCACCCGCAGCTCGCCGGACGGGTGCTCGACGGCGCCGACTTCCTCGACCCGGGCGGGGACGGCACCCGGGACTGCGCCGGGCACGGCACCGGCGTGGCGAGCATCATCGCGGCGGTCCCCCGCCCGGGCGTGGCGTTCCGGGGGCTCGCGCCGGGTGCCCGCATCCTGCCGGTACGGGTCAGTGAGCAGCAGGTCGTCGCGGGGCGGGAGGCGGGGCGCACGGTCGGCGCGACCGACTTCGCCCGGGCGATCCGGTGGGCGGTGGACCACGAGGCCGACGTGCTCAACCTCTCCGTCGTGCTGTACGCGGACGACCCGGCGGTGCGGGCCGCGATCGCCTACGCGGCACGCCGGGACGTCGTCGTGGTGGCCGCCGCCGGCAACCTGCATGACAGCGGCGATCCGCGGCCGTATCCGGCCGCGTACGACGGGGTGCTCGGGGTGGGGGCGATCGGGGCGGACGGCAGCCGCTCCGCGTTCTCCCAGACCGGCCAGTACGTCGACCTGGTCGCCCCGGGAAGCGACGTGCTGATGGCCGCGCCGGGGCAGGGGCACCACCGCGCGGAGGGGACGAGCTACGCCACGCCGTTCGTGGCCGCCACCGCGGCGCTGCTCCGGCAGTACCGCCCGGAACTGAGCGCCGCCGAGGTGGCCCAGCGGATCGTGGCCGGCGCCGACCCGGCACCCGGGCGCGGGGACGGCTACGGCGCGGGGGTACTGAACCCGTACCGGGCGGTGACCGAGTCGCCCGCGACGGTGACCGCCCAGCCGTACCGGGATGCTGCGCTCGCGGTCGACCGGCCCGACGCGGCCGAGGTGGCCCGGCAGGCGCGCCGGGTGGCCGCGCGGCACCGGGCGCTCCTGGTCGCCGGCGCCACCGGAGCGGCAGCCGTGCTGGCGATGCTGCTGGCCGCGGTGCTGCCCCGCGGCTCCCGCCGCCGGTGGCGCCCCGCCGACCCGACCTGACCCACCGCCGGGCAGGCGCGGGGCGGCGGCGCGGACGGGACCTGCCGCGCCGCCGCCCCGCAGGCGGTCACTGGAACAGGCTGGCGTTGCGCTTCTCGGTGTCGAGATAGTCGGCGGCCGAGTCCTCCACCGCCAGCTTGATGTCGCGCAGCATGGCCTGAAGGTCCTGCGAGGCGGCCCGCCACCGCGCCTGCCGCTGCTCGTACGCCTCGCGCGCCTCGCCGGACCAGCTCGCGACCAGCGGAGCGGCATCCCGCTCGAGCTGCCCGAGCTGGCTGTCGAGGGTGTTCAGCGCCTTCTGGATGTCCACGCCGGCCTGTTGCAGCGCGGC
The DNA here is from genome assembly GCF_042871425.1 of Micromonospora sp. NPDC005806. Taxonomy (NCBI): domain Bacteria; kingdom Bacillati; phylum Actinomycetota; class Actinomycetes; order Micromonosporales; family Micromonosporaceae; genus Micromonospora; species Micromonospora sp. NPDC005806. The sequence goes on along the minus strand of NZ_JBIAIL010000015.1, from coordinate 136,153 downwards.
GAAGTTGACGACCAGCACACCGTGGTCCATGGGATCCGTCCTTCCTGGGTCAGAGCGGCAGCTGGATGCCGCGGTGCGTGCCGGCCACCCGGCCGGCGGCCTCGGTGTCCGAGACGTCGTACTGCTGGCCGGCGGTGCGGATGGCGGTCGCGGTCTCGCGCAGGGCCCGCTGGAGGGCGGCCTGGTCCTTCGCCCACTGCTGCTTGACCTGCTCGAACGACCGCCCGCCAGCGCCCCGCCAGGCCTGCTGCAACACCTCCAGCTCGGCCATCAGGCCACTGAGCATGGTCTGCAACGACTGGTCCACCTGGTCGAACTTCGCGGCGGTCTGCTGCAGCACCGCGGCTTCTGCCTGGGTCTGGGACACCCCGGACGTCACCTCGTCTCCTCGGTCGTGGCGGGCCGCCGGAACGACCACTGTGGACTCGCCGGAGCGCGGCACCGGAGTCGGGAACAGGGGACGGCACGCGCTCGGCGGAACTCGTCGCTGACGGTAGCGGCCCGACTCCGGTTCGGCTACCCCCTCATCATCCCCTGTGGACAACGAAGCCTTACGATGAGCCACGGCAACGTCACCCGACGAGCAGGCGGAGGAGGCGCGGTGGCGGCGACCACGACCGGCCGGCCGGCGCCGTCGGCTCCACCCGCGCCACGGTGGACGGCCCGTCCCGTCCCCGGCCTGCGGGCCGGCCAGGTGGTGGCCGCGCAGGTGGCGGTCGCGGTGCTCGTCGCGGCCGTCGGCCGGGGGGTGGCGGTGACCGCGGCGGCCCTGCTGCTGGCGACGCTGCTGCTGCCCGGGACCTGGGTGCGGTGGCGCGGCCGGTGGCTCTACGAGTGGCTGCTGATCGGTCTCGGGCACCTGGCCCGGCGGCAGGCCCTGCCGGCCACCGCGGGGCCGTCCGCGCTGGTGGAGCTGGTGGCTCCCGGGGCGTCGGTGCATCCCGCCGAGCTCGCCGGCGGCCCGGCCGCCGTGGTCGACGACGTGGTCGGGATGACCGCGCTGCTGGAGATCGGCGACGCCGGTGACCTGCTCGGCGACGGGCCGCGATCCCTTCCCGGGCCGCTGTCCCTGCTTCCCCCGCCCGGCCCGGACAGCCCGCCGGTCCGGATCCAGCTCCTGCTCTCCGCCTCGCCCGCCCCCGCGCCGGCCGCCCGGGCCGGCACCGCCGGGACGTCGTACCGCCAGCTCACCGACGGGCGGCTGGCCGCGCGGGCCCGGGCCGTGCTCGCCGTCCGGGCGCTCCGGACCGACGGCTGGTCGGACGGGGAGCTGCGGCGGGCGCTCTCCGGCGCGGTCCGGCGGATCGTCCACCGGCTCGGCCCGCTGACCGGGCGTCCGCTGGGCGGGCCGGCCGTCCTCCGGGTGGTCGCCGAACTGGCCCACCAGGACGGCGGCGCGCCGGTCCGCGAGTCCTGGCAGGCGGTGACGGCGGGCGGGCTGGTTCAGGCCACGTACCGGCTGCACCGCTGGCCGGACCCGCGTACCGACGCGGGGCGGCGGCTGGTGTCCCGGCTGCTGGCGCTGCCGGTCACCGCCGGCACCGTCGCGCTCTGCGTCGGCCCGCACGCCGGCGCCGCCCCGGTGCCGGTGGAGCTGACCGTACGGCTGGCCGCCTGGACCGCGACGGAGCTGTCGGTCGCCGACCGGGCGCTGCGCCGGCTCGTCGGCGACCTCGGCGCGGAGGTCCGCCGGCTCGACGGTGAGCACCTGGACGGCCTGGCCGCCACCCTGCCGCTGGCGACGGCCCGGGGCGGCACGGCGGCGGCCGGGGCGGACCTGGACGCGCTGGAGCTCTCCCTCGGCGAGTCCGGGCTGATGGTCGGGACCAGCCGGCACGGCGGGCCGGTGACCATCCGCCTCTTCGGCCCCGGGGCGACCCGGCTGCTCCTGGTCGGCGGGATACCCGCCGCACAGCTCATGGTGCTGCGGGCGCTGGCCCTCGGCGCGCGGGTGGTGGTGCAGACCGCCCGGCCCCGGGTGTGGGAACCGTTCGTCCGCGCGGTGGGCGCGCCCGGCGGGGTGGTGCCGCTGATCCCGCCCGGGCGGCCGGTGGGCGGCGCGCCGGGTTCGCCGCTGCGACCACTGCTGGTGGTGGTCGACGCTGGGCCGGTGCCGCCCGACGTCGGCGCGGCGGGGGCCTGGCGGTCCGTCCTGGTGGTCCGGGACGAGCTGACCCCGGCGGACACGCCGACGCTCGCCCGGGCCGATCTGGCGATCCTGCAACCGCTCGACCCGGACGAGGCGGCGCTGGCCGGCGTGGCGCTCGGTCTCGGCGGCTCGGCGGACTGGCTGACCCGGATCCGGGACGACATGGTCGCCGTGGTCAACCGGCGCGCGCTGCGCTGGGCGCTGCTCTCCCCGACGCCGATCGAGTCGCAACTGATCGGTCGCCCGAGCCGCCGTTGACCGGTCCTTGCGGGTTCCGCGAGTCGACGCTACATGGCACGATCCCGGCCATGGATTTTCTGAAGGGTCTTCTGATCCGGGTGGGCTCGACCGCGGTGGCCTTCTGGCTCGCCACGCTGCTCATCCCGGGCATCACGCTGAACACGGCGTCGGTCACCGAGAAGGTGACCACGCTGGTGCTGGTCGCGGTGATCTTCGGCGTGGTCAACGCCGTGCTCCAGCCGATCATCAAGACCGTCGGTTGCGGCTTCTACCTGCTGACCCTCGGCCTGATCGCGCTGGTGGTCAACGGCCTGCTCTTCCTGTTGACCAGCTGGATCGCCGGCCAGGCCGGGCTGCCGTTCCACGTGGACGGTTTCTGGCCGGCCGCGCTGCTGGGCGCGCTCTTCGTCGGCATCGTGACGTGGATCCTCGGCGCCGTCCTCGACCGCGACTGATCCCACACCACCCGTCGATTCCCGCCCACCGGCCAGGCCAGTGGGCGGGAATTGGCTCGTGAGGGGCGGGTGGGGCGGTACTAGCGTCGAGCGGGTGTTCACCCTGACCCGGCCTGACGGCTACCAGCTCAGCACCGACCCGGCACGGCTCGACCTCGACCGGGTGCACCACTGGCTCTCCACCGACGCGTACTGGGCGCTCGGGCGGGAGCGGGACACGGTCGAGCGCGCGTTCGCCGGCTCGATCGGGTTCGGCGTCTACCGGCCGGGGGACGGGCGGCAGGTGGCGGTCGCCCGGGTGGTCACCGACCGGGCCACCTTCGCCTGGCTCTGCGACGTGTACGTGGACCGCGACGAGCGCGGCCGGGGGCTGGGCATCTGGCTGGCCGGGTCGGTCCGCGACCACCTGGCCGGGCTGGGCGTACGCCGGATTCTGCTGGCGACCGAAGATGCGCACGGGGTGTATGTCAAGGTCGGCTTCACCCCGGTCGAGCCGGACCGGTGGATGAAGTGGGCAGCGCCGGTGACCCAGGTCACCGGAAAGGAGCAACACGCCGCTTCACCACTTACGGTGGAGGCGTGAACCAGACCCGCCTCGGCTACCTGTACGGCTTCGGCGCGTACCTGCTCTGGGGTTTCTTCCCGATCTACCTGAAGCTGCTCCGCCCCGCCGGACCGGTGGAGATCCTCGCCCACCGGATCGTCTGGTCGGTGGTCTTCGTTGCCCTGCTGCTGGCCGCGATGCGCAACATCGGCTTCCTGCGCGCGCTGGCCCGGCGCCCGCGGGCACTGGCCGGCATCGCCGCCGCGGCCGCGCTGATCGCCGTCAACTGGGGCACCTACATCTACGGGGTGAACTCCGACCGGGTGGTCGAGACCGCGCTCGGCTACTTCATCAACCCCCTGGTCATCGTGCTGATCGGGGTCTTCCTGCTGCACGAGCGGCTGCGCCCCGCGCAGTGGGCGGCGCTCGGCGTCGGCGGCGTGGCGGTGGCGGTGCTGACCGTGGACTACGGCCGGCTGCCGTACCTGGCGCTCGTCCTGGCCTTCAGCTTCGCCGGGTACGGGCTGGTCAAGAAGCGGCTCGGGCTGCCCGCCGCGGAGGGGCTCTTCGTCGAGTCGGCGGTGCTGGCGCTGCCCGCGCTGGCGTACCTGGGCTGGCTGACCCGGCACGGCGCGGCGACGTTCGGGCACGTCTCGACCGGGCACACCGTGCTGCTGGTGCTGGCCGGTGCGGCCACCGCGATCCCGCTGCTGCTCTTCGCCGGGGCGGCCAACCGGCTGCCGCTGACCACCATCGGCATGCTGCAGTACGTCGGCCCGATCCTCCAGCTCGGCTGCGGGGTGCTGATCTTCCACGAGCCGATGCCGCCGGCCCGGCTGGCCGGCTTCGGGCTGGTCTGGCTCGCCCTGATCGTCTTCACCGTCGACGCCCTGCGCAACGCCCGCCGGACCCGGGTCGCGGCGCGGGCCGCCACGCCCCCGGTCCCCGCCGCGACCCGCTGACCCCGGTCAGCGGAAGTCGTAGGCGAGGACGGGGGTGTTGTCGGCGCGCAGTAGTTCGAGGCGGACCAGTTCACCGTGGGTGAAGTGGGTGGCGCCGATCATGCGGAGGTTGTCCCCGGGGGCGGCCAGCCAGGTGGCGACCTGCTCCGTCGCGCCGTCCGGGCCGTGCGCCACCAGCCGGAAGGTGTACGCCTCCCGGTGATCCGTCCGCTGGTCGTACCCGCAGTGCAGGGTGACCTCGGTGCCCCACTTCTTGTCGGTCAACCCGACCTCGGCGTGCAGCGGGACCGGGCCGGCGACCGGCCGCATCGCGGTCAGGGCCACCTGCGGCGTCGGCGGGACGGCCGGGCGGACCAGGGTCACCCCGACGCCGGCCAGCACGGCGAGGACGGCCGCGGCGAGCGCGGTCAGCGCGTACCGTCGGCGCGACCGGGACCGCTCGCGGCGCCGCTGCTCCCGGGCGGCGTCGAGCAGCGCGGGCAGCCGGGAGGTCTCCGACGTCGCCGGCAGGAACTGCTCCAGCCCGGCCGGGTCGAGCCGACCCAGCAGGCCGGGCAGCACGGCGATCTCGGCCACCGCCTCCCGGCAGGCCGCGCAGCCGGCCAGATGCCGCTCGTAGGCGGCCCGTTCGGCCGGAGCGAGGGCACCCAGCACGTACGCGCCGTCGTCGTGCGCGAACTCGCAGCGGGTCATCGGGTCACCCCCATCTCGGCCAGGACCAGCCGTAGTGAGCGCAGTGCGTAGTGGGTACGGGACTTCACCGTGCCCGGTGGCACCCCGAGCCGCGCGGCCGCCTCCGCCACCGACCGGCCCTGGTAGAAGCACTCCACCAGGACTTCACGATGGGTGGGGCTGAGTCGGTTCAACGCCTCCGCCACGGTCCACGCCTCCACCGCGCGCTCCGTTTCGTCGACCGCCTCCGGAGGCTCGGGCAGCTCGTCGGTGTACACCTCCCCGATCCGGGTGGACCGGCGCCGCCAGGCGTCGATGGCCAGGTTCCGCGCGGTAGTGAAGAGCCAGGCCCGCACCGAGCCGCGGGTGGGGTCCAGCGCCTCCGGGTGCCGCCAGGCCCGGAGCAGCGTCTCCTGCACCAGGTCCTCGGCCCGCGACCGGTCCCCGTTCACCAGCCGGAGGGCGTGCGCGAAGAGCGCGTCGGCGTGCTCGTCGTGCAGCGCCCGCAGCAGTTGGGCGTCATGGTCGCTGATGGCGGTCTCCTCGCGTCGAACGGCGAACCGCATTCCCATTCTGATACGCGCCGTGACGCCGCCCGGTTCAGCCCCGCTCACGGGCAGGTGTTCACATGTGATTCACGTCCCAGTCCAGGCCCGCTCATCCCATCCTGGCAGCGTCCGGCACGCGCGACTGATCTCGCGCGCCGCCGACGTCTTTCCTCAGGAGGCCTCTCCCCATGAGCGACCGTCCTCGCCTGCTCCCGCTCCTGGGCGCCACCCGTCACGGTGCCCGCGACGCGATGACCTGCCAGTACCGGTGCGGCAACGCCTGCGACCACCCGGTGCCGAACTCGTCCGCCAACCCGTACTTCGGAGACCTGGTGCAGGCCCAGGTGTCCCGGCGCGGCGTGGTCCGCGCCGGTGCCGTCGGCGCCCTGGTGCTCGGCTTCGGCGGGACCGTGGCCGGCGCGCTGGCCGGCGCCGCTCCGGCCGCCGCCGCGCCCGCCGCCCCGGCCGTCCCCGGCGCGGGCGAGGCCGCCGCGCCGTCCGGTGGCGTGGGCAGCGGCGCGCTGACCTTCAAGCCGATCCCCCCGAACAAGCTCGACACCCTGGTCGTGCCGAACGGGTACGACCACGCCGTCGTGATCAAGTGGGGCGACCCGGTGGTGCCCGGCGCGCCAGAGTTCGACGCGCACGGCCAGACCGCCGCCGCCCAGGCGGAGCAGTTCGGCTACAACAACGACTTCGTCGGTGTGCTGCCGATCGACCGGAAGCGGGCGCTGCTCGTGGTCAACCACGAGTACACCAACGAGGACCTGATGTTCCCCGGCTTCACCAGCCAGGACGCGCTCTCGGTCGAGCAGCTGCGGGTGGCGATGGCCGCGCACGGCATGTCCGTGGTCGAGCTGGAGCGGGTGGAGGGCACCGGACGATGGCGGCCGGTGGGCCACGGCCGGCGGCCGTACAACCGGCGGGTCACCGCGCTGGCCACGACGTTCGAGCTGACCGGCCCGGCCGCCGGCTCGGCCTGGCTGCGCACGGCCGCCGACCCGAAGGGCCGCACGGTGGTCGGCACGCTGAACAACTGCGCCGGCGGGGTCACCCCGTGGGGCACCGTGCTCTCCGGCGAGGAGAACTTCAACCAGTACTTCGTCGGCGGCGACGGCGCGCCGGCGGAGCTGAAGCCGAAGCTGGCCCGCTACGGCATCCCGACCGACGTGCGCCACCCGAGCGGCAGCCGCAAGTGGGACCGCGCCGACGAGCGCTTCGACCTGGCCAAGCACCCCAACGAGGCGCACCGCTTCGGGTGGATCGTCGAGATCGACCCGTTCGACCCGGACAGCAAGCCGCGCAAGCACACCGCGCTGGGCCGGTTCAAGCACGAGGGCGCCAACGTCATCGTGGCGAAGGACGGGCACGTGGTGGCCTACATGGGCGACGACGAGCGCTTCGACTACCTCTACAAGTTCGTCTCGGACAAGAAGTTCCTGCCGGGCAGCTCCTCGGTGGCCCGCAAGCACAACCTGACCCTGCTGGAGTCCGGCACGCTCTACGTGGCCGCCCTGGAGGGCAACAGCGCCGCCGAGGTCGACGGGAGCGGCAAGCTCCCCACCGACGGCGCGTTCGACGGGCGCGGCCGGTGGATCAAGCTGGTCAGCGGCAACCGCTCGTACGTCGACGGGATGACCGCCGCGGATGTGCTCACCTTCACCCGGCTCGCCGCCGACAAGGTCGGCGCGACCAAGATGGACCGGCCGGAAGACGTCGAGCCCAGCCAGCTCACCGGCAAGGTGTACGTGGCGCTGACCAACAACACCGACCGGGGCAAGGCCGGCAAGGCCCCCGCCGACGAGGCGAACCCGCGCAACCTCAACAAGCACGGGCAGATCCTGGAGCTGGTCGAGGACCGGGCCGACAACACCGCCGAGAGCTTCACCTGGTCGCTGCCGATCGTCTGCGGCGACCCGGCCGATCCGTCGACCCACTTCGCCGGGTACGACAAGAGCAAGGTCTCCCCGATCTCCTGCCCGGACAACGTCGCCTTCGACGCCACCGGCAACCTCTGGATCGCCACCGACGGCAACGCGCTGGGCAGCAATGACGGCCTCTTCGCCACCGCCCTCGAGGGCCCGGAGCGGGGTCACCTGAAGCAGTTCCTCACCGTGCCGCTCGGCGCGGAGACCTGCGGCCCGTTCATCACCCGGGACAACCGCTCGGTCTTCGTGGCCGTGCAACACCCGGGCGAGATCACCGGCGCGTCGGTGGAGAACCCGGCCTCCACCTGGCCGGACGGCGACTTCGCCAAGCCCGGCGTGGTGGTCACCTGGCGCCTCGACGGCGGCCCGATCGGCAGCTGACGTTTCCCCTGGCGGTTCGGCGCTGGACCGCCTCGCAGGGCCCCTCCCCCCGCCGGGGAGGGGCCCTGCGGCGTCCGGGTCTAGGCTTCGGCGGCGATGCCGTCGGCGATCGCGCGGGCGGCGGTGAGCAGCTTGGCCCGCACCACCCGGGCCGAGGTCATCATCTCGCTGGCCGGCAACGCGCAGGCCAGCACCACCCGGCGCTCGAGGTCCTTGTCCGGGGTGACCAGCACCGCGGCGCAGGCCACCCCCTGCCGGAACTGGCCCAGCTCCAACTGCATCCCCCGCCGGTCACCGGCGGCCAGGTCGGCCTCGAACGCGTCGGGGGCGGTCAGGGTGGCGCTGGTGAACGGGCGCATCCCGTATTCCCGCAGGTAGCGGAAGCGCTGTTCGGCGGTGAGGGTGGCGAGCAGGCTCTTGCCGAGGGCGGTGGCGTGCGCCCCCTCGTCGAAGCCGGGCACCAGGTCCTCCAGGTAGGGCGAGCGAGACCCCTCGGCGACCGCCGTGACCGCCACCTGGCCGCCGACGAAGCGCCCCAGGAAGTGGCTCCACCCGGTGTCCGCCGCCGCCCGCCGGAGCGACTCCCCGACCGCCTGCGGCCCGCGGAACGCGGTCACCAGCTCCCGGTACCGATCGGCCACCTCCAGCCCGACGATGTACGTGCCGTCCTCCCGGCGGATCACGTACCCCTCGTACGCCAGGGTGCGGACCAGGTGGTATGTGGTGGCCACGGTCAGCTCGCAGCGGCGGGCGATCTGCTTGACGGTGAGTCCCCTCGGCGCACGACCGACCGACTCGAGCACTCGAAGCGCGCGGGAGACACTTCGGATCAGGTCCGAAGGTTCCGCCAAGGGGTCGCGCACAACCACCTCCGCCGCCGGGGACTTACACCATATGAAAAACCGGCCGAGTGCGAAATGCCTGTTCGTATCGAGGATGCCAGATCAGTGGTGGCGGACCGTGTACCGACAGACACGATCAGCTGCCAAAACGTGACGGCGTAGGTTTGCCTGGAAATGACTGACACCGCGCTGCAGCCCTCGCCCCCCGCGTCCCAGGGAACCGTCCGCGCCAGCGCGGGCGCCATCGCCACCACGATCGCCTGCGTGCTGCCCGTCTTCCTGCTCGGCGGGCTCGCCGTGCAGATGGGCCACGACCTGCACTTCTCCCCCGCCGGCCTGGGCCTGGCCGTGTCGGTCTACTTCGGGATCAGCGCGCTCGCCTCGGTCCCCTCCGGCGTGCTCGTCGAGCGGTACGGCCCGGCCGTGGTGGCCCGCGCCGGCATCCTGCTCTCCGCCGGCTCGCTGCTGGCCGTGGCGGCGCTGGCCCGCTCGTACCCGGTGCTGGTGGTGCTGCTCGGGCTCAGCGCCGCCGCGAACGCGCTCGGCCAGCTCGCCAGCAACGCGGCGCTGGCCCGGCACGTCCCCGCCCACCGGCAGGGGCTCTCCTTCGGGGTGAAACAGGCCGCCATCCCGGTCTCCACCCTGCTGGCCGGCGCGGCGGTCCCGACCATCGCGCTGACCGCCGGCTGGCGCTGGGCGTTCGTGGCCGCCGCCGGGGCGGCGCTGGCCGCGCTGCCGGCCGTGCCCGAGCAGGAGCGCGACCAGGAGAGGACACCCGCCGCCGGTCGGGCGGGGCGGGCGACGGTGGCGCTGGTGGTGGTCGGCCTGGCCGCCACCCTCGCGGCGGCCGCCGCGAACACGCTGGGCACCTTCGTGGTGGACTCCTCGGCCGGGCGAGGCCTCTCCCCGGCCCTGGCCGGCCTCACCCTTACCCTGGGCAGCGCGGTCTGCGTGGTGGCCCGGGTCGGCGCCGGCTGGCTCGCGGACCGCCGGGAGAGCGGCCACGTCACGCTGATCGCCGGCATGCTCGTGGTCGGCGCCGTGGGGCTGGGCCTGCTCGCGCTGACCGGCTCCGGACCGCTGGTCGCGGGCGTGGTGCTCGGCTTCGGCCTCGGCTGGGCCTGGCCCGGGCTGATGAACTTCGCGGTGGTCCGGCTCCACCCGCAGGCCCCGGCCGCCGCCACCTCGATCACCCAGACCGGGGTGTACGCGGGCGGCTGCCTCGGCCCCCTCGGCCTCGGCGCCGTGGCCGCCCACCTCGACTACCCCACCATGTGGGCGGTGGCCGCGGTGTCCATGCTCCTGGCCGCCGTCCTCATGCTCACCGGCGCCCGCCTTCTGACCAGTCCGGCCTGACCCGCCCCTCCCGGCCCAGCTCCGGTGATCGCCGTGGCTCGGGCGGGCGGCGACGTGTGGGTCAGCCGGTGCGGTCGGCGATGTAGTCGCAGAGGGATTCGAGGGCGCGGCGGGCGGGGCCGTCCGGCAGGGGGGCGAGCTGTGCCCGCGCGTCCTCGGCGTAGCTGCGCACGGTCTCCCGGGCGCGCTTGAGCGCCGGGGACTCGCGGAGCAGGCCGAGCGCCTCGGCGTGCAGCGCGTCGTCGACCAACGGGCCGGTGGCCAGGATCTCCCGCAGCCGCACGCTCGCGGCGTCCGAGTCGTCGGAGGCCAGCGCGTAGAGCACCGGCAGGGTCGGTACGCCCTCCCGCAGGTCGGTGCCGGGCGTCTTGCCGGACTGCAGCGACTCGGCGGCGATGTCGAGCAGGTCGTCGGAGAGCTGGAAGGCCACGCCGATGATCTCGCCGTACCCGGCCAGGGCCTCGGTGTGCTCGGCGGACGCGCCGGCGAACATGCCGCCGAACCGGGCCGACGTGGCGATCAACGAACCCGTCTTCTCGGCGATGACATGCAGGTAGTGCGCGACCGGGTCGGTGCCGCGCGGGCCGACCGTCTCGGCGATCTGGCCGTGCACCAACCGGGCGAAGGTGCGCGCCTGCAGGCGGACGGCCTCGGGGCCCAGGTCGGCCGCGGTGCTCGCGGCCCGGGCGAAGACGTAGTCGCCGACCAGGATGGCGACCGAGTTGGTCCATCGGGAGTTGGCGGTCGGGGCACCCCGGCGCACCGCCGCCTCGTCCATGACGTCGTCGTGGTAGAGCGTCGCCAGGTGGGTGAGCTCCATCACCACGGCGGCCGGCACGACCTGTTCGTTGCGCGGGTCGCCGAACTGGGCGCCCAGCGCGACCAGCAGCGGACGGAACCGCTTGCCGCCCGCGTCGAGCAGGTGACGGGACGCCTCGGCGATGAGCGGGTCGGCACTGGCCACGGTGGCCCGCAGCTCGCTCTCGACGCGCTCCAGCAGGCCCAGCACAGACGCCTCGACGCGCGGGTCGGCGAGGTGCAGGCCGATCGCACCGAACTGACCCGTGCCGTCCGGACCCCGACGACCGCCGGAGCCGGTGGCACCTGAACGCTCACTAGCCGGAATCACCACGTGTTCAACCATGCCACACCCGTTCGACCTGCCCGGCGAGGGGGATACGGACCGGGGGCCGGTACGCCACGGCGTACCGGCCCCCGGTGGGACGACCTCGGTCATCGCACGAATTCGGCGGCCCCGTTGGCCAGGTCGAGCAGAGGCGCCGGGGCGACACCCAGGACCAGCGTGGCCAGCACGCCGATGACCAGAGCCGCCGAGGTGAGCGCACCCGGCACGGTGACCGTCGGGGTGGATTCGCCCGGCTCGGAGAGCCACATCATGACCACCACCCGCAGGTACGGGAAGGCCAGCACCATGCTGGTCAGCACACCGGCGATCACCAGCCACGCGTTCCCGCTCCCCCACGCCGGGCCGAAGACGGCGACCTTGCTCATGAAGCCGCTGGTCAGCGGGATACCGGCGAAGGCCAGCAGGATGAAGGTGAAGATTCCGGCGAAGAACGGCGAGCGGCGGCCCAGCCCGGCCCAGCGGGACAGGTGGGTGGCCTCCCCGTCGGCGTCCCGGACCAGGGTCACCACGGCGAACGCGGCGATCACCGAGAAGCCGTACGCGACCAGGTAGAACATCGTGCCGGAGAGCCCGTCCTTGCTCGGGGCCAGCACGCCGACCAGCAGGTAGCCGGCGTTCGCGATCGACGAGTACGCCAGCAGCCGCTTGATGTCCGTCTGGGTCACCGCGAGCACCGCACCGACCAGCATGGTCAGCACCGCCACCGTGCCGAGGACCGGGGTGAAGTCCCAGGCGGCCCCGGCGAAGGCGACGTGGAAGACCCGCAGCAGGGCGCCGAAGGCGGCGACCTTGGTGCAGGCGGCCATGAAGCCGGTCACCGGGGTCGGGGCGCCCTGGTAGACGTCCGGCGTCCAGACGTGGAACGGCGCAGCGGCGGCCTTGAAGAGCAGGCCGATGGCGAGCAGCGCCATGCCGGCGTAGAGCAGCGTCGGGCTGGACGAGGAGTCCGTGACCGCGGCGTGCACGGTGGCGAAGTCGACGCCGGCCGGCCGGCCCGGGATGCCCGAGGTGAAGCCGTAGATCAGCGCCACCCCGAACAGGAAGAACGCCGAGGCGTACGCGCCGAGCATGAAGTACTTCAGCGCGGCCTCCTGGCTCAACAGCCGCCGGCGGCGGGCCAGCGCGCAGAGCAGGTAGAGCGGCAGCGAGAAGACCTCGAGCGCGATGAACATGGTGAGCAGGTCGTTCGCCGCCACGAAGATCAGCATGCCGCCGATGGCGAACGTGGCCAGCGGGTACACCTCGGTGGTGCCGCCGGCACCGTCGGCCTGCCGCCGGTCCTCCGCCGACTCGGCGGTGACCGCGGCGTGGGCCACGAAGGCTCCGCCGCGCTCCACCGAGCGCTCCCCGATGAGCAGCAACGCCATCGTGGCCAGGATCAGGATCGCGCCCTGAAGGAAGAGCGTCGGCCCGTCCACCGCGATGGCCTGGCCGGCGGTGAGCAGCCGGTCGTCGGCGTTGAGGATCACCATGGTCAGCGCGGCGAGCACCGCCAGCAGGGCGAGCGCGAGCTGCACCCCGTTGCGCAGGCGGCGCGGCACGAACGCCTCGACGAGGACGCCGACCAGGGCGGCGCCCAGCATGATCAGGATGGGAGCGAGCGCCGCGTAGTCGAGCGACGGCAACTTCAGCTCGGTCACTTTGCGGCCTCCTGGACGCTGCCGACCGTCGGAGCAGGGTCGGTCCTACCGACGTCCTGCATGGTCGCCTTGACGGCGGGGTTGATGACATCGGTGACCGGCTTGGGGTAGAAGCCGAGCAGCACGATGAGCGCGATCAGCGGGGCGACCACGATCTTCTCGCGCAGGGTCAGGTCACGACGCATGCCGTCGACCTCGGTCAGGGCCGGGTTGAGGGTGCCCTGGGTGGTGCGCTGCACCATCCACAGCACGTACGCCGCGGCCAGGATGATGCCGAGCGTGGCGATCACCGCGACCGGCTTGTTGGTAGTGAACGTGCCGATCAGCACCAGGAACTCGGAGACGAACGGCGCGGTGCCGGGCAGCGCCAGCGAGGCGAGACCGGCGAAGAAAAGCACCCCGGCCAGCACCGGGACCAGCTTGCCGGCGCCGCCGAAGTCGCTGATCAGGGCCGAGCCGCGGCGGGCGACCAGCATGCCCACCACCAGGAAGAGCAGGCCGGTGGCCAGCCCGTGGTTGAGCATGTAGAGCACCGCGCCGGTGCCGGCCTGGGTGGTGAAGGCGAAGATGCCGACCCCGATGAAGCCGAAGTGCGCGATCGACGTGTACGACACCAGCCGCTTGAGGTCGTTCTGCCCGACCGCCAGCAGCGCGGCGTAGATGATGCCGATCACGCCCAGCGCCAGCGCCCACGGGGCGAACCACTTCGACGCCTCGGGGAAGAGCGGCAGGCAGTAGCGCAGGATCCCGAAGGTGCCGACCTTGTCCAGCACGCCGACCAGCAGGGCCGCCGCGCCGGCCGGGGCCGCGCCACCGGCGTCCGGCAGCCAGGTGTGGAACGGGAAGAACGGCGCCTTGATCGCGAACGCGAGGAAGAAGCCGAGGAAGAGCCAGCGGGCCGTGTTGACGTCGATGTCCACCTGGCTCAGCGCCTGCCAGTCGAAGGTCTTCCCACCGACCACCCAGAGGCCGATCACCGCGGCGAGCATGAACAGACCGCCGACCAGCGAGTAGAGGAAGAACTTGACCGCCGCGTACTGCCGCTGGTGGCCGCCGTAGCTGCCGATGAGGAAGTACATCGGCACCAGCATGACCTCGAAGAACACGTAGAAGAGGAAGACGTCGGCGGCGGCGAAGACGCCGATCATCGTGCACTCGAGGACGAGCAGCAGCGCGAAGTAGACCGGCACCGAGCGCTTGGACGACTCGGCGTCGTGCCAGGACGCCAGGATCACCAGCGGCACCAGGATCGCGATCAGCATCAGCATGACCAGCGCGATGCCGTCCACCTCGAAGGTGAAGTTGACGCCCCAGCGCGGGATCCACGCGTACGACTCGCGGAACTGGAAACGGTCACCGTCGGCCTGGAAGGCGATCCACATCACCACCGACAGCACCAGCACCAGCAGCGACCAGCCGAACGCCACCAGCTTGGCCAGGTCCGGCCGGCGGCGCGGCAGCAGGGCCACGACCAGGGCGCCGACCAGCGGTGCCACGGTCAGCACCGAGAGGAACGGGAAGTTGGACATTATTCGGCCTTACCTCCGTCGTGACTGCGTGGCCCGCCGGCGGGGGCGGCCGCGTTCAGGTCGATCACGCCAGCCACCCCGCCTGCACCGCCAGGAACGCCGCCAGCACGAGCAGCGCGCCGGTGAGGATCGAGGTCGCGTACGACCGCACGAAACCGGTCTGCAGCCGCCGGAGCCGGCCGGAGCCCCCGCCCACCGCGGCGGCAAGGCCGTTGACCAGCCCGTCGACGCCCCGGTTGTCGAGGAAGACCAGCGCCCGGGTGAGGAAGATGCCCGGCTTCTCGAAGACCGCCTCGTTGACGGCGTCCGTGTAGAGGTTCTTGCGGGCGGCGGTGACCAGCACGCCGGCCGGCTGCGGCTCGGTGGCCGTGCCGTTGCGGAACAGCGTCCAGGCCAGCCCGGCGCCCAGCACGGTGACCACCAGCGAGAGCACGGTGATCAGCCAGTGCGCGAGAACGGGCTCGTGCTCCGCGTGCTCGCCGCCCAGGCCGGCGGTGGCGGTCAGCCAGTCCGGCACCGAACTCTTCATCAGGAAGCCGGCCGCGATCGAGCCGATCGCCAGCAGGATCAGCGGGACGGTCATCAGCCTCGGCGACTCGTGCGGGTGCTCGATGTCCTCGGTCCACCGCTTCGGGCCGTGGAAGGTGAGCACGAAGAGCCGGGTCATGTAGAAGGCGGTGAGCCCGGCGCCGAGCAGCGCGGCGCCACCGAACAGCCAGGACGTCCAGTCCCCCCGCTCGAACGCGGTCGCGATGATCGGCTCCTTGGAGAAGTAGCCGGACAGCGGCGGGATGCCGATGATGGCCAGCCAGCCCGTCATGAAGGTCAGCCAGGTGACCTTCATGTACTTCGACAGGCTGCCGAAGCGGCGGATGTCCACCTGGTCGTTCATGCCGTGCATGACCGAGCCGGCGCCGAGGAACATGTTGGCCTTGAAGAAGCCGTGCGCCAGCAGGTGCACGATGGCCAGCGCGTACGCGCCGCCGCCCAGGCCGACGCCGAGGAACATGTAGCCGATCTGGCTCACCGTGGACCAGGCCAGCACCCGCTTGATGTCGTCCTTGGCCGCGCCGATGAGGCAGCCCATCAGCAGGGTGATCGCGCCGACGCTGACCACCACGAGCTGGAGCGTCGTGTTGGCCGAGAAGATCGGGTTGGAACGGGCGATCAGGTAGACGCCCGCGGTGACCATGGTGGCCGCGTGGATGAGCGCGGAGACCGGGGTCGGGCCCTCCATCGCGTCCGGCAGCCACGCCTGGAGCGGGAACTGGCCGGACTTGCCGGTCGCGCCGAGGAGCAGCAGCAGACCGAGCACCAGGACGGTGGTCTTGCTCAGCTCACCGACGTTGCTGAACACCTGGTCGTACTGGGTGGTGCCGAGCTGGGCGAACAGTACGAAGATGCCGATGGCCAGGCCGGCGTCGCCGACCCGGTTCATCAGGAACGCCTTCTTGCCGGCGGTGGCCGCGCTCGGCCGGCCGTACCAGAAGGAGATCAGCAGGTACGACGCCAGACCGACGCCCTCCCAGCCGAAGTAGAGCATCACGTAGTTGTTGCCGAGCACCAGCAGCAGCATCGCGGCGACGAACAGGTTGAAGTACCCGAAGAACCGCCGCCGGCCCTCGTCGTGCGCCATGTACTCGACCGCGTACAGGTGGATCAGGAAGCCCACCCCGGTGATCAGCAGGACGAAGACGGCGGCCAGCGGGTCGAAGAGCAGACCGAAGTCCACCTTGAGGTCGCCGGTCGCGATGAACTGCCAGAGGCTCAGCTGGACCTGCTTGTTCGCCAGGCCGCGGAGCTGGAAGAAGTAGGTCAGGCCGAGCACGAAGGCGGCGCCGATGGCGCCGACCCCGAGCCAGTGGCCCCAGCGGTCGGCCCGGCGGCCGAGCAGCAGCAGGATCGCCGCGCTGACCAGCGGGATGGCCACCAGCAGCCAGACGCTGCCGAGGAGGCCACTGGCCGAAGCAAACTGCACAGTCTCTTCCACCGTAGGCCCCTCAGTACTTCAGCAGGTTGGCGTCGTCGACGCTCGCCGAGCGCCGGGTCCGGAAGATCGACATGATGATCGCGAGCCCGACCACGACCTCGGCCGCCGCGACCACCATCACGAAGAACGCCATGATCTGGCCGTTCAGGTCGCCGTTGATGCGGCTGAAGGTGACCAGCGTCAGGTTCGCCGCGTTGAGCATCAGCTCGACGCACATGAACAGGACGATCGCGTTCCGCCGGACCAGCACCCCGACCGCGCCGATGGTGAAGAGCACCGCGGCGAGGACCAGGTAGTAGGTCGGCTCGACCGAGAAGAACGAGTTCATTTCTTTTCCGTCCCCTTCAGGGAGGTCTCCTCAGCGGTCAGCTCCCGCGCCGGCAGGATCTCCGGGATGCTGCGCTCGGTCAGCCGGCCGTCGGGGAGGCGGGCCGGCGTGGCCACCGAGGTCGAGGTGGCGAAGACACCCGGGCCGGGCTTCGGGCCGGGGTAGCTGCCGGGGCGGAACCGGGCCTTCATGGTGGCGATCTGGTCCATCCGGTCCTGCTTGCGCCGCTCGACGTGTGCCAGCACCATCGCGCCGACGGCCGCCGTGATCAGCAGCGCCGAGGTCAGTTCGAAGGCGAAGACGTACTTGGTGAAGAGCAGTCGGGCGATGCCCTGCACGTTGCCCTCGGCGTTCGGCTTGTCCAAGCCGACGGCCCGGACGCCGTCGAGCGCCCGGTAGAGCCCCGTGCCGACCAGGCCGGCGAAGCCGAGGGCCAGCACGATCGCCGCCGTCCGCTGCCCGCGCAGCGTCTCGATCAGCGAGTCGGAGGCGTCCCGGCCCACCAGCATCAGCACGAACAGGAAGAGCATCATGATCGCGCCGGTGTAGACGATGATCTGCACCATGCCGATGAACGGCCCCGCCTGCAGGACGTAGAACACGCCCAGGCAGAGCATGGTCAGCACCAGCCAGAGCGCCGAGTGCACCGCGTTGCGCGCCCACACCATGCCGATCGCGCCGATCAGCGCCAGCGGGGCGAGAATCCAGAAGGTCACCGCCTCGCCGCCGCCGACCGAGGCCGCCTCGGCGAGCACCGTCTGCGTGGTCATGCCGTGTCTCCCTTGCCTGCCGCCGCCCGCTGGGCCGCCTGCTCGGCGCCGGGGAACGTCACGCCGGGGTGCTCGTCCACCTGGTACCGGCCGGGGCCCATCGGCGAGCGCTCGGCACCGGCCGAGGTGCCCGGGTTGGTCAGCCCGCCGACGTAGTAGTCCTTCTCGCTGTCACCCAGCCGCATCGGGTGCGGCGGCTGCTCCATCCCCGGCAGCAGCGGCGCGAGCAGCTGCTCCTTGGTGAAGATCAGGTCCTGCCGGTTGTCCCGGGCCAGCTCGTACTCGTTGCTCATGGTGAGCGACCGGGTCGGGCAGGCCTCGATGCAGAGCCCGCAGAAGATGCACCGGGCGTAGTTGATCTGGTAGACGCTGGCGTACCGCTCACCGGGGGAGAAGCGCTGCTCCTCGGTGTTGTCGCCACCCTCCACGTAGATCGCGTCCGCCGGGCAGGCCCAGGCGCACAGCTCGCAGCCGATGCACTTCTCCAGCCCGTCCGGGTGCCGGTTGAGGATGTGCCGCCCGTGGTAGCGCGGCGCCGAGACCGGCGGCTTGAACGGGTAGTCGGTGGTGACGACCTTCCTGAACATGTGCGAGAAGGTGACCCCGAAGCCCTTGAACGTTCCGGTGATCGCGCCCACGTCACACCTCCCTGGAGTCCGGGCCGGCGACGACGTTGGCCGGCTCCCGCTCGGCGACCACGCGCCTGGTGCGCGGGCTCGGTGGTACCTGAAGATCCATCGGCGGCAGCGGGAAGCTGCCGTGCGGCCGGCTGTTGACCTGCTCCTGAAGCGACGGCTTCGGCTCCTTCTTCTTGCTCGGCCACAGCAGCGTGGCGAGCAGCAGCACGCCCGCACCGATCGCGGTGTAGGTCAGCCGGGACTTGGTGTCGAAGTGCTCGATCGAGCGCAGCCCGCTCAGCACGAGGATCCAGACCAGGTTGATCGGCAGCAGGACCTTCCAGCCGAAGCGCATGAACTGGTCGTACCGCAGCCGGGGCAGGGTGCCCCGCAGCCAGACGAAGACGAAGACCAGGATGATCACCTTGCCGAAGAACCAGAGCATCGGCCACCAACCCGAGTTGGCGCCCGCCCACAGGGTGATCGGCCAGGGGGCCCGCCAGCCGCCGAGGAAGAGCGTGGTGGTGACCGCGGACATGGTCACCATCGAGACGTACTCGGAGAGCATGAAGAGCGCGAACTTCAGCGAGCTGTACTCGGTCATGAAGCCCGCGACCAGCTCCGACTCCGCCTCGGGCAGGTCGAACGGCGCCCGGTTGGTCTCACCGACGGTGGCGATGAAGAAGATGATGAAGCTGGGCAGCAGCAGGATCGCGTACCAGCCCGGGGCCGGGATCTCGGTGCCGAACACGGTCAGCCGGGTGGCGTCGCCCTGAGCGGCGACGATCCCGCTGGTGGACATCGTGCCGGCGGTCATGAACACCGCCACGATGCTCAGCCCCATGGCGACCTCGTACGAGATCATCTGCGCGCTGGACCGGAGACCGCCGAGCAGCGGGTAGGTCGAGCCGGAGGCCCAGCCGCCGAGCACGATGCCGTAGATGCCCATCGAGGAGCAGGCAAGGATCACCAGCACCGCCACCGACACGTCGGTGACCTGCAGCGGCGTCCAGTGGCCGAAGATGCTCACCTTCGGGCCGAACGGCACCACCGACAGCGAGGTGACCGCGCAGATCACCGAGATGGTGGGCGCGAAGAAGAAGACGACCTTGTCGGCGGTCCGCGGGAGGATGTCCTCCTTGAAGGCCATCTTCAGACCGTCGGCGAGGGTCTGCAGCAGGCCGAACGGGCCGACCTGGTTGGGGCCGGGCCGCACCTGCATGTAGCCGACGACCCGGCGCTCGAACCAGACGCCGAGCAGCGTGGCCAGCAGACCGAAGGCGAAGGCGAAGACGATCTTCACGAGGACCAGCCACCACGGGTCCTTGCCGAAGTCGGCCAGCGTCGGGTCCTGCGCCGCGAGGTAGAGGTTCACTGCGCCCGCCTTTCGTTCGCGACTGCGGGGCTCACTCGCTCCGCTCGTTCACTCCTCGCGCTCACTGGGCACTCCCGGTGTTGAGGAGCGGACCCGCACGACCGGCCACGTCCGCGGCGAGCGGGGCGGCGGAGATCTTCACGATCTCGCCGGACGTCGCGCCGAGGCTGCGCCGGACGGTCGAGCCGGGTGAGTTGGTCGGCAGCCAGACGACGCCGTCCGGCATCTCGGTGATGGCCGCCGGCAGGGTGACCGCACCGCGGTCGGTGCCCACGGTCACCGGGTCGCCGTCGGCCACGCCGAGCGCCTCGGCCGTGCCCTTGCCCAGCCGGACCACCGGCGGGCGGGCGGTGCCGCCGAGGTGCTCGTCGCCGTCGGTGAGGCTGCCCAGGTCGATCAGCTGGTGCCAGGTGGCCAGCACGGCCTCGCCGGACCCGGGCTGCTGGACGGCGGCCGGCTCGACCGTGGGGACGGTCGGGCGATCCACCCGGGTCGGCGGCAGCGCGCCGAGCTCCCGGCGGACGCTCGGCACGTCGCCGGTGCCGAGCCGGACGTCGAGCTGCGCGGCCAGCGCGTCGAGTACCCGGCCGTCGGTCAACGCGTCGGTCTCCAGCACCGCCTCGAAGGTACGCAGCCGGCCCTCCCAGTCCAGGAAGCTGCCGGCCTTCTCGACCACCGGGGCGACCGGGAGGACCACGTCCGCCCGGCGGGCCACTGCGCTCATCCGCAGCTCCAGGCTGACCAGGAACGGCACCGCGTCCAGGGCCTGCTCGGCCAGGCGCGGGTCGGCCAGGTCGGCCGGGTCCACGCCGGCCACCACGAGGGCGCCGAGCTGACCGTTGGCGGCCGCGACGAGAATGCCGTCGGTGTCCCGCCCGGCCTGGCTCGGGATCACCCCGGCCGGGATGTCCCACGCCTCGCCCAGCTCGGCCCGGGCCGCCGGCTCGGTGACCAGGCGGCCGCCGGGGAGCAGGTTGGGCAGGCAGCCCGCGTCGACCGCACCGCGGTCGCCCGCGCGCCGCGGCACCCAGGCCAGCTTGGCACCGGTACGCCGGGCGACGTCCGCCGCGGCGGAGAGCCCGCCCGGCACCGCGCCGAGCCGCTCGCCGACGATCAGGATCGCCCCCGGCTGGCTCAGCGCCTCGGCCACCGTGGCGTGCTCGGCCAGCACGCTGGCCTCCTCGCCCGGCACCACTCGGGCCAGCTTGGCCCCGAGCTTCTCCAGGCCGCGGGTCGCGAACGGCGCGATCGCGTACACCGTGAGCGTCTTCTTCAGGTACGCCTTGCGCAGCCGCAGGAAGAGGATCGGGCACTCCTCCTCCGGCTCCAGGCCGACCAGCACCACCGCGGGCGCGTTCTCCACGTCCGCGTACGTCACGTCGGTGACCCCGGCGACGGTGCTGGCCAGGAAGTCGGCCTCCTCGCGGGAGACCGGGCGGGCCCGGAAGTCGATGTCGTTGGTGTGCAGCGCGACCCGGGCGAACTTGGCGTACGCGTAGGCGTCCTCGACGGTGAGCCGACCGCCGGTCAGCACCGCCGAGCCCGGCCCGCCGTCGCGGGCAGCCCGCAGCCCTTCGGCGGCCCGGGTCAGCGCCTCGCTCCAGGACGCCTCCCGCAGCTCACCGGTCTTCTCGTCGCGCACCAGCGGGGTGGTGAGCCGGTCGAACGCCCGGGCGTACTGGAAGCCCCACCGGCCCTTGTCGCAGTTCCACTCCTCGTTCACCGCCGGGTCGTCGCCGGCCAGCCGGCGCTGCACCTTGCCGCGCCGCCAGTCGGTGCGCTGGGCGCAGCCGGCCGAGCAGTGCTCGCAGACGCTCGGGGTGGAGACCAGGTCGAACGGGCGGGCCCGGAACCGGTACTGCGCGCCGGTCAGCGCGCCCACCGGGCAGATCTGCACCGTGTTCCCGGAGAAGTACGAGTTGAACGGCACGTCACCCGCGTCGCCCTCATCGCCGTACGCGTCGTCCCGGTAGATGTTGATCTCCTCGGCGGACGACCGGCCCATCAGGTCGATGAACTTGTCACCGGCGATCTCCTCGGAGAACCGGGTGCAGCGCTGGCAGAGCACGCAGCGCTCGCGGTCGAGCAGCACCTGGGTGCTGATCGGCAGCGGCTTCGGGTACTCCCGCTTGTGCTCGTGGAACCGCGAGTCGGTCCGGCCGGTCGACATCGCCTGGTTCTGCAGCGGGCACTCGCCGCCCTTGTCGCACATCGGGCAGTCCAGGGGGTGGTTGAGGAGCAGCAGCTCCATCACCCCCTCCTGCGCCTTCTTCGCCACCGGCGAGGTGAGCTGGGTCCGCACCACCATGCCGTCGGCGACCGTCTGCGTGCAGGAGGCGACCGGCTTGCGCTGGCCCTCCACCTCCACCAGACACTGCCGGCAGGCGCCGGCCGGGGCCAGCAGCGGGTGGTCGCAGAACCGCGGGATCTCGGTGCCCAACTGCTCGGCGACCCGGATCAGCAGCGCCCCCTTGGGCGCGGTGACCTGGACGCCGTCGATGGTGAGCGTGACGGTCTCGGTCTGCTTGGCTACGTCGGTCATCAGTGCGCTCCCACCAGCTGCTTGTCCGACAGCTTCGGTGCGGTACGTCCCTCGATGTAGTCGAGGTAGTCCTGCTTGAAGTACTTCAGCGACGAGGTCACCGAGCTGGTCGCACCGTCACCCAGACCGCAGAACGAGCGGCCGAGGATGTTGTCGCAGGTGTCGAGCAGGGTGTCCAGGTCCTCATGGGTGCCCTGGCCGGCGAGGATCCGCCGGTAGACCCGGACCATCCAGTAGTTGCCCTCACGGCACGGGGTGCACTTGCCGCACGACTCGTGGTGGTAGAACTCCAGCCACCGGTAGGTCGCGTACACCGGGCAGTCCTGGTCGGAGAAGATCTGCGTGGCCGTGGTACCCAGGATCGAGCCGGCCGCCGCCACCCCCTCGAAGTCCAGCGGCACGTCGAGGTGCTCGGCGGTGAGCAGCGGGGTCGACGACCCGCCCGGGGTCCAGAACCTCAGGTTGTGCCCGGGCTGCATGCCGCCGGCCAGCTCGATCAGCTCGCGCAGGGTGATCCCCATCGAGCACTCGTACTGGCCCGGGTTGGCGATCCGGCCGGAGAGCGAGTAGATCATCGGGCCGGACGACTTCTCCGTCCCCATGGTCTTCCACCAGTCCGCGCCGCCGAGCACGATGTACGGCACGCTGGCGATGGTGCCGACGTTGTTGACCACGGTCGGGCTGGCGTACAGGCCGTGGGTGGCCGGGAACGGCGGGCGGAGCCGGGGCTGGCCCCGGAAGCCCTCCAGCGAGTCCAGCAGCGCCGTCTCCTCGCCGCAGATGTACGCCCCGGCGCCGGAGTGCACCACCAGCTCCAGGTCGAACCCGCTGCCGAGGACGTTCCGGCCCAGGTAGCCCCGGGCGTACGCCTCCTGGACGGCGTTGCGCAGCCGCCGGGCGGCGTGCACGGCCTCGCCGCGGATGTAGATGTACGCGCGGTTGGCCCGGATCGCGTACGACGCGATGATCACGCCCTCGACCAGCGAGTGCGGGTCGTGGGTCATCAGCGGCAGGTCCTTGCAGGTGCCCGGCTCGCCCTCGTCGGCGTTCACCACCAGATAATGAGGTCTTGCCGGCGGCTTTCCGTTTGGCTCCTGCGGGATGAAGCCCCACTTGAGACCGGTCGGGAAGCCCGCGCCGCCACGACCGCGCAGCCCGGAGTCCTTGATCAGCTGGATCAGGTCGTCCGGGTGGGCCTTGAGCGCCTTGCGCAGGGCGGCATAGCCGTCCAGCTTCTCGTAGGTGCCGATCCGCCAGGCGTCCGGCGACAGCCACCGCTTGGTCAGCACCGGCGTCAGCTTGGCCAGCGTCTCCGGCCGAGGAGTGGTCACTTCTGGACCCCCGTTTCGCTCGCGACCGCCGGGCCCGCGCCGTTGGCGCCCGCCCCGGCCTCCGCTTCCTTGAGGTTGCGCTGCTGCGCCCCGGCGTTGTCGCCAGCCGGCTTGCGGTCAGCGGCCGGCGGGTTGGCCGCCGCACCGGCCGCCTGGGCGGCCTTGGCGTGCTCGGCGGCCTTGTCGGCCTCGGCCTTGCTGCGGATCGGGGTGTGCGGGTCGAAGCCCGGCACCGAGATGCCGTGCTGCTCGGCCAGCCGCAGGCCGCGCAGGCTCGGCACGCCCGGCCCGCCGTCGGCGACGGCGCCCTCGCGCTCGTCGGCGAAGCCGGCGAGCTGGACGGCCATCTCCTTCAGCGTGCAGAGCCGGGCACCCCGGGTCGGCATCGGCCGGCCACCGGCGCGCAGGTCGTCGACCACGCCCACCGCGCCCTGCGGGTCGACGTTGTCGAAGAAGTCGTAGTTGACCGTCATCACCGGGCCGTAGTCGCACGCCGCCAGGCACTCGGCGTGCTCCAGGGTGATCTTCCCGTCCTCGGTGGTCTCGTCGTGCCCGACGCCGAGGTGCTCGGCCAGGGTGTCGTAGACCTCCTGACCACCCAGCACGTTGCACATGGTGTTGGTGCAGACGCTGACCAGGTAGTCACCGGTGGGCTTGCGCTTGTACATGGTGTAGAAGGTGGCCACCGCGCCGACCTGGGCCTTGTTCAGGCCGAGCACCTCGGCGCAGAACTCGACGCCGGCCGGGGAGACGTACCCCTCCTCGGACTGGACCAGGTGCAGCAGCGGCAGCAGCGCCGAGCGGGACCGGTCGGCCGGGTACCGGGCGATGATCTCCCGCGCCCGGGCCCGGGTCTCTTCGGTGAAAGTCGTCGTCATCGGTCACAACCACCCATCACGGGGTCCAGCGAGGCGCCACCGGCGATCACGTCGGCGATCAGGCCGCCCTCGGCCATCGCCGGGAGCGCCTGGAGGTTGACGAAGCTCGGCTCCCGGTAGTGCACCCGGTAGGGCCGGGTGCCGCCGTCGGAGACGGCGTGCACGCCCAGCTCGCCGCGGGGCGACTCGATGCCGACGTACACCTGGCCCGGCGGGACCCGGAAACCCTCGGTGACGAGCTTGAAGTGGTGGATCAGCGACTCCATCGACTGACCCATGATCTTGGCGACGTGCTCCAGCGAGTTGCCCATGCCGTCGACGCCGATGGCGAGCTGCGCCGGCCAGGCGATCTTCTTGTCGGCCACCATCACCGGGCCCGGCTTGGCCAGCCGGTCCAGCGCCTGCTCGACCAGCTTCAGCGACTCGCGGATCTCGGCGAGCCGGACCTGGTAGCGGCCCCAGACGTCGCCGTCCGGGTGGGTCGGGACGTCGAACTCGTACGTCTCGTAGCCGCAGTACGGCATGGTCTTGCGCAGGTCCCAGGCGAGACCGGCGGAGCGCAGGACCGGGCCGGTGACGCCGAGCGCCAGGCAGGCGGTCGCGTCGAGCACCGCGACGTGCTTGGTGCGCTCGACCCAGATCGGCTGACCGGAGAGGAGGTCCTCGTACTCCTTGAGCTTTTTCGGCATCATCTTGAGGAAGTTCCGGATCTTGACGATCGCGTCGTCCAGCACGTCCTGCGCCACCCCGCCCGGCCGCACGTACGCGTGGTTCATGCGCAGGCCGGTGATGGTCTCGAAGATGTCGAGGATGTACTCCCGCTCGCGGAAGCCGTACAGCATGATCGAGATCGCGCCCAGCTCCATGCCGGTGGTGGCCAGCCAGACCAGGTGCGAGGAGATCCGGTTGAGCTCCATCATCAGCACCCGGATGGTGGTGGCCCGCTCGGTGATCTCGTCGGTGATGCCGAGCAGCTTCTCCACCGCCAGCGCGTACGCCGTCTCGTTGAACAGCGGGGAGAGGTAGTCCATCCGGGTCACGAAGGTCGAGCCCTGAACCCAGTTGCGGTATTCGAGGTTCTTCTCGATGCCGGTGTGCAGGTAGCCGATGACCGAGCGCGCCTCGCGGACCGTCTCACCCTCCAGCTCGAGGACGAGCCGGAGCACGCCGTGCGTGGACGGGTGCTGCGGGCCCATGTTCACGACGATCCGCTCGTCGTTGATCGGGTCGGTACCGGAGACGACCTGGTCCCAGTCCCCACCGGTGACGGTGAAGACCTTGCCCTCGGCGGTCTCGCGCTCGGTCGCGTAGTTCGACGTCGTCACTGGTACGACCTCCGCTTGTCCGGCGGCGGGATCTCCGCGCCCTTGTACTCGACGGGCACGCCGCCGAGGGGGTAGTCCTTGCGCTGCGGGTGCCCCTCCCAGTCGTCCGGCATGAGGATCCGGGTCAGGTTGGGGTGGCCGTCGAAGACGATGCCGAACATGTCGTACGTCTCCCGCTCCTGCCAGTCGGCGGTCGGGTAGACGCTGGTGACGCTCGGCAGGTGCGGGTCCTCGGTGGAGACGGCGGCCTCCAGCCGGACCCGACGCCGGTAGGTCATCGAGGTGAGCTGGTAGACGACGTGCAGCCGACGCTCGTCCGCGCCCAGGTAGTCCACACCGGACACCGAGGAGCAGAGCTCGAAGCGCAGCGCCAGGTCGTCGCGCATCACCTGGCAGACCTCGGCGATCCGCTCCGGGCGCACGTGCAGGGTCAGCTCGCCCCGATCGACCACGACCTTCTCGATCGCGTCACCGAACCCGGGGTACGCCTCCTCCAGCGCGTCCCGGACCTCGTCGAAGTAGCCGCCGTACGGCCGAGGGCTCTCCTCGATCGGCTTGCGCGGGCGGACCAGGCCGCCGAAGCCGGAGACGTCGCCGCTGCCGTGCACGCCGAACATGCCACGGCCGGCCGGGCTGGCCGGCGGGTACTCGGCCGGCGCACCGCTGGTGGCCCCGGCCGGGGCCACCGGGACCGGTACGCCCCCGTTGGTGTTGTCGTTCGGTGCGGTCACCGCGCCTGCCCTCCGTTCGCGACTGCGGGGCTCCGCTTCGCTGCACTCCTCGCGCTCACTTCGGCCCCCGCTGCGACTGGAGGTGGTTCTGCGCGTTCATCCAGTTCTCGATCCGCAACTGCTCCTCGCGGCCTTCGCGGACCGCCTTGGTCCACTCGGCGCGCCGGGCCTTGTCGTTGCGGTACGACGACGGCATCGAGCCGTACGGCACCACGGGCACGTCACCGCGCTCCGTGCGGGCCTCCAGCATCTTGCGGCCGTTCGGGCCCAGCGGCTCGTACATGATCTTCTCGCGGAGCTTGAGGATCGCGTCGATGAGCATCTCGGGCCGGGGCGGGCAGCCCGGGAGGTACATGTCGACCGGCACGACGTGGTCGACGCCCTGCACGATGGCGTAGTTGTTGAACATGCCGCCGCTGCTGGCGCAGACGCCCATGGAGAGCACCCAGCGGGGCTCGGCCATCTGGTCGTAGATCTGGCGCAGGACCGGGGCCATCTTCTGGCTGACCCGGCCGGCCACGATCATCAGGTCCGCCTGCCGGGGCGAGGCCCGGAAGACCTCCATGCCCCAACGACCCATGTCGTAGTGCGGGCCACCGGCCGCCATCATCTCGATGGCGCAGCAGGCCAGGCCGAAGGTGGCGCCCCAGACGGACGACTTCCGCGACCAGTTGACCAGCTTCTCGACGGTGGTGAGCAGGACGCCGGAGGGAAGTTTCTCCTCGATGCCCATTGCCGTACCTCCCTCAGTCCCAGTCCAGGCCGCCGCGCCGCCAGACGTAGGCGTAGGCGACGAAGACCGCGACGATGAACAGGACCATCTCCACGAAGCCGAAGATCGGCAGGGCGTCGAAGGAGACCGCCCAGGGGTAGAGGAAGATGATCTCGATGTCGAAGACGATGAAGAGCATCGCCGTCAGGTAGAACTTGACCGGGAACCGGCCGCCGCCGACCGGCTGCGGGCTCGGCTCGATGCCGCACTCGTACGCCTCGAGCTTGGCCTTGTTCAGGCGCCGGGGACCGGCGAATCGGGCAGCGGCCACGGAGAACAGCGCGAACCCCGCGGCGAGGGCGAACAGCCCGATGATGGGTGCGTAAGGAGAGAGCGTCATCGTTGTCTCCTGCTCGTCCTTCCCTGACCTCGGTGGTTGGCAAAAATCACACTATTCACGTCCCTCACGACCTCGGCCGGCGGGGGTCGATCTTTGTCGGTCCGGGGGCGACGGCGCCCCCGGACCGGTGGTCTACACGGCCGGAGCCACCTTGGTCATCGCGTTGATGACCCGGTCCATCGCGTCCCCGCCCCGGGGGTCGGTCAGGTTGGCCAGCAGCTTGAGCACGAAGCGCATCAGCATCGGGTGCGGCATGCCGTGCTTGGTGGCCAGCCGCATGACCTCCGGCCGGCCGATGAGCTTCACGAAGATCCCGCCGAGCCGGTAGTAGCCGCCGAAGCGCGCCTTCAGCTCCTGCGGGTAGGCCATCAGCGCCCGCTCCCGCTCGGCGCCGGCCGGCCGGGCGAGCGCCTGCACCGCCACCTCGGCGGCCAGCTCGCCGGACTCCATCGCGTACGCGATGCCCTCGCCGTTGAACGGGTTGACCATGCCGCCCGAGTCGCCGACCAGCAGCACCCCGCGGGTGTAGTGCGGGACCCGGTTGAAGCCCATCGGCAGCGCGGCGCCGAGGATCGGCCCCTCCGCGTTGGCCTCGTCGGTCATCCCCCAGTCCTCGGGGGTGTTGGCCAGCCAGTCGGTGAGCAGCCGGCGGTAGTTGGTCCGGCCGAAGGCGGCGGAGGAGTTGAGCACGCCCAGGCCGACGTTGACCCGGCCGTCGCCGAGGCCGAAGATCCAGCCGTAGCCGGGGAGCAGCGCGCCGCTGCCCTTGGCCCGCAACTCCAGCCACGACTCCAGGTAGTCGTCGTCGTGCTTGGCGGGCGAGCGGTAGTAGCGGCGTACCGCCACGCCGATCGGCCGGTCCTCCCGCTTGGCCAGCCCGAGGGCGAGCGGGAAGCGGCCGGACACACCGTCCGCCGCGACCACGAGCGGGGCGTGGAAGGTGGCCGGCTCCTTGTCCGGGCCCACTTCGGCCTGCACGCCGATCACCCGGTCGTCGGCGTCGAGCACCGGACCGATCACGTTCACGCCGGTCCGCAGCTTCGCCCCGGCGGCGACGGCCCGCTGGGCGAGCAGGTCGTCGAAGTCGAGCCGGGTCCGGACCAGGCCGTAGTTGGGGAAGCTGGCCAGATCGGGCCAGTCCAGTTCCAGGCGTACCCCGCCGCCGATCACCCGGAGGCCCTTGTTGTGCAGCCAGCCGGCCTCGGGCGAGGTGTCCACGCCCATCCGGATCAGCTGCCGTACGGCCCGGGGGGTGAGCCCGTCGCCGCAGACCTTCTCCCGGGGAAATTCGGTCTTCTCCAGCAGCAGCACGCGTACGCCGTGCTGCGCCAGGTGGTACGCCGTCGCCGATCCTCCGGGACCGGCGCCCACGACGATCACCTCGGCGTCGTTCTCCACCGCGGTCATCTGCGCCTCCTCCCGCATGCTCGTGAAATGCTTCACAAGCCGATCGGGTTGGAGTCTATGACCGGGGTTACACCTGTAGGCGGTGAGGGGTACCTAACTTCACAGAAACGTGCCGGTAGGAGTCGACTTCGGGCGTCACGGGTGCGCCGGAGTGGCAGGTCCGAGCCCGGCGTCGACCCGGATCGTCTCCGGCAGGTGCTCGCGCAGCGCGCCTCCGGCGGCCCGATCGAGCGCGGCCAGCACCTCGGCCACCACCTGCCGGACGTCGGCCGGGTCCGCGCCGGCCAGCTCCTTGAGCTGCGCGATGAGCTCCGCGGCGTCGTCGTCCGTGGTGGCGTGCTCTGCTCCCGTCATGGGGCAGAGCGTACGGGGCAAAGTGGAGCAAAAACGGATATTCACGAAAGAGGCTGGTTTAGCCGGTCCAGCCCGGCCCGACCTCAGTCCCGGACCGCGCGGTGCAGCGCGACGACGCCGCCGGTCAGGTTCCGCCACGCCACCCGGCCCCAGCCGGCCGCCCCGATCCGCGCGGCGAGCGCCGCCTGGTCCGGCCAGGCCCGGATCGACTCGGCCAGGTAGACGTACGCGTCGGGGTTGCTGGAGACCGCGCGCGCCACCGCCGGCAGCGACCGCATCAGGTATGACAGGTAGACCGTGCGGAAGGCCGGGTTGACCGGGGTGCTGAACTCGCAGACCACCAGCCGGCCGCTCGGCCTGGTGACCCGGGCCAGCTCGCGCAGCGCCGCGTCGGTGTCGTTCACGTTGCGCAGCGCGAAGGAGATGGTGACCGCATCGAAGCTGGCGTCGGCGAAGGGCAGCCGCAGGGCGTCCCCGGCCAGCAGCGGCACCTGCGGACGGGTGCGCTTGCCGGCGTGCAGCATGCCCAGCGACAGGTCGGCGCCGACCGCGTACGCCCCGGAGTGGGCCAGCTCCTCGGTCGAGACACCGGTGCCCGCACCCACGTCCAGCACCCGCTCGCCCGGGCGCAGCCCGAGCGCCGCCCGGGTGGCCCGCCGCCACAACCGGTCCTGACCGAAGGAGAGGACGGTGTTGGTCAGGTCGTAGCGGGCCGCCACGCCGTCGAACATCGCGGCTACCTCGTGCGGCTGCTTGTCCAGGCTGGCGCGCTGGCCCTGAGGAGTACGGCTCACCCCTCCACTCTGCCAGCCGGCCGCCGCCCGCTTCTCCCCGGGTACGCCGGCGTGCCGACGACGGTCAGCCCGCCGGCGGCGAGCAGGACCAGGCACGTCCACAGCGGAACGGGAGACAGCAGGGGCGGGATGGTTGGACCATCCCGCCCCTGCTGCCGTGCGTTATGTGAACGGCCCTCCCGGGCCGATGGAGGACGACCGTCAGGCGGTCGGCTTCTCGTCGCCCGGGGTCACCAGGACCACCCGGCGCCGGCGGGCGACCAGGAACATCGCCCCACCCGCGGCGAGCACCGCCACGCCGACGCCGCCGATCAGACCGGCCTTGGCGCCGGTCACCGGCAGGCCACCCTCGTCGCTGCCGCCCCCGCCACCGCCGGTGCCGCCCTTGGCGGCCACGACCACGGCGTAGCCGTCGGTGTTGTCGCTGCCGTCCACATCGGGAGCCTCGACCGGGGTCATGTTGTCGGGCGCGTTCTTGATCTCGGTCGACTGGGCCTTGAGACCCGGGGCCGGCAGGAGCGGCGTGACCTCGACGGTGCCGCCGGTCAGAGCGCCGGCCTTGACGTCCTTGCTCACCGAGAGCAGGTGGAAGAACGCACCGCCCGGCGTCTCGTCCTCGTTCTTCGGCTCCTGCGTGAGCGGGATGAACGGCAGGTTCGGGTAGGTGCAGACCAGCGAGGCCTTGTCCGCGGCGTACTCGCACTCGTCCTCGGTCTCGGTGAAGGTCACGCCCGTGGGCAGCTTGACCGAGACCTTGAAGCCGGCGGTGGTGACGTCGCCCTGGTTCCAGACCGTGTAGATGAGCTGCGCGGTGTCGCCCGCGTGCAGGTCACCGGCGAGCTGGATCTTGCCGTTCTTGACCGTGACGGCGTTCTTCACGTCGTCGGCCAGCACGGCCAGGTCCGGACCGCTCTCCTTGGAGAAGTCCACATTGACGGTCTTGGTGTTGTTGTCCGCGGTGGTGTCGTCCTTGGAGATCAAGGTGACGGTCAGCGGGATGGTGACGGCCTGCTCCAGCTTCTGCTCCGCCTTGAGGACCAGCAGCGGCAGGTCCGTGGTCT
This sequence comes from Micromonospora sp. NPDC005806, assembly GCF_042871425.1. Lineage (NCBI taxonomy): Bacteria > Bacillati > Actinomycetota > Actinomycetes > Micromonosporales > Micromonosporaceae > Micromonospora > Micromonospora sp. NPDC005806. The sequence goes on along the minus strand of NZ_JBIAIL010000015.1, from coordinate 105,145 downwards.
CGCCCGGGCCCGGCAGGCCCTCGCTCGTGGCGTGACAGGTGAAGACGGTCGGCTTCGTGTCGTTGTCGACATCGCAGTCGGCGTCCGGGAAGACGGCGAACTGGTCGAAGTCGACCTTGGAGACGTCGATCTTGAGGGCCAGCTCGGACGGGGTGTTCTCGCCCTTGTTGGTCACCTTGGCGTAGGCAAGCTTGCCGGCGGCGCCGTCGGCGACCTTGGTGCCCACCACGTCGAGCGACAGGTCGGTCTCGGTGCCTGCGGCGTGGGCCGGCGCACCGAAGATGGTGAACGCGCCGGAGGCGAGCAGCGCGGCGGCGCCGAGCCGTACCAGCGGTCGGTTTCGGAAGATCATGACGGGAATCCCCCCGCGGGATGGGATGGGAAAGGTGACGAGCGGGCACGTTAGCGGCCCACGATCACCTGCGCCACCCCACGCGCCACAAGTGCCCCACCTGCAGCGCTAAGAATTCGTTAAAGATTGCCCGGATTGATGGGTCTTGTTGCGTTCAGCCCGGACGCCCGTCCGGCGAACAGGTAAGCGGAAACAACCGGTCAACGGCCAACCATTGGCCGTTCGGTGGACCGACCCGCAGGTCAGGCCGGCCACGGAGCGTACCGCAGACTTCGCAGCCGGTCGATGGAACGGGTTCAGTTGACCTCGACCAGCGGCAGCGACTTCCCGACCCCGCCGCCCGGCAGGGCGATCGAGGAGAAGTGCGAGACCACCCGGTCGTCGCTCGGGTCGTCGGCCGGGGTCCGGTGCACCGCGAGTCGGTTGTAGAGGGTGTCCCGCTGCGCGGGGATCCGGTCGGCGGTGCGGATCATGCCGATCAGCTCGTGCAGGTTGGACCGGTGCCGGGCGCCGGCCGAGGAGATGACGTTCTCCTCCAGCATGATGGAGCCCAGGTCGTCCACGCCCATGTGCAGGGCGAGCTGGCCGACGTCCTTGCCGGTGGTCAGCCAGGACGCCTGCAGGTGCGGCACCGTCTCGAAGAAGAGCCGGGCCACCGCGACCAGCCGCAGGTACTCCATGGTGGTCGCCTGGGTCCGGCCCTTGAGGTGGTTGTTCTCCGGCTGGTACGTCCACGGGATGAACGCCCGGAAGCCACCGGTGCGGTCCTGCACGTCGCGGATCATCCGCAGGTGCTCGATCCGCTCGGCGTTGGTCTCGCCGGTGCCCATCATCATGGTCGCGGTGGACTCGAGCCCCTGCCGGTGCGCCAGCTCCATGACCTCCAGCCAGCGCGCGCCCGACTCCTTCAGCGGCGCGATCGCCTGGCGCGGCCGGTCCGGCAGCATCTCCGCGCCGGCGCCCGCGATCGAGTCCAGGCCGGCGGCCTTGATCCGGGCGATGGCCTCGTCCAGGCTCACCCCGGAGACCTTGGCCATGTGCAGGATCTCGCTCGGGCCGATCGAGTGGATGGCGAGCTGTGGGTACGCCGTCTTGACCGCGGAGAAGAGCTCCTCGTAGTACTCCACGCCGTAGTCCGGGTGGTGGCCACCCTGGAGCATGACCTGGGTGGCGCCCAGCTCGACCGCCTCGCCGCAGCGACGCAGGATCTCCTCGGTCGGGTGGGTCCACCCTTCCTTGTGCTTGGGGGCCCGGTAGAAGGCGCAGAACTTGCACGCCGTCACGCAGACGTTCGTGTAGTTGATGTTGCGGTCGATCAGGTACGTGACGATGTTGTCCGGGTAGCGCCGCCGGCGCACCGCATCCGCCGCCTCGCCCAGCGCGTGGAAGGGCGCCTCGGTGTAGAGCAGCAGCGCCTCCTCGGGCGTGATCCGCCCGCCGTCCGCGCCGCGCTGCAGGATGTCGTCGATCTCCCGGCTCACCGTCACGCCCCCGAGCCTACGTCGCCCGTCCGGACGCCGGCACGCCGCTCCACCCACGGTGACGATCGCCCCATCGCCTGGGCTCAGGTCATGCCAGGGCTGGCCACCGGAAGGTCGACGCCCTTCGCCGCGTCCAGCAACCGCCGGTCGTAGGTGACGAAGGCGACGAAGTCGGAGCCTGCCTGCCGGGCCAGGATCTGCGCTGTGGCAAGGTGGATGGCGTCCAGGCTGCGCAGCAGCGGCTCGGCGTAGGCACCCGCAGCCGCGCGGACGGCGGCGTCGATCTCCACGCGGTAGAGCCGCGCCAGGACCGACGGGACGCCCACCAACGCCTGCGGCGCCGCCCGGCGGAGGGCGCGCGGCACCTCCACCTCGACCAGGGCCGACGAGACGAGCGACGTACCAGCCCGATCGTTCAGCCAGCCGACGAGGTCCGCAGTCTCCTGTTCGCGGCGTAGGAGCTTGATGACCGCTGCGGAATCAAGGTAGATCACCAGCGCTCCTCGTCCCGCGATTCGGCGAGGACGGCCGCGACGTCCACCGTGGGATCGCCGAGGACGGGCGGCAGCGGCAGCGGTCCGATCGACGTCGGCGCCGCCGCACGCCCCTCGGCCACCATGCGACCGAGCAGTGCGTCCCCCGCCAGGATCGGGACCAGGCGGGCGATCGGCTCACCCCGGTCCGTCACCTCGACCGTCTCGCCAGCACGCACCCGTGCCAGCACCCTGCTCGTGTGCTGATTGAGCTCCCGAACCGCGATCTGCTCCATGACCCGAGTGTAGAACGAAATGTTCTACATGTCGCGTGTCCGGTCCGCGACCGCGCCCAGGGTCGAGGGGGCACCGCGGACAATGATCTTCGCCTATCGTGCGTTGTCCCACTCCGCCGACAAGGAAGAGCCGTGACCGCACCGATCACCGACCCGCCCCCGGTTCCACTCCCGCCACCGGCGCCGACCGGACCCGCCACCACCGCCCTCACCTGCCGCTTCTGCGGATCGATCCCGGCGATCAACGCTGCACGGCCACCAGGGCTTCATCATCTTCATGCGCGTCCTCACCCAGCACGGTCCGTTCTGCAGGTCGTGCGGGATCGCTGTCTGCCGGGACATGAGCGCGAAGACTCTCTGGCAGGGCTGGTGGGGCTTCCTCTCCATGATCATCACCCCGCTGGTCCTGATCGGGAACCTCGTCACCCGCGTCCGGCTCGGCCGCCTCGGCGAGCCGGTACCGGGCGCTCCGGGCACGCCCGCAGCGCCCGGCAAGCCCCTGTTCAAGCGGGCCGCAGCGCTCGGTCTTGTTGCGCCCGTGGTGATCGTCTCCGCGATCGCCTGGGGCGTCTCCAGTGACCCGGCCTATGCCGAGGTCGGCGACTGCGTCCGTGCCGAGGGCACGAGCACGAACCCGGATGTCAGCGTCGTCGACTGCGGCGACCAGGCCGCCAGCTACCTCGTCATCGGCAAGGTCGAGGACACCACCGACGACGCGAGGTGCGCGCAGTTCCCCGGCACGGTCGCGAGCTACACCGAGCAGCGAAAGTCGCGGGAGCTGCTGCTCTGCCTCGGCGAAAACGGCTGACGGTCCTTCCGCCCGGCACGCGGCGTGGCCTCAGGCGTCGTAGTCGACCGTGAGCTTGTCGGTCACCGGGCTGGACTGGCAGGTCAACACGTACCCGGCCGCCACCTCGTCCGGCTCCAGCGCGTAGTTGCGGGCCATGGTCACATCACCCTCGACGACCTTGGCCTTGCAGGTCGAGCAGACCCCGCCCTTGCAGGCGTACGGCAGCTCGCCGCGCACCTTCAGGGCCGCATCCAGCACCCGCTCGTCGCGCCCCATGGTGAAGCTCGACGACCGCCCGTCCAGCACGATGGTGACCTCGGCACCGGCGCCCGGCTCGTCGGCCGGGCGGCGGACCGGCTCCGGCGGGGCGTCGACGTGGAACAGCTCGGTGTGCACCGCCGCCTCCGGCAGGCTCCGGCCGGCCAGCACCGCCTTGGCGTCCACCACCATCGCGTACGGGCCACAGAGGAACCACTCCTCGATGGCGTCGCCGGGGACGACGGTGTCGAGCAACCGGGTCAGCCGGTCGGCGTCGATCCGCCCGGAGAGCAGCGGTGACTCGCCCTGCTCCCGGGAGAGCACGTGCACCAGGTGCAACCGGGTCGGGTACCGGTCCTTCAGGTCGGCCAGCTCCTCGGCGAACATCACCGAGTTCGCCGTGCGGTTGCCGTACACCAGGGTGAAGGTGCTGGCCGGCTCGACGGCCAGCGCGGTCGCGGCCAGCGACAGCACCGGGGTGATGCCGGAACCGGCGACCACCGCGCCGTACCGGCGGGCCCGGTCCGGCGCGAACGCCGTGGTGAAGTGCCCCAGCGGGGGCAGCACCTCGACGGTGTCTCCGCCGCGCAGCGCACCGCAGGCGTACGCGGAGAAGGCCCCGCCGGGGATCTCCCGCACCCCGATCCGCAGCCGGCCGTGCCGGGCCAGCTCCTCGGCCGTGGAGCAGATGGAGTACGACCGGCGCACGTCCTCGCCGTCCGCGCCGGCGCGCCGGACGGTCAGGTGCTGGCCGGCGGAGAACGCGAAGGTCTCGCGCAGCTCCTCGGGCACGGCGAAGGTGATCGCCACGGCGTCGTCGGTGAGCCGGTCGACGGCGGCGACGGGCAGCGGGTGGAAGGCCGGCCGGCGACGTACCGGTCGGGTGATCGTGACAGTCACAGCGCCTTCAGGTGGTCGAAGGGTTCGGAGCAGGAGCGGCAGCGCCAGAGGGCCTTGCAGGCGGTGGAACCGAAGCGGCTGACCTGCTCGGTCTCCGGCGACCCGCAGCGCGGGCAGCGCACGGCGAGGGTCAGCGGCACCACGTTGCCGCCGCGCGGGGCCGGCGCGGGCGGGGCGATGCCGGCGGCGGCGAGCTTGGCCCGGCCGGTCTCCGAGATCCAGTCGGTGCTCCACGCGGGGCTGTAGACCGTACGGACCTCGGCGTCGGGGTGACCGGCGGCGGCGAGCGCGCGGCGGATGTCCGCCCGGATCACGTCCATCGCCGGGCAGCCGGTGTAGGTGGGGGTGATGGTGACGACGACCCGGCCGGTGGTCGGGTCCGCGTCGACCGACCGCAGGATGCCGAGCTCGTCGATGGTGATGACCCGGATCTCGGGGTCCACCACCACCGCCGCGGCCGCCCTGGGGTCACTCACCACTTTGCTCCCGGGTGGGCGCGGTGCAGCACCTGCATCTCGGCCAGCAGGTACGAGAGGTGTTCGGTGTGGACGCCGTCCCGGCCGCCACCGGGCGTCCAGCCGTCCGCCGGGCGGGTCAGCGTCGCCTCGTCCAGCACTGCGCTGACGATGGCGTCGAAGTCGGCCCGCAGGGTGGCCGGGTCGACCGGCGCCGCCGGATCCGCCGTGAACGGCTCGTGGGCGTACGGCCAGAGCTGGTCCACCGCGTCCTGCATGCGACGGTGCGACTCCTCGGTGCCGTCGCCGAGCCGCTTCACCCAGAGCGAGGCGTGGTCGAGGTGGTACGTGGACTCCTTGCGCGCCTTCGCGCCGATCGCGGCGAGTCGCTCGTCGGCGCTGCCGGCCAGCGCGGTGTAGAGCGGGAGCTGGTACGCGGCCAGGAAGAACAGCTTCGCCATGGTGACCGCGAAGTCCCCGTTGGGCAGCTCGACCAGGAGGCAGTTCCGGAACTCCCGATCGTCGCGCAGGTAGGCCAGCGCGTCCTCGCCGCGGCCGGCGCCCTCCAGCTCGCCCGCGTAGGTGAGCAGGAGGCGGGCCGCGCCGAGCTGGTCGAGGGCGATGTTGGCCAGCGCGATGTCCTCCTCCATCTCCGGGGCGCGGGAGGTCCACTCGCCGAGCCGCTGCGCCGCGATCAGCGCGTCGTCGCCGAGGCCGAGGGTGAAGTCGAACAGGGTGCTCACAGGTGGGCCACCCCGTCCGGCACCTCGTAGAAGGTGGGGTGGCGGTAGACCTTGTCGGCCGCCGGGTCGAAGAAGGCGTCCTTCTCGTCCGGGCTGGACGCGGTGATCGCGCTCGCCGGCACCACCCAGATGGAGACGCCCTCCTGCCGGCGGGTGTAGAGGTCCCGGGCGTTGCGCAGGGCCAGCTCGGCGTCGGGCGCGTGCAGGCTGCCGACGTGGGTGTGCGACAGCCCGCGCCGGGCCCGCACGAAGACCTCCCACAGAGGCGAATGATCCTTCGCGCTGAGCCGGTCGGTTCGCTCGCTCCGCTCGCTCACGCCGCCACCTTCTCCTTGTCCCGTTGCTTGGCCGCGTACGCCGCGGCGGCCTCGCGTACCCAGGTGCCCTCGTCGTGGGCACGGCGGCGCTGTTCCATCCGCTGCCGGTTGCACGGCCCGTTGCCCTTGATCACCCGCATCAGCTCGTCGTAGTCGGGCTGGGTGTAGTCGTACGCCTGCCGCTCGTCGTTCCAGCGCAGGTCCGGGTCGGGGATGCTGAGGCCCAGGATCTCCGCCTGCTGCACACACATGTCGACGAAGCGCTGCCGCAGCTCGTCGTTGGAGAAGCGCTTGATCTTCCAGGCCATCGACTGCGCCGAGTGGGTCGAGTCTCCGTCCGGCGGGCCGAACATCGCCAGTGACGGGTACCACCAGCGGTCCAGCGCGTCCTGGGCCATCGCCTTCTGCTCCGGGGTGCCGTGGGCGAGGGTGTGCAGAATCTCGTAGCCCTGGCGCTGGTGGAACGACTCCTCCTTGCAGACCCGGATCATCGCCCGGGCGTACGGCCCGTAGGAGCAGCGGCAGAGCGGGACCTGGTTGACGATCGCCGCGCCGTCCACCAGCCAGCCGATCGCGCCCACGTCCGCCCAGGTCAGGGTGGGGTAGTTGAAGATCGAGCTGTACTTCTGCCGGCCGTTGAGCAGCAGCTCCACCAGCTCGTCGCGGCTGACGCCCAGGGTCTCGGCCGCGGCGTAGAGGTAGAGGCCGTGGCCGGCCTCGTCCTGCACCTTGGCCAGCAGGATCGCCTTGCGCTTGAGCGAGGGGGCCCGGCTGATCCAGTTGCCCTCCGGCTGCATGCCGATGATCTCGGAGTGCGCGTGCTGGGCGATCTGCCGGATCAGGGTCTTCCGGTACGCCTCGGGCATCCAGTCGCGCGGCTCGATCTTCTGATCCGCGTCGATCACGTCCGCGAAGTACGCCTCGAGGTCCTCGTCGGGGGCCGGACCGCCGCGCCGGGCCCGCGCCGCGGCCTCCCGCAGCGCCGTCTCCGCCGCCTCCACCTCGCCGAGCAGGCCGCCGCCCGGACCGTCCTCGGGCGGGGCGAAGTCGTTGCCATACATGGGGCCAGTGTTACAGCTCGCGACCGATGACACCAGAGGGTGTAACAGGTTTCCAGACACACCTTCCGCACCCGATGACCGCTTGCAGTCGGAAGCTCTGACCTGCGTGAACATGTGACATCGGCCACGCGCGAAAGGTGAATCCTCTCAAGCGCGGCATAGCGGGTCATTGTCCCGCCTTCTCAGCGAGCCGACCGGCTTCAGGTTCTGGCGTCCAGCCTGTCCGGAAGTAGACTTCCCCCGGCACACCGATCGGCTGCTGACGATCGCCACCAACTCCCGGCCATTTCCCCCCGGCCTCGGCGATCAGGCCGTACCCATACGGAACAGCCGGATCCCCCCGGCCTTACATCTGGAGTTCACCCACTCATGCGACCTCGCGTGACCATGGTGCTCGCCATCGTGGCGGTGCTCATCGGTGGCGTCATGCTGGTGCCCACCGCGTACGCCAAGCTCTCCGGCGGCCACGCGCTGCCCAGCATCGGTGGCATCGGCGGCGGTGTGGAGCAGGTACCCGCGCCGACGCCCACCGCGCCACCCCCGCCGACCCTGGCCGCCGGCCCGGTCTCGGTGAACTTCCAGGGCAAGTTCTTCTCCTGGGCGCTGATGGACCGGAAGACCGGCAAGATCAGCGGTGCCCCGAACATGACGTCGACCAACTCGACCGAGTCGATGATCAAGGCGTGGATCGTCTCCGACTACCTGCACCAGCTCGGCGACAAGCAGCCCAGCGCGACCCGCAAGAAGCAGGCCGACACCGCCATCCGGGACAGCAACGACATCTCAGCCGAGGCGCTCTACAACGCCGGCGGGCGCAAGCCGGTGCTGGAGCGGCTGATCAAGACATGCGGGCTGACCGACACGAAGATTGAACCGACCCGGGCCAAGTGGGCGTACACCCAGATGTCGCCGCGGGACGCGGTGCGCATGGGCGACTGCATCGGCGACGGCAGGGCCGCCGGGCCGAGGTGGACGAAGTGGGTGCTCAACGAGATGGCCAACGTGCGCGGCAGCGTCAAGGACCAGAAGTCCGACGCCGTCCAGGGTGGTCGCTGGGGGATCATCGACGGCCTGCCCGACTCGATCAAGTCGCAACAGCAGGTCAGCATCAAGAACGGCTTCACCATGCTCTGGGCCGACGGCCAGTGGCACGTCAACTGCCTCGCGGTGACCGACGACTGGACCCTGGCCGTGATGATGCGTTATCCCGGCAGCGGCAACACGAAGGTCCCCTCGTACGGTGCGAAGGTCTGCGCCAGCGTCGCCACCCAGCTGGTGACCCCGCAGCCCGGCGCCGCCCTCAAGGTGCCGCAGCAGCCGGTCGGGAAGCTCTGATGGCCGGCAACCGCCGCCGGCCGGGCAGCAACCAGCGCCCACTGGCGTTCAGCGCCGTCGCCGTCATCCTGGTCGGGCTGGTGCTCGTCTCGCTCCGGTTCGTGCCCGGCTCCCCGCTGAACCGCACCTCCGCCTCGCAGGCGGCCACCCCGGGCGGCCGCTCCACGGGTGCGCCCAGCGACCGCAGCTCCCGCACCCAGCCGTCCCCGTCGCCGTCGCCGTCGCTGGAGCCGCTGCCGTTCCAGCCCCAGGAGCTCGACCTGGACATCAAGGGCTGGTACGCCTGGAGCGTCCTGGACAAGCGGACCGGCAAGATCATCGGCTCGAAGAACATGGGCGAGACCAACACCACCGCGTCGATGATCAAGTCGTGGATCGTGGCCGACTACCTGCGGCGCGCCGACGAGAACGGGCAGACCCCGAGCGACGCGAAGCTGGCCGACGCCACGAAGATCATCCGGGACAGCGACAACACCCGGGCCGAGCAGTTCTACAACAGCGTCGGCCGGTCCGCCTCGATCAAGCGGCTGATCAAGACGTGCGCGCTGACCGACAGCAAGGTCGCCAGCGACGGCGGCTGGAGCCGAACGATGCTGTCCCCTCGGGACACCGCGCGCCTCGGCCTCTGCATCGACGACGGCCGCGCCGCCGGGCCGAAGTGGACCAAGTGGCTGATCAACGAGATGCGGCTGGTCCGCGGGGTCGGCGACTTCGGCATCCGCAAGGCCTTCCCGGCCAAGGTGCAGAAGACCATCGCCATCAAGAACGGCTGGATCGACCGGCAGCGCGAGCAGGAGATGCACATCAACTGCCTGGCGATCGGCGACACCTGGACGATGGGCGTGATGGCCCGCTACCCGATCAACATGGGCTACCAGTACGGCATGGACAACTGCGAGAAGATCACCGAGGCGTTGCTCCGCCCGGCGACCTGATCCCACCCGCTGCGGGAAGCGGCGGTGTCCCGGTCCACCGGGCACCGCCGCTTCGTCGTCTTCCCCCGGGGGCCTCAGCCCTGGAAGAACTCCGGCCCGTTCGCGGGCAGGGCGGGCACCTCCCCGATCGCGGTCGCCCGGCGCGCGAACTCGCGCAGCCCGGCCACCTGCCGGTCGCCCAGGGAGAAGTCGAGGGTGCGGAAGTAGGTCGCCAGGGTCGCCGCGTCGAACGGCTCCCAGCGGGCCGCCGCCTCGGCCACCTGGTCCAGCTCGGCCAGGCAGAGGTCGCGCGAGCGCAGGAACGCCTCGTGCACCTCCTTGACCAGGCCGGGGTGGGCGGCGGCGAACTCGCGACGGACCGCCCAGACGGCGAAGACCATCGGCAGTCCGGTCCACTCCCGCCAGGCCTGCCCGAGGTCGGTCACCTCGAGGCCCTTGCGGGGCGCCTCGTAGAGGGCGCGCAGCGCCACGTCGCCGATCAGCACGCCGGCGTCGGCCTCCAGCAGCATCTGGGTCAGCTCCGGCGGGCAGCGGAAGTACTCGGGGCGGACGCCGTACCGCTCGCCGAGCAGGAGTTGGGCCAGCAGCACGCCGGTACGCGAGGTCGAGCCGAGCGCCACGCGGGCGGCGTCCAGTTCGGCGAGGGGCTTCGTGGAGACCACGTTGACCGAGAGCACCGGGCCGTCGCTGCCGACCGCCAGGTCCGGCAGGAGCAGCAGTTCGTCGGCGTGCCGCAGGTACTCCACGAGCGAGATCGGGCCGATGTCCAGGTCACCGGCGACCAGCGCGGCGTTCAGCCGGTCCGGTGAGTCCTTGTACAGGTCAACGTCGATCAGGGCGCCGGACCGCATCAGGCCCCAGTAGATCGGCAGGCAGTTGAGGAACTGGATGTGCCCGACCCGGGGGCGGGCGATGCGGTCAGCCATGCCCTGACGGTATCCCCGCCCGCTGGCGCCGGCTCACCGGGAGGGCACCGGAGTGGCCAACTCCGCACCGGTCGCCGGCTCCGCCGGCGCCGCCGAGGGATCGGTGGACCGGGCCCGGTCGTCGCCCTCCACTGCCCGCTCGGCCCGGATGGCCCGGGTGACCGGCGGCACGACCAGCGCGATCACCAGCAGCCCGGCGACCCCGCAGGCGGCGACCAGGAACCGGGGACCGGCGACCTCCAGGAGCAGACCGCCGAGCAGGAAGCCGACCATCGAGGCGCCCTGGACGGACCCACTGAGTGCGGCGTACGCCCGGCCGCGCGCCGCCTCGGGAACCCGGCGGGCCAGCAGCACGTTGTCGAAGACGTTGGCGCCGCCGTTGCCCACGCCGCCCAGCAGCCAGACGGGTACCAGCAGCAGCGCGGTGGGCACCGCCGCGGAGAGCAGGATCATCAGGCAGCACCCGCCGAGCAGGGCGAGGTAGCCGACGAGCAACCGCCCGTCGTCGGTCAGCCGCCGGGCCAGCCGGGCGAACAGCCACGCCCCGACCAGGATGCCGAGCGTCCAGGAGCCGGTTACCAGGCCGTACATGGTGGTGGAGCTGCCCAGGGTCTCGCGGATGAAGAAGACCTCGACCACGTTGATCGCCCCGACCGCGGCGATCACCCCGGCGATGGTGGCGACCATGGCGACCAGCAGCGGGTCCCGGCGCAGCCGCCACGTGACGGTCGGCGGGGCGCCGACCGTGCCGGCGGTCGTCACCCGTCCCCGGCTGCCGCCCCGCCGGGTTCTGATCAGCAGCCCGGCCGCGACCAGCGCGAGGTAGCTGCCGGCGTCCAGGAGCAGAGGCAGCCGGGCACCGAACTCACCGACCAGCACCCCGGCGAGCGCCGGTCCGGCCAGCGCCCCGAGCGTGCCGGCGGTCTGGTTGAGCGCGCTGGCCCGGGGCATGTCCTCGGTCCGGACCATGGCGGGCACCAGCGCGGAGAGCACCGGCTGGGTGACCGCCAGGCCGGCGGCGAGCAGCGCCACCAGGGCGATGACCAGGACCGGGTGCCCGGCGTACGCGAGCGCGAGGCAGATCGCGGCCTGGGCCAGACCGGCGACCACGAGCAGGAGACGGCTGTCCACCCGGTCCGCGAGCCGGCCGGTCAACGGGGCGAGCGCCACCAGCGGCACGGTGGCGGCGAGCATCAGCCCGGACACGGCGAGGCCGCCCGCGCCGGCGGACTGGAGAGCCAGCGTCAGGGCGCTGGCCGCGAGGAAGTCCCCGCAGGTGGAGGTGCCTCGGGCGGCGGTGACGAGCCAGACGTCGGACCAGCGCGACGGGCCAGATGCGAAGGACATATTTCGAAAATAATCCTTCACACCTGGCCGGCGCAAGCCCGTCAATCGATGGGCAGCGCCCGGTACTGCACCGCGACGCTCCGGGCCCCTTCGGGTGGGTCGGTCCGCAGCCGCCGCCGGTAGGGGTCGATCAACTCCTGGATCGCGTTGTTGAGCCCAACCAGTTCCTCGGCGGTGAGCAGCAGCATGCTGTCGCTCAACCAGGCGGCCTGGTACCACTCGTGCGGCTCGTCCGGCGAGCGCCGGATCCAGTCCCGGACCCGCTGGCTGTCCCGGGCCATGTGGGCCTCGACCAAAGCCGCCTCGGCGGCGCGGGCCTCGGAGTCGGCGTCCGGACCCGAATCGACGTAGTACGACGGGCTGAACGCCCGCCAGACCCGCTCCCGGGCGTCGCCTCGGCTGGGCGCCGCCTCGATCAGGCCGAACTTCGCCAACTCCCGCAGGTGGTAGCTGGTCGCGCTCGGCGAGAGACCGGCGATCTCGGCGCACTCGGTGGCGGTCGCGCCGCCCTCCACCGTGCTGAGGTGCTCCATGATCGCCATACGGGCCGGGTGGGCCAGGGCCCGCATCACCTGCGGATCGCTGATCGTCACCCGACGCTGTTCGGGATGCGCCTCGGTCATGCCCCCATGATTCCGCCCCGGCGGCGGCCCGGCGAAATTCGATTGCCCGGCTCGCCGGGCGGAGTAAGCTACTTTGTCCCGCCCGACGGCCGTGGTGAGTAGCACCGCACAGGACGTCTCCGCGCCGACCCGAGGTCGGACACGCGAGCGGCAGCGTTTTTCCCCGTGACTGAGGAGTACGTGGATGACCCTGCACGCCCCCGAACAGACCCTGGACGCCGAACTCGGCGCCGAACGCGACCACCTGGCGGCGTCCCGCGCCGCCCTGGGCCGGATGCGCGAACGCGCCGAGGCCCTCTTCGCCACCGGCGATAAGGTCGCCGGGGACGCGTACACCGCCGAACAGCTGGGCCGGCACATGGCCCGGCGGGTCAAGGAACTGGCCGACGACCCGACCACTCCGCTCTTCTTCGGCCGGCTGGACTTCGGCGGGACCACCGACGGCCGGCACAGCGGTGACGCCGACGACGAGGTCGGCGGGGTGTACCACGTCGGGCGGCGACACGTCACCGACGACCTCGGCGAGCCGCTGGTGCTGGACTGGCGCGCCCCGGTCTCCCGCTCGTTCTACCAGGCCAGCGCCCGCGACCCGCAGGGCGTCGCCGTCCGGCGCCGCTTCGGGTTCAGCACCGGCGTGCTGACCAGCTTCGAGGACGAGCACCTGGACCGGGGTGAGGAGCTGGGCACGGCCAGCCGGATCCTCACCGCCGAGATCGAGCGCCCCCGCGTCGGACCGATGCGGGACATCGTCGCCACCATCCAGCCGGAGCAGGACGAACTGGTCCGGGCCGACCTGGCCGACTCGATCTGCGTCCAGGGAGCGCCCGGCACCGGTAAGACGGCGGTCGGGCTGCACCGCGCCGCGTACCTGCTCTACCTGCACCGGGAGCGGCTGCGCCGGTCGGGGGTGCTGATCGTCGGGCCGAACCGGGCCTTCCTGTCGTACATCGCCGCGGTGCTGCCCGCGCTCGGCGAGGTGGAGGTCGAGCAGGCCACCGTCGAGGACCTGATCGCCCGGGTGCCGGTACGGGCGGTCGACGACCCCGCCGTCGCCACCCTCAAGCACGACATCCGGATGGCCGAGGTGCTGCGCCGCGCGGTCGACGGGCACATCGGCACGCCCTCCGAGCCGATCATGGTGTCCGACGGCTCGTTCCGCTGGCGGATCGGCCTCGACCCACTGCACCGGATGGTCGAGGAGACCCGCCGGGAGGGGCTGCCGTACGCGACCGGCCGGGAGCGCGTCCGGGCCCGGGTGGTGGGGCTGCTGCAACGCCAGGCCGAGGCCCGCCGGGCCGAGTCGCCCAGCGACGCCTGGCTGCGCCGGATGGGCAAGGCCAAGCCGGTCACCACCTTCCTCGACGCGGTCTGGCCGGCGCTCACCCCGGAGGGGCTGCTGCACGCGCTGCTCACCGACCCCGAGGCGCTCGCCACCGCCGGCGACGGCCTGTTCAGCGCCGAGGAGCAGGAGCTGCTCCGGTCGGGGCGGCCGGGCCGCACCCCGAAGGCGACCAGGTGGACCGCCGCGGACGCGGTGCTGATCGACGAGGCGGCCGGGCTGATCGAGCGGCCGGCCGGCTTCGGGCACGTGGTGGTCGACGAGGCGCAGGACCTCTCCCCGATGCAGTGCCGGGCCATCGCCCGGCGCAGCGAGCACGGCTCGATCACCCTCCTCGGCGACCTGGCCCAGGGCACCGCGCCCTGGGCGGCCACCGACTGGCGGGAGTCCCTGGTCCACCTCGGGAAGCCGGGCGCGGCCGTGGTGCCGCTGAGCGTCGGCTTCCGGGTGCCGGCGGCGGTGGTCGCGTTCGCGAACCGGCTGCTGCCGGCGCTGGCCGTCGACGTGCCCCCGGCCGAGTCGCTGCGCCGCGACGGGTCCCTCGACGTGCGTACCGTCGAGGACCTGACGGCGGCGACGGTGGCCGAGGTACGGGCGGCGCTCGGCCACGACGGTTCGGTCGGCGTAATCGCCGCCGACGACGCGGTGGACCGGCTTCGCGCGGCGCTCGCCGACACGGGCGTCGAGACCGCGACCGCCGACGACGTGGAGGCCGCGGCGCGGGTCACCGTGGTCCCGGCGACGCTGGTCAAGGGCCTGGAGTACGACCACGTGGTGGTCGTGGAGCCGGCCGCGATCGTGGCGGCCGAGCCGCGCGGCCTGCACCGCCTCTACGTGGTGCTGACCCGGGCGGTCTCCCGGCTCGCGGTGCTGCACCGGGAACCGCTGCCCGCTCCCCTGGTCGGCTGACCGGGCGGCCGCCCGGCACCCGCGAGTGGTGGGTTCAGCCGGTGAGGGCGGCGGCGATCGCGCGCAGCGGGCGGCCCGACTCGGCGATCGGCACGGTGAAGGCGAGCCAGGAACCGTCGGCGAAGTCGACCCGCAGCCGCTTCGGGTTGAGCCGGTGCCAGCCCACCCGGGCGGACGCCACCTCGGCCCGCGGCACCGCCCAGGCGATCCGGGTCTCGGCCAGCGACCGCTCGTCGTCCTCCCGGCTGGACAGCACCTTCACCGGGCCGGTCACGCAGACCAGCAGCCGCCGGTCGGTGACCGCGAGCAGGGTGTGCCGCAGCTTCCCGTCCGGGCGGGCCGGGTTGACCGCCCGGTGCAGCCGGGAGGCGGCCGACCCGGGCGCGCCCCGGCCGGCGATCCCCCAACCGATCAGGTCCACCAGCCGGTCCCCGCGGTCCCAGGTGGCCAGCGGGGCGAGCAGGTTGAGCAGCACCGACGAGACGGTGGCCCGGCCTGGGGTCTCGGGGACCGCCTCGTCGGGCGGCGGCGGGGGCGTGAGGCCGCCGCCGACCTCGGCCTTCGCGTGGGCCTGCACCCGCTCGCCCGGCTCGACAAGCTGGCCGATCCGGTCGAGGTACCTGGTCTCGTCCATCGGCTCAGTATCGGTCGTAGCCGTAGCCGTCGTCGGTCCGGCGCTCCGCGGCCGGCGCGTTCCCCATCACCTCGCCGACGATCTCGCGGACCCGGGCGGCCGCGGCCTCCTGCGCCCGGTTCGCGGCGGCGGTGAACTCCTCGGCCAGGGTGTACGAGTCCAACCGCATGGCCCGGGCGTTGATCTCGGCGGAGAGGATCCTGCCGTCGGCCGCCGCGGTCACCGTCACCAGGCCGGAGTCGCTCACCCCCTCGGCGCTGCTCTGCTCCAGCTCGGCCATCCGCGCGCCGAGCTCGCGCTGCCACCCGTCCAGGTTGCGGGCCAGCGCCTCGATCCGGTCCAGGGCGGGGAAGGTCATGGCTGCCTCTCAGTTCACGATCGAGTCGAAGACGTTCTGCACGCCCTTGGTGTACGGGCCCAGGTCCTCGGAGTACGTGCCGTCCACCAGGTAGTTGCGGTCCTTGTGACCGTCGGAGACGTCGTACATGCCGACGCCGGTGTCCAGCAGGGCGCCGCCGATGCCGGGCACGTTCACCGGCGAGACGTGGTTGATCGCGTACCGGCCGGGGAAGAGGATGGCGGTCCGTCTCAGCTTGAACTGCAACGCCTCCTTGGTGTACCCGGACTTGTTCCACGCCCGGTACGCCTTCTTGGCCTTGCGCAGCTCCATCACCAGCTTGCGGTACTTGGTCAGCAGCTCGGCGACCTTCTCCAGCTTGGTGACCAGCTTGGTGAGGATCTCCGCGAACCGGGCCACGATCTTGACCATCCGGCCGACCGTGGTCGCCAGTCGGGCCAGCACCCGGACCACCGTGGCGGCCAGCGTCACGCCCGCGCTGAGCACGGCGGCCACCGCCGCGATGATCACCTCGGTCAGGAACCAGAGCAGGAACTCCAGGATCAGCTCGACCAGCAGGTTGAACGCGTCGACCGCCGCATTCGCCGCGTCGACCAGCACCTCCTTGGTGCCGTCCAGCCCCTTGGCGAGCTCCTCGATCGCCTCCTCGACGGCCGCCATCGACTCGTGGAACTTGTCCGCCGCGTCGCCGTCCCAGGCGCCGCGCAGCCGGGCCCGGTCGGCGATCTGGTCGCCGGCGATCTGCCGGACCGCCTCGCCGGTGGTCAGGGCGAGCTGGGCCGCCTGCATCAGGTCGTCCGGCTCACCGGCAACCAGTTCCAGCAACTGCTCGAACGGCCAGAGCACGGCCTGGGAGAGCGGCTTGAACGGGTCGGGCGTGCCCGTCACGATCTGCTCGAAGTAGGTCTTGTTGCGCTGCAACGCCTCGGTGCTCATCCCGCCCCCTCAGGCACCCGGTGCGAACAGGTCGGTGCTCGCCACGTCGGTCCCGGTGTAGGCGTCGGCCGTGTCGCTGATCCCCTCGGCGATGTCGGCCATCACCTCAGCGCCCTCCTCCAGCCCCTGCAGGCACGCCTCGAACTGCTCGGCGTACGCGGCGGCGAGGCTGAACGACGCCGGCATGATCCCGAAGGCGTGCCGGGGCACGTGCCCGTCGTGGAACCGCTGGCGCAGCTCACGGAACTGGGCCGCCCGGCCCCGGGAGGTGGCGGCGAAGGCGGTCAGCGCCTCCGGTTGGACCTCCAGGTTCCTGCTCGGACTCGTCAACGGACCCTCCCCAGTGTCCAGTCGGCAGCCGTGCACCGCCAGCGTCGCAGCGCGGCGGAATACCACAGTAGGCGATCGGGGCCCGTCCGCGCGGGGCGGCGGGGCTCGACTCGACACGGTACACAGGGATCGCACGTTGCCCCGGACCGCAGCCGGAGAAGGAGTCCCCATGATGCTGGCCCGCGCCGACCAGGTCAGCCGCCGCTACGGCGACGTGCTGGCCCTGGACCGGGTCGACCTGACCGTCCACGCCGGCGAGTTGGTCGGCCTGCTCGGCCCGAACGGCGCCGGCAAGAGCACCCTGATCAACCTGCTGGTCGGGCTGCGCCGCCCCACCGCCGGCCGGGTGGAGCTGTTCGGCGGCGACCCGCGCGACGCGACCAACCGGCGGCAGCTCGGCGTGACCCCGCAGGAGACCGGCCTCCCCGGCACGCTGCGGGTCGGCGAGGTGGTCGACTTCGTCGCCGCTCACTTCCCCGACCCGATCCCCCGGGCCGAGCTGCTCGACCGGTTCGGCCTCGCCGACCAGGTGCGCCGGCAGACCGGCGGCCTCTCCGGCGGGCAACGCCGCCGGCTCGCCGTGGCCCTCGCCTTCGTCGGGCGGCCGAGGCTGGTCGTCCTCGACGAGCCCACCACCGGGCTGGACGTGGAGGCCCGGCGTGCTCTCTGGGAGGCGATCCGGGCCTTCCACGCCGACGGCGGCACCGTCCTGTTGAGCAGCCACTACCTGGAGGAGGTGGAGGCGCTCGCGCAGCGGGTGATGGTGATCGGCCACGGCCGGGTGCTCGCCGACGACACGGTGGAGGCGGTCCGCGGCATCGTCGGCGTACGCCGGGTGAGCCTGGTCGCCGACGACCTGCCGCCGCTGCCCGGCGTGGTGGCGACCGAACACGTCGAGGGGCGCACCGACCTGCTCACCACCGACGCCGACCAGCTCGTCCGCGACCTGGTCACCGCCGGGGTGGCGTTCCGGGAGCTGGAGGTCCGGCCCACCTCGCTGGAGGAGGCGTTCCTCGCCATCACCGCCGACGACCGGCCCACCACCGTCACCGCCTAGGAGCTCCTCCGATGCCCCTCGCCCTGGTCCACGCCCGCTACCAGCTGCTGGAGACCGTCCGGATCCCGATCGCGATCTTCGGCAGCGCGTTCTTCCCGGCCGCCACGATGCTCTTCTTCGTGGTGCCGTTCGCCGGCGACGACCGCACCGGCGCCACCTACGCCACCGCCGCGATGGTCACCTTCGCGGTGATGAGCGCCAACATCTTCCAGTACGGGATCGGCGTCGCGGAGGACCGCGACCAGCCCTGGAACCCGTACACCCGAACGCTTCCCGCCGGGCCCGGGCCGCGCTTCGCCGGTCGGATCCTGGCCGGCCTGGCGCTCACCTACTTCTCCATGCTTCCGGTGGTGGTGATCGCGGCGGTGGCCACCGCGGCCCAGGTCACTGTGACGCAGTTCCTGCTGGCCATCGGCGCGGTCGCGGTCACCTCGGTGCCGTTCACGCTGCTCGGGCTGGCGATCGGCTACTCGCTGCCGAGCAAGGCCGCGATCGTGGTCGCCCAGCTGATCTTCTTCCCGCTCGCCTTCGGCGGCGGGCTGCTCTTCGGTCCGGACAACGCGCCCGGCTTCGTCAACGCGATCGCCCCCTACCTGCCCACCCGGGGCGCGGTGGAGCTGATGTGGGCGGCCGTGACCGACTGGCGGCCGAACCCGGTCTCCATGGTCATGCTCGCCGTCTGGATCGTGGTGCTCGCCGCGATCGCCGGATGGGCGTACCGGCGGGACGAGGGACGCCGCTTCAGCTGACGTTTCGTCCGTTTACGGCCCGGCGGGCCACGGGACGGTGCCACGATGCCGGCAGGGCTGCCAGTCCGGCCGCCCATCGGCGAGAGAGGGGTCACCGTGAACGGCGTCGAGCCCGGCACGCCCTGCTGGGCCGACCTGGCCACGCCCGGGCTGGAGGACGCGAAACGGTTCTACCCGCAGCTCTTCGGCTGGACCGGGCGGGTCTCCGCAGAACCCGCGGCGGGCGGCTACACGGTCTTCCTCAAGGACGGCCGGGCGGTCGCCGGGGCCGGGCCGCCGGCCAGCCCGGACCAGGTGCCGATCTGGTCGACGTACGTGGCGACCGACGACGCGGACCTGGTAGCCACCCGGGTGGAGGCCGCCGGCGGCCAGGTGTTGGTCGCCCCGTTCAAGGTCTTCGACCAGGGTCGGATGGCGGTCCTCGCCGACCCGGCCGGGGCGGCGTTCAGTGTCTGGCAGCCGATGGCGATGCGTGGGGCGGAGCTGTTCAACGAGCCCGGGTCGATGTGCTGGAACGAGCTGGTCACCCCGGACCCGGAGCGGGCGAAGGACTTCTACGCGCTGGTGTTCGGCTGGCAGCCGGAGGAGCGGTCGACCGGCCCGGTCCCCTACACCGGCTGGCGCTGCGGGGCCCGCATCGTCGCCGGCATGATGCCGCAGCTGAAGGAGCTGCCCGGCGACCTGCCCGCGTACTGGTCGGTCTACTTCGCGGTGGCCGACCCCGACGCCACCGCCGCCCGGGCCGCCGAGCTGGGCGGCACCATCCTCGTCCCGCCCCGGGACAATCCGGCGGGCCGCGGCGCCGC
Source organism: Micromonospora sp. NPDC005806 (assembly GCF_042871425.1). Classification (NCBI taxonomy): domain Bacteria; kingdom Bacillati; phylum Actinomycetota; class Actinomycetes; order Micromonosporales; family Micromonosporaceae; genus Micromonospora; species Micromonospora sp. NPDC005806. The sequence goes on along the minus strand of NZ_JBIAIL010000015.1, from coordinate 85,735 downwards.
CCTCCGCGACCCGCAGGGCGCCCTCTTCTCGATCACCACCCTGCGCTGACCCCGGCGCGCTGGCTCAGCGGGGGCGGACCGGGACGACGAGCGGGCCGTGCTCGCCCTGGACCACGCGGACGTGGGCGCGGTAGTGGGTGGCGAGCAGCTCCTCGGTGAGCACGTCGTGCGGGGGACCGGAGGCGGCGACCCGGCCGTCGGCGAGCAGCACCATCCGGTCGGCGTACTCGCCGGCCACGGAGAGGTCGTGCATCGTGGCGAGGACGGTCAGGTCGTGCTCGCGGCGGAGCTGGTCGACCAGCTCCAGCACCTCCTGCTGGTGCCCGATGTCCAACGCGCTGGTCGGCTCGTCGAGCAGCAGCAGGGTGGCGCCCTGGGCCAGCGCCCGGGCCAGGAAGACCCGCTGCCGCTCGCCGCCGGAGAGCGTGGCCAGCTCACGGCGCCCGAACGCGCCCAGGTCGAGCCGGTCCAGCACCTCGTGCACCGCGGCCAGGTCAGCCGCCGACTCCCGGCCCAGCGGCGCGATGTAGGGGGTGCGGCCGAGCAGCACGTAGTCGAAGACGGACATGCCGGCCGGCACGACCGGGGACTGGGCCACGGTGGCGACGATCCGGGCGCGGTCGCGACGGCGGAGGGCCTGGATCGGCGTACCGAAGAGGGCGACCGCGCCCGGCGCGGGCAGCAGGCCACCGACGGCGCGCAGCAGGGTCGACTTGCCGGCGCCGTTCGGGCCGATCACGGTGACCCACTCGCCCACGGCGACGGTCAGGTCCACGCCGGCCAGGATCGGCACGCCGCCCAGCTCGACCCGCAGGCCCCGCACCTCGACGGCGGTCATGTGAACACCCGCCGGGAGGTCCGCAGGACCAGGACGAAGAACGGGCCGCCGAGCAGCGCGGTGACCACGCCGATCGGGATCTCGGCGGGGGCGGCGACGGTCCGGGCGACCACATCGGTCAGCGCCAGGAACGCCCCGCCGAAGAGCATCGACAGCGGCAGGATCACCCGGTAGCTGGCCCCGGCGAGCAGCCGTACGGTGTGCGGCACGATGATGCCGACGAAGCCGATCAGGCCGGACGCGGAGACCGCGGCGGCGGTGCCCAGCGAGGCGGCGGCGATCAGCAGGTAGCGGGAGCGCTGCGGGTGCAGCCCGAGGCTGGTGGCCTCGTCGTCGCCGACGGAAAGCACGTCCAGCTCACGCCGGTGCAGCAGCACCACCACCGCGGTGAGCACGAAGTACGGCAGGACCAGCCGGACGTCGTGCCAGCCGGCGGTGGCCAGTCGCCCGAGCAGCCAGGAGTAGACCTGCTGGATGCTCTCCGAGTGCCGTTGCAGCAGGTAGGTCTGCCCTGCGGCGAGGAACGCCGACACCGCCACCCCGGCCAGGATGAGCGTGGCCGGTGAGCGGTCGCGCCCGCCGGCCGCGCCGAGCCCGTAGGTCATGGCGACCGCGCCGAGCGACCCGACGAACGCCGCGAGCGGGATGGTGACCGGCATGCCGCTCAACGCCCCGCCCGCGCCGGCGCCGAGCGCGATCACGGCGGTCACCGCGAGCCCGGCGCCGGCCGCCACGCCGAGCAGGTACGGATCGGCCAGCGGGTTGCGGAAGACGCCCTGGTAGCAGCCGCCGGCCAAGGCGAGCAGCCCGCCGACGAGCAGGCCGAGCACCACCCGGGGCAGCCGCAGCTCGGTGACGATGGCGATCTCCCGCTCGGTGAGCCCGCTGTCCAGGTGCACCCCGGGCAGCAGGTTGAGCAGTTCGGCGGCCACGCTGCCGGGCGGCAGGCTGACCGGGCCCAGGGACACCCCGGCGAGCAGGGCGACCAGCACCGCGCCGATCCCGGCGACCAGCCAGCGCGTGCGCAGCCCGGCCGGCCGGACCATCGCACCCGGTCCGGCGGCGGGCCGCCCGCCCGCGGTCCGGTGGCCGGCCGAGCCGGGCCCGGACACGCCCGACGGCCGGGACGCGTCGGGCGTCCCGGCCGGCCGGTCGGCGGATTCCGCTGGTCGCACGGTCAGGTTCAGGCCGGGACCTTGGCGGTGGCGTCGACGATCGACCTGAGCAGGTCGACCACGCGCGGGCCCCACCGGGAGGCGATGTCGTCGTCGAGGGCGACGATCTGGTTGTTCTTCACCGCGGTGACGCCGGCCCAGCCGCTGCGGGCCTTGACGGTCTCCGGGGTCTGCTTGCAGCACTTGGTGTCGGCCAGGAAGACGAAGTCGGGGTTCGCCTTGACGATGACCTCCTGGGAGAGCTGCGGGTAGCCGCCGTTCTTGCCGTCGGCGTCCGACGGGTCGGCGATGTTCTCCAGCCCGGCGAGGGCGTAGATCGAGCCGATGAAGGTCTTGCTGGTCGCGCTGTACAGCTCCGGGCCCAGCTCGTGGTAGTAGGTGAGCTTCTTGCTCCGCTGCGGCAGGTCCTTGGTGAGGGCGGCGATGTCGTCCTTCATCTTCTTGGTGACGGCGTCCGCCTCGCCCGGGTGGCCGGTGAGCTTGCCCAGGTCGGTGATCTGCTGGTACGTGTCGTCGAGCGTGGTCGCGGCCGGGGTGAGCAGCACCGGGATCTTCAGCGTGGTGAGCTGGTCGATGATCTTGTTCATGTCGTTGGCAAGCACCACCAGGTCGGGGCTCTTGCCGGCGATCGCCTCGGCGTTCGGCTGGAACCCCGAGAGGTCGCTCTTCGGCGCGTCCGGCGGGTAGTTCGACTGGTCGTCGACGGCGGTGACCTGCTTGCCGGCGCCGATGGCGAAGAGCATCTCGGTCGCGCTCGGCGACAGCGAGACGATCTTCTCGGGGCGCTTCTCCAGGGTCAGCTTGCCGACGGTGACCGGGAACGCGGCGGCCGCGGAGCTACCGCCTGCGGCATGGGTGTCGGTCGAGGTCTTCTCGGCGCAGCCGCCGAGGAGCAGCGCGCCGACCGCGAGGGCGGCGGCGAAGAGCCGGGGGGTACGTCTGGACATGGGTCCTCCTGTCGGTCGAGGATCGTGGTGCTTCGCCGACAGGGAGCGCCGGAGCGGACCCGTCCGCGAGGCGCCCTTCCTCGAGAGCGCGTGTCGCGACCGTGCCGCAGGCGACCTGGCTCGTCCCCACGGTCGTCGACACCGGCCGGAGGCCGACGTCGCGTGCGGGGCATCACAGTTGCGGGACAGCACCGGTTTCACACCGGCTTCGCTGCGGGTTGGTCGGTGCCACGGTAGCGCATGACCAGCGGAGATCGTCCGGACGGGAGGGTGGGGTGGGGCACTGCGAGGGTGGATCGGGGTCCCCCCGGGAATCGGGTCAGCAGTGCCGGCTCTGCGTGCCGATCGTGTAGCAGCCGCCCCCGGGGACGAGCCCGGGTGCATCTCGACGATGCCTCGGCAATGATTTTCCATGCGTCGACCTCTGGCGAAACTTCCTTCCGGGCGCGACAGTGAACGGCAACGATGCCGTTCACCCATGGAGCTGCCATGGCACTCACCTCCCTGCGCGCAGTCGCCGTCGCCGGCGTCACCGCGCTCGCCATCCTCGCCACCACCGCCCCCGCCGACGCCGGCCGGCCGGCCGGCGGGACCACCACCGTCACCCACGACGAACAGATCACCTGGCAGGGCTGGTCCGGCGCCGGCTGGTCGGCCGGGACCACCGCGGGCGCCACCGTCACCGCCGGCGGCCTCGCGCTGAGCACCCCGGTCGGCACCACCGTCTACAAGGACCCGCACACCAACACCAAACGCACCTGGGCGTACGGGACGTGGACCTCGCCGCTGACCGAGGTCGGCTTCGGGGCCACCGAGCTGGTCGCCTCCTGGAACGCCGACACCCCGGCCGGCACCTGGCTCCAGGTCGAGCTCCAGGGCACCTACACCACCGGCACCCGGACCCCCTGGTACGTCATGGGCCGCTGGGCCGCCGGCGACGGCGACATCCGCCGGACCAGCGTCGACAAGCAGAGCGACAAGACCTCCAGCGTCTGGACCGACACCTTCGCCGTCAACGACCCGGCCGCCGGGGTGCTGCTGCGGGCGTACCAGCTCCGGGTGACCCTCTACCGCGACCCGGCGCTGACCGTCTCACCCGTGGTCCGGTCCGTCGGGGCGATGAGCTCGAACGTGCCGGACCGGTTCACCGTGACCCCGAGCGCCGGCCACATCGCCTGGGGCACCGAACTGGCCGTGCCGCGCTACTCGCAGGAGATCCACGCCGGGCAGTACCCCGAGTACGACGGCGGTGGCGAGGCCTGGTGCTCCCCGACCTCCACGGAGATGGTGGTCGAGTACTGGGGCCGGAAGCCGTCGCCGGCCGACACGTCCTGGGTGGACCCGACCTACGCGGACCCGACCGTGGACCACGCCGCCCGGATGACCTACGACTACCAGTACCAGGGCGCCGGCAACTGGCCGTTCAACACCGCGTACGCGGCCAGCTTCCCGGGGCTCGAGGCGAAGGTGACCCGGTTGCACTCGCTGGACGAACTGGAGCACTTCATCGCCGCCGGCATCCCCGTGGTGACCAGCCAGTCCTTCCTCGCCAGCGAGCTGGACGGGGCGGGCTACGGCACCGCCGGGCACCTGATGGTGGTGGTCGGCTTCACCGCCACCGGTGACGTGATCGCCAACGACCCGGCCTCCCCCACCGACGCCGCCGTACGCCACGTCTACCGGCGCGATCAGTTCGAGCAGATCTGGCTCCGGACCAGGCGGACCACCGCCAACGGCGGCACCGGCAGCGGCTCCGGCGGCATCGTCTACCTGATCAAGCCCACCGAGGTGGCCTGGCCCTCCGTGGCCGGCTCCACCAACTGGTGACCCATCCCATCCCTACCTACGGAGTTCACATGGCCAGACCAAGCCTGCGCGCGGTCGCGCTCGCCGGCGTGACCGCGCTCGCCCTCCTCGGCACCACCGCACCCGCCCACGCGGACAACAACCTTCCGGTCGTCGCACACGACGAACAGATCACCTTCCAGGACTGGTCGAAGTATCCCGACTGGCGTACCGGCACCCACCAGGGCACGTACGCCATCCCCGGGTACCGCACCGGAATCACCATCGGCCAGCCCGCCGGCACCACCGAGTTCACCGACGAGCACACCGGCGCCACCCGCACCTGGGAGTACGCCACCTGGACCTCGCCGGAGCGGCAGGTCGGCTTCGACGCCACCGAACTGGTCGCCTCGTGGAACGCCGCCACCCCGGCCGGCACCTGGATCCAGGTCGAGCTGCACGGCACCTACAACACCGGCCAGCAGACGCCCTGGTACGTGATGGGCCGCTGGGCCTCCGGCGACCAGGACATCAAGCGGGCCACCCTGGACGGTCAGGGCGACCCCTGGTCCACCATCTGGACCGACACCTTCTCCATCGACAACGCCAAGAACGGGGTGCTGCTCCGGTCGTACCAGCTCCGGCTGACCCTGTACCGGGCGCCGGGGCAGGCCGCCTCGCCGCGGGTCTGGATGCTCGGCGCGATGAGCTCGAACGTCCCGGACCGGTTCACCGTCACCCCGAGCGAGGGCGGGATCGCCTGGGGCACCGAGCTGCCCGTGCCGCGCTACTCGCAGAACATCCACGAGGGGGAGTACCCCGAGTTCGACGGCGGCGGTGAGGCCTGGTGCTCGCCCACCTCCACGGAGATGGTGGTCGAGTACTGGGGCCGGCAGCCCTCAGCCGGCGACACCGCCTGGGTCGACCCGAGCTACGCCGACCCGACCGTCGACCACGCCGCCCGGATGACCTACGACTACGAGTACGAGGGCGCCGGCAACTGGCCGTTCAACACCGCGTACGCCGCCAGCTTCCCGGGCATGGACGCCCGGGTCACCCGGCTGCACTCGCTGGACGAGGCGGAGCGCTTCATCAAGGCCGGCATCCCGGTCGTCACTTCGCAGTCCTTCCTCGCCAGCGAGCTGGACGGGGCGAACTACGGCACCTCCGGGCACCTCTTCGTGATCGTCGGCTTCACCGCCGACGGGGACGTGATCGTCAACGATCCCGCCTCCTCCTCGAACGAGGCGGTCCGCAACGTGTACAAGCGGGCGCAGTTCGAGCAGATCTGGCTGCGGACCAAGCGGCACCGGGCGAACGGCACCGTGGCCTCCGGCTCGGGCGGGATCGCGTACCTGATCAAGCCGGCCGACCGGTCCTGGCCGGTGGTGCCGGGCTCGACCAACTGGTGACAGCACGGGCCCGGCGCCGCTCTCCCTGCGGAGGTGGCGCCGGGCCCGTCGGTACGGTCCTGGGTAATCAGCGGGACGGGGCGAACGAGGCCGGCGGGGCGGACGGCTCCGCCCGCTTACGGGGACCACGGATCGCCCGGACGATGATCACGACCCAGGCCACCAGGGCGACCACGCCAGCCAGGGCGAGCCCGGTGACCAGCAGGTACGTCGACCCACCGGCGGCGGAGAAGACGCCCTTGCGGGCACCACTGTCGCGGGCCGGGGCGGTGGCACCGGCGGTCAGCCCGTCGGGCGCGTCGTAGAGGATCACGTCGGCGCGCCGGGCGGCGCCCTCGGCGGCGACGAAGGTCCCGTGCCACTCACAGTTACGCCGGCCGCATTCCTCGTTCACCGCGGTGAACGTGCCCGGCGTACCGCCACCGTTCTTCGCCTCCCAGGCGGGGGCGAGGTCGGTGACGCTCAGCATCAGTCCAATGGCGGCGATGACCGGCAGACCGATCCAGAGGAACACCTTCGTCCGCCACCCGTTGATCGTGCTGAGGGAGCTCACGGCGGTCGACCTTAGCGGCCCGGGGCCCGATCGCGCTATCGCGGTGCACGCCGACGCCGGCCTTCGCCAGCCCCAGCCTCGGCGCGCATCCGCCCTGCCCGGGCTACCCAGCTCAGCCCTCGCGGCGCTGCTCGCCCTGCTCGGGCTGGTCCTCGCCAGCGAGGGCGGAGCGCAGCCGCTCCTTCTCGGCGCGGCGCCGCTCCGACGCCTCGGACATCTCCCCGGCCATCTCGTCCCGCCAGCCACGCAGCAGGAAGAACGAGAGCGCGGCCGAGAAGACCAGCGCCAGCATCAGCCGCAGGAACGGGTTCATGTCGACGAACCAGAGGGCCGCCAGCACGCCGACAAACAGCCCGATCCGGCCCAGTGTGTACTTGACCGCCGCGCTCACGTCCGTACTCCGTTCTCCGTCATCGATCAGCCCATGCGCCGGGCCAGCCAGCGCACCCCAGGAAACCAGACCACCGCGTAGACCACGGTGAAGACCGCCGCGGCCAGCGCGCCGGAGACCAGCGGCGGCAGCCCGGCGGTCAGGCCGGCCGCGAGCAGCCCGGCGAACACCCCGACCACGAGGCCGGCCAGCGCCGCCAGCACCCGGGCGGCGCCGAACTCCCAGGCCCGGAAGTCGTCCCAGAAGAGCCAGACCGGCAGGATCACCGCCAGCCAGCCGTTGGTCCGCCCGAACCCGCCAGCGCCCAGGGTGGCGAACGCCCACTCGAAGAGCACCAGCGCCAGCACCCCGATCACCAGGCCGGCGAGGCTCACCCCGAGCAGGTCGCCCAGGGTGGCGATGCGCCCCTCGGCGTCCCGCCGGGGGAAGCTGCGCTGCGGCTGCTCCACGGTGTTCATCGGTGGGGTCAGGCCCAGACCTGCTGCGGCTCGGCCCGGCGCTCGGCCAGCGACGGCGCCGCGTCGTACTCGCGGACGATCTCGTAGCGGGTGTTCCGCTCGACCGGGCGGAAGCCCGCGTCCCAGATGAGGTGCAGCAGGTCGTCCCGGTGCATGGTGTTCGGCGTGCCGTACGAGTCGGCATCGTGGGTGATCTTGTATTCCACGACGGAGCCGTCCAGATCGTCCACACCGAAGTTCAAGGACAGCTGGGCCACCGAGAGACCGTGCATCACCCAGAAGCACTTCACGTGCGGGACGTTGTCGAAGAGCAGCCGGGAGACCGCGAAGGTCTTCAGCGACTCGGCCGGGGAGGCCATCGTGGTCCGGGCCTGGATCCGGTTACGGATCTTGCCGTCCGCCGAGTCGACGAAGTCGTGCTGGTAGCGCAGCGGGATGAAGACCTGGAAGCCGCCCGTCTCGTCCTGGAGCTCGCGCAGCCGCAGCACGTGGTCGACCCGGTGCCGGGGCTCCTCGATGTGGCCGTAGAGCATGGTCGACGGGGTCTTCATGCCCTTCGAGTGGGCCAGCCGGTGGATCCGCGACCAGTCCTCCCAGTGGCAGGCGTGGTCGACGATGTGCTGCCGGACCTGCCAGTCGAAGATCTCCGCGCCGCCGCCGGTCAGCGACTCCAGGCCGGCGTCCATCAGCTCGTCGAGGATCTCGTCGGCGCTCAGGCCGCTGATCTTCTCGAACCACTGCACCTCGGTCGCGGTGAATGCCTTGAGATTGACCTTCGGCAGCGCGGCCTTCAGCTCGCGCAGCACCTTCGGGTAGTAGCGCCAGGGCAGCGTCGGGTGCAGGCCGTTGACGATGTGCAGCTCGGTGAGCTGCTCGTCCTCCATCTCCTTGGCCTTACGGACCGCCTCGTCGATGCGCATCGTGTAGGCGTCCTTCTCGCCGGGCTTGCGCTGGAAGGAGCAGTACGCGCACGAGGCGGAACAGACGTTGGTGAGGTTGAGGTGCCGGTTGACGTTGAACATCACCCGCTCGCCGTTCATCTCGGTGCGCTTGTGGTGGGCCAGCCGCCCGAGCCAGGCAAGGTCGTCACTCTCGTAGAGGGCGACCCCGTCCTCGCGGGTCAGCCGCTCCCCCGCGTAGACCTTCGCTTCGAGCTCGCGCTTGAGTCCGGCGTCCATCGAAAGCCACGTCCCTTCCACCTGCGATCCCGGTCGAGCGTACGTCCCTCCTCCGACGGGCCGACCGCCCGGTCAACCGCAGCGACCCTCTTCACCGGACTCTCAGCCGGTCGTTACTCTCCGCGCATCGACATCCCTCGCCATGTGAGGTAAGACAAGATGGGGCGGAACACACACTGATAGCGTCCCGGTTCACCTGCGCCCACCGAGCGCGGGAGGCACCAGACCGGACGGGGAGCGGAATGGTCGACAGCAGCACCAAGGGCCGACGGCGACGACGCGGGATCCCCCTGATCTCCCCAGTGCTCCGCCCGAAGCTCTGGTCCGCCCTGCTCGGCCTGGTGGCGGCCGCCGCGATCACCACCCCCGCCTGGGCCGACCCGCTGCCCGACAGGATTCCCTCCACCGGCTCCCGCCCGCCGGTCGCCGGCCTGCGGCTGCCCGGCGCGGTCCCCGGGCTGCCCGGGCAGTTCCCGGGTGGGCTCGGCAGCACGCCCGGCATCGTCAACCCGGCCGACGGCCCGCTCATCGCGCAGATCAACCAGGCCGACGCGCTGGCCGCCCAGCTCGGCGACGCCCTGCTCAAGGTCAAGGGCGAGCGCGATGACGCGCAGGGCCAGCTCGCCGTCGCGGCCACCGCCCACCAGCAGGCCCAGGACGCGCTGGCTCAGGCCCAGGAGAAGGCGAAGAGCGCCGCCGCGGACGCGGTCAAGGCCGCGGCCGCGATCCCGCCCGGCGAGTTCGGCGCCGACCTGCACGACCTCACCGCCCTCCAGCGGATCACCCGCGGCGACAAGGCGGACGGGGCGACCACCGCGGTCGCCGGCGAGGTCGCCCGGGCCACCGCCGCCGAAAAGATCGCCCAGGAGGCGTACGCCGCGGCGGAGCAGCGCGCCACCGAGAAGGCCGCCGAGTACGTCCGGGTCGAGGCCGACCTGCACCGGCAGGAAACCGCGCTGCTCAAGCTGCGGAAGGACAACGCCGCGCTGCTGCTCGACATCGAGCGGCGCCAGGACGCCGCCGAGCAGCTGCTCGGCAGCTCGTACGTCGCCAACCAGAGTGTCAGTGGGCTGGTCGCCGACCCGAAGGCGCTGGCCGCCGTGCGCTACGCCCTCGACCAGCTGGGCGACCGCTACCTGTGGGCGGCCGAGGGGCCGGACCGCTTCGACTGCTCCGGCCTGGTGCTGGCCTCCTACCAGTCGGCGGGCTACCACGGCCTGCCCCGGGTCTCCCGGGACCAGTACTACGCCACCCGCTCCCGGACCGTGAGCCCGAACGCGCTGCTCCCGGGCGACCTGCTCTTCTTCGCCTCGGGCAGCAACTGGACGAGCATCCACCACGTCGCCATGTACATCGGCAACGGCAGGATGGTCGAAGCGCCGCGCACCGGGGACGTCGTCAAGATCTCGGTGGTCCGTTGGAGCAACCTCTACGCGGCCACCCGGGTGATCGGCGGGGTGCCCGCCCCGACCACGCCCGCGCCGGCTCCGACCACCACGCCCAAGCCGACGCCGACGCCGAAGCCCACCCAGACGCCCAGTCCCAGGCCGACCCGGACGCCGACCCCGGGACCCACCACGTCGAGCCCGAGCCCGACGCCGAGCACCTCCCCCACGCCGTCGCCGACACCCAGCCCGTCCGACTCGCCGACCCCGTCGCCGACCAACACGACGAGCAGCGTGCCGAGCGCGACGACCAGCGGCGTCGACCCGTCGGGCGGCGCGGCGGTTTCCGGCTCGTCCAGCCCGAGCGCCGGGAGCTGACCCAACCGTCCACTCCGACTGTGCTGCCGGGCCGGAATGTGGCACGGTGAGATCCAGGCATTCCCGGCCGACGCCACGGCCCGGGGGCGAGCGCGGGCGTGGAGGGGCGAGCATGGGCGAGCGAGAGGTTCCGGCGGAGACGGTCCACCCCGGATCCGCGCCCGACCCCGCCGACCGGCCGGCCGATCCCGGCGTCGAGGAGCGCGGAAATCAGGCCGCCGCCGTGGTGGCCCGGGCCCGGGTCAGCGTCGCCGCGGCCGCCGTACCGCCGTCGGACGGGGACCGGGCGGAACCGCCGGCCAGCGCCACCACCTACCGGGCGGGGGGTCCGCCGCAGCCCGCCGCGCCCCTGGACCGGCGCCAGCCCGGTGCCACCGTCGCCCCGTCGACCTGGTCCGCCTTCGCCGCCGCCGAACGTTCCCCCGACCCGGAAGTCCCGGCCGAACCGGCCGGCACCGACGAGGCCGCCGCCGAATCACCGGCGCTGCCCACCCCGCGTACCGCCCCGGGACAGGCCCGGGCCAGCGCTTCCGTCCCCGGCCCGAGCCGTGTCTCGCCGGACGAGGTCGCCGCTGCGGGGGCGGCGAAGGGCGGTGCCGCCAAGGTCTACCGCGCGGGTCCGGTGAATCCGGAGCCGCCCGAGCCGGCGCAGCCGCCGGAGCCGGCACAGCCCCCGAAGCCACCCGCCCCGGAGCCGGAGCCGGCGCCGACCCCGGTGCCGGGTCCGACCCCGCCGTCGCCGGCGCCCCCGGTGCCGGAGCCGGAGCCGCCGCTCCGGCCGGCGCCGCCGCCGGTCCCCGCCCCGCCGCCCGGGCCGGTCCCGCCGACCCCCGCACCGCCGCCCGGGCCGACCCCGCCGGGGCCGGTGCCGCCGCTTCCCGGGCCGCCGGTACCGCCGCCGGCCCCGCCGGTGCCACCGCCCCCGCCGCCGCCGGGCCCGATGCCGGCTCCGCCGTTCCCGCCTCCGCCCGCCATGGCCAGCCCGGCGGGCGGGCCGGTTTCCGCGCCCCCGGCGGGACGGCCGGTGGCCAGGGCGGCGGTCCCCGTCTCCGCCGGTCCGGCCACCCCCGGGCCGGTCTCCGCCCCGCCCGTGGTGCCGGCACCCGCGCTGCCGAACTGGCCCCCGTCGAGCAACATCGCGCACGGCGACGGCGGCCGGACGTACCCGATGAGCGGGGCGGCGGCGGGGCGCCCGGCCCAGCCGGGCGGTCCCGACCCGGCCGGCGCGGTCTACGGCGGCACCGACGGGCCCGGCTTCGCCACGGTCTCGTTCCCGCAGGGCAACCCGCTGGAGAACTCCGGCTCGCTGACCGGGCACATCCTGGCCCAGGGCTGGGCCGAGGATCCACCGGCGACCCGGTCCAGCAACACCAAGGTGGTGATCGTGCTGGCCCTGTCGCTGGGCCTGCTGATCGCCATCAGCCTGCTGGTGGTCTTCCTGGCGAACGACGCGCTGAGCGGGCTGACGGGCAACATGATCAGCAAGTGACGGGGTGAGTCCGCCCACTACGGGTTCGCGGCAAGCGGCCGACCCCGCCGCGCCGCCGTACACTTGTGGAGATCATTGACCCGGCGCGCCGATCGCGCGCCCATGGGCGATCTTGCGGGCGAATCGGCGGCGTACGGCGCTGCGGCGGGCCATCGCGAAGATGCGCCCCGCTCGAAAGGCATTTCTTGACCACCTACGCTGCCCCCGGCACGTCCCCGTCCGTCGACCCGGCCCCGACGCCGGAGCTCCCGGCCACCGACACCACTCCCGACTTCGCCGCGCTGGGGCTGCCCCGCCAGCTCGTCGACGCGCTGGCCCGACAGGGCATCACCACCCCGTTCGAGATCCAGCGGGCCACCCTGCCGGACGCCCTCGCCGGACGCGACGTGCTGGGCCGGGGCCAGACCGGTTCCGGCAAGACGCTGGCCTTCGGCCTGCCGGTGATCGCCCGGCTCGCCGACCGCAACCGGGCCCGGCCGTTGCACCCGCGCGCCCTGGTCCTGGTGCCCACCCGCGAGCTGGCCATGCAGGTCAACGACGCGCTGATGCCGCTCGGCAAGGCCGTCGGCATCTTCCTCAAGACCGCCGTCGGCGGCGTCCCGTACGACCGGCAGATCGACGCGCTGCGCCGCGGCGTGGAGATCGTGGTGGCCACCCCGGGTCGGCTCGGCGACCTCATCGAGCGCGGCGTCTGCAACCTGGACGACGTCGAGATCACCGTGCTGGACGAGGCCGACCAGATGGCCGACATGGGCTTCCTGCCCGAGGTCACCGAGCTGCTGGCGAAGACGCCGGCGGACGCCCAGCGGCTGCTCTTCTCGGCCACTCTGGACAACGACGTCGACACGCTGGTCACCCGGTTCATGACCGAACCGGTCACCCACTCCACCGCGCCGCCGACCGCCGCCGTGTCCACCATGGACCACCACATGCTGCTGATCCCGCCGCACGACAAGTTCGCCGTCGCGGCGTCCATCGCGGCCCGGGACGGCCGCACCATGCTCTTCGCCCGTACGCAGCTCGGCGTCGACCGCCTGGTCGAGCAGCTCGCCGCGGTGGGCGTGCGGGCCGGCGGCCTGCACGGCGGCAAGACCCAGCGGATGCGTACCCGGACCCTGGCCGAGTTCCGCGAGGGCCGGATGAACGTGCTGGTCGCCACCGACGTGGCGGCCCGCGGCATCCACGTGGACGGGGTGTCGCTGGTGCTGCACATCGACCCACCGAAGGACCCGAAGGACTACCTGCACCGGGCGGGGCGTACCGCCCGGGCCGGGGAGTCGGGTGCGGTGGCCACCCTGGTGCTGCCGAAGCAGCGCCGGACCACCCTGGCCATGCTGGAGAAGGCGGGGGTCGAGCCGGCCCAGACCCGGGTCCGCGCGGGCGACCCGGCGCTGGCCGAGCTGACCGGTGCCCGCGAGCCCAGCGGGGTGCCGGTCCGTGACGAGCCCGAGCCGCGCCGGCACGGCGATCGGCCGTCCGGCTCCCGTCGCTTCGGTGACCGCGAGGGCCGCGGCGAGCGCCGCTTCGGCGACCGCGGCTTCTCCGACCGGGGCGAGCGCGGCGCGTTCGACCGCGACGGACGCGAGCGGCGCTTCGGCGACCGCGGCTTCTCCGGGCGCAGCGAGCGGGGCTCGTTCGACCGGGACCGGCGCTTCGGCGACCGGGACGAGCACCGTTCCGGGGAGCGGCGCGAGCGTGCCGAGGACCGGGAGCGGCGCTCCGCCGACCGCGACGACCGGGGCTTCGGCCGGCCTTCCGGCGAGCGGCGCTTCGGCGACCGGGGATCGTTCGACCGGGAGCGCGGCGAGCGGCGCTTCGGCGACCGCCCGGCCGGCGAGCGCCGGTTCACCGACCGCGACGGCCAGGGCGAGCGCCGGTTCACCGACCGCGACGGCCAGGGCGAGCGCCGGTTCACCGACCGCGACGGCCAGGGCGAGCGCCGGTTCACCGACCGCGACGG
>NZ_JBIAIL010000015.1:0-71686 GCF_042871425.1 Micromonospora sp. NPDC005806 | reverse complement strand
CCAGGGCGAGCGCCGGTTCGGGGACCGCCGTACCGGTGGTGAGCGGGAGGCGCGCGGTGACCGACGGTTCGACGAGCGCCCGACCGGCGGGCGCGGCTTCGCCGACCGGGGTGAGCGCCGGTACGAGGACCGGGCGCCGGGCGATCGGCGCTTCGGCGACCGGGACGGTCGGGGCGACCGACGCTTCGGTGACCGGGGCGGCGACTTCCGGTCGACCGACCACCGGGGCGGCTTCCGGCCGGAGGGGCGGGGCCGGGACGACCGGCCGCGCGATGACCGGCGTGGCTTCGGCGGCCGCCCGCCCGCGCGCACCCACTGACCGCGCGGAACGCCGCCGCCCGACATCGGGACGGGCACGCGGAACGCCGGCGCCCAGCCGGTGATCGGCGAGGGGGTGTACCCCTGGATTGCGAAGCGCCGTCGTCGAGCGACTGCTCGGCGGCGGCGTTTCCGCATCCCGTGCCGGCGCCCGGCCGGTCGCGTAACGTCCGATTCATGCCGACAGTGCCGAAGTCGCTCTTCTGGTCCAGAACCGACACCGCGGGGTCCGAACACGTGGTCCTCGACGACCGCCAGGGGCTCAGCGCGCGGGGCGTGCTGCTGGCCGTGGACCCGATCCCCTACACCTGCCGGTACCAGCTCACCGTCGGAGCGGACTGGGCGGTCAGCCGGCTCGAGGCCGAGGCGGAGGGGGCCGGCTGGGCGCGGAGCGTACGCCTGGAACGGACCGGGGACGGCTGGCGGGTGCGCACCGGCGAGGAGGGCGACCTGGACGCGGCGTTGGTGGCGACCGGGCACCCGCCGGCCGGGTTGCCGGGCACCGACGAGCCGGACCGGCTGGCCGAGGCGCTCGACGTCGACCTGAGCGGCTCGCCGCTGTTCAACACCCTCCCGATACGTCGGATCGGGCTGGGCCGGGCCCCGGCGGACCAGGCCCGGCAGGTCACCGTGGCCTGGGTACTGCTGCCCGGCCTGGCAGTGCTCCCGGCCGACCAGGTCTACACCTCGCTCGGACCGGGCCGGATCCGCTTCAACAGCGACAGCTTCGCGGCCGACCTGGACATCGATCCGAACGGCTTCGTAGTGCGCTATCCCGGGCTGGCCGAGCGCATCGACCCCCGCTGACCCGCCGCGCGCTCTCCTGTCCCCGGAGTGAGAAGGGTTCCCTTCGAGACCGCAGGCGTTAAGCGGGGCCCTTCCGTCAGGCCGGCCAGGCGCCGGTAGCGAGGAAGCGGTCGATGGTGGCCAGGTGCGGGGCGAGGTCGAGCCCCTGCCGGGCCACCCACTCGTCGTCGTAGTACGTGTGGGCGTACCGGTCCCCGGGGTCGCAGATCAGGGTGACCACCGAGCCGGTCCGCCCGGCGGCGAGCATCCCGGCGATCAGCCCGAACGCGCCCCACAGGTTGGTGCCGGTGGAGCCACCCACCCGGCGGCCGAGCACCGCCGAGCCGGCGCGCATGGCGGCGAGCGACGCGGCGTCCGGAACCTGGACCATCCGGTCCACCACGGAGGGGAGGAAGGACGCCTCCACGCAGGGCCGACCGATGCCCTCGATCCGGGAGCCCTTGTCGGTCCGCATCGACCAGTCGCCGGCCTGCCAGGCCGGGTAGAAGGCGGAGTTCTCCGGGTCGACCACGCAGAGCTTGGTGGGCAGCCGGCGGTAGCGGGCGTACCGACCGATGGTGGCGCTGGTGCCCCCGGTCCCGGCGCCCACCACGATCCACGCCGGCACGGGGTGCCGCTCGAGGGCGAGCTGCGCGTAGATCGCCTCGGCGATGTTGTTGTTGCCCCGCCAGTCGGTGGCCCGCTCGGCGTACGTGAACTGGTCCATGAAGTGCCCGCCGGTGTCCTCGGCGAGCCAGCGCGCCTCGATCACCACCTTCGCCGGGTCCTCGACCAGGTGGCAGCGGCCGCCCTGGAACTCGATCTGGGCGACCTTCTCCGGCGAGGTGGAGGCGGGCATGACCGCGATGAACGGCAACCCCAGCATCCGGGCGAAGTACGCCTCGGAGACCGCGGTCGAGCCGGAGGACGCCTCGATGATCGTGCTGTCCGGGCCGATCCAGCCGTTGCACAGCCCGTAGAGAAAGAGCGAGCGGGCGAGCCGGTGCTTGAGCGAGCCGGTGGGGTGCACCGACTCGTCCTTGAGGTAGAGGTCGATCCCCCACGCACGGGGCAGCGGGAAGGGCAGCAGGTGGGTGTCGGCGGAGCGGTTGGCGTCCGCCTCGACCGTGGCGATCGCCTCGGTCACCCAGGTCCGGCTGGCCTCGTCACACCGGTCGAGATGAGTCACGTCGGCAACGTTACAAGCGAGGTCGGCTCGCGTCCGGCCGGGTCCGGCGTGCCTGCCGGCGCTGGCCGGCCCGGCCCGCGGCCCGGACCACCGGGGTCAGCGCCAGGGCGAGCCGGGGGAAGGCGTCGAGGAGGCGGACCTGGGCGCCGCGCCAGCGCGGCAAGCTGACCACCGGGCGCGGGCGGCGGGCCAGCCGGACGGCCCGCGCGGCCACCCGCTCCGGCGTGAGCAGCGTTCCGGTGAAGGAGGCCAGCGCCCCGGGGTCGTCCAGCTTGTCGTGCAGCATCGGCGTCCAGATCCCGTCCGGGCACAGGCACGACACGTGTACCCCCCGGACGCCGGCCATCCGCAGGTCGGCGAGGGTGCCGAGGCTGAACGCGAGCAGGGCGTGCTTGCTGGCCGCGTACACGGTCTCGCCGGGGGCGGCGACCAGCCCGGCCAGGGAGACGACGTTGAGCACGTGGCCGTGGCCCTGCGCGCGCATGACGGCCAGCGCGGCGAGGGTGCCGGTCATCGCCCCGAGGGCGTTCACCTCGACCAGCCGCCGCCGGGTGGCCGCGTCGTGCGTCCAGGAGGGGCCGGTGGCCAGGATGCCGGCATTGTTGACCCAGAGCCCGAGGCCGCCGGCCCCGTCGCCCGCGGCCTCTGCCGCCACCTCGGCACAGGCCGTCTCATCGCGCACATCGAGCGGGCGGGACCAGCCCCCGAGCGGCGCCGCGGCGGCCGCCACCGCGGCCGCGTCCACATCGGTCAGCAGCACCCGCCAGCCGTCGGCGTGCAGCGCGGCGGCGATGGCCCGGCCCAGCCCGCCGGCCGCCCCGGTGACCACGGCCGCTCCCCGCGCGGAGATCGTCATCGGCGCACGGTATCCCCGACGGGCGGGCCGGCACCAGAGGTCGCGGGCCGGCGGCGGCGGCTGACCGGTCAGGAGGCGGGCGACTCGACCGGCTGGGGACGGTTCTCCCACTTGGTCGACAGCGCGATGCCCGTTCGGGTGGAGGCAACCCCGGGGGTCCGGTTCAGCCGGACGATCAGCTGCTCCAGCTCGGCGATGGTGCCCACCCGCGCCTTCAACAGGAACGACTCGACGCCGGCCATGAAGTAGCAGGACTCGATCTCGGGCATCTGCCGGAACGCCTCCAGCACGTCGTCGGTGTCGGCGGTGGAGTCCTCCACGATGCCGATCAGCGCGGTGACGCCGAGTCCGATCGACTCCGGCTCCACCTCGGCCCGGTACGCCCGGATGACCCCGCTCGACTCGAGCTTCCCCACCCGCTCGTGCACCGCCGGGGCGGAGAGCCCGACCTGGCGGGCCAGCTCGGCGTACGACAGGCGGGCGTTGCCGCGCAGCAGCTCCACGAGGCTCAGGTCGATCGCGTCCACGGAGAGTGACCCTATCCGTTCCGGCGTAACGCGCGACGCTCGGCACCAGTTGAACATGACGTCGCGTCGCCATTCACAAACGTCCAGTCACGGGGGTTCTCCGCCGGTAGCATTTACTAACTTCTCACTACGTGCGTTTTTCGCGTTTTGACGGACAGGCCATCTCGCCGGTGCTGTAATTGCCGTACGTCCCTCATGACGGCTCTGGGCTCGCACCGGCCGGGGGCAGTGTGTTCAGCCGGGGGCTTCGTCGACGCGAGGAGGGGGCTGTGGACACTGGAGATCGCCTGCTGACACCGGGTGAAGTCGCCGCGCTGTTTCGGGTTGACCCGAAGACCGTGACGAGATGGGCAGCGGCCGGCCGGATAGGCAGCATCCGGACTCCAGGCGGGCATCGCCGGTTTCGGGAATCCGAGGTGCGAGCCCTGCTTGAGGGGGAGGGCATGCTGGAAGAGGCGGAGGACATGGGCAAGTCGCGCAACATGGGCCCCACCGCCTCGACCGGCCCGGGGCCGGCGAACGCCGGAATGTACTGAGTCGGCACCGATCGGCACGCGGACCGGCCTCCGGCCGGTCCGCGTGCCGTCGGCCCGCGACCAGCTCTCCGATCAGCGCCGTCAGGTCCGGTCCGCGTCCCGTCGGGCCGCCGCCAGCTCCCCTGACCAGCGCCGGAACAGTGTGTGCGGTACGCCGAGCGCGTCCAGCACCTTGCCGGCCACGAAGTCGACCAGCTGCTGGGCGGAGGCCGCCGCCCCGGCGCCGTAGAACCCGGGACTGGCCGGCAGCACGACGGCACCGGCGTCGTGCAGGGCGATGAGATGCTCCAGATGGCTGCGGGTGACCGGCGTCTCCCGGGGCACCACCACCACCGGCCGCCGCTCCTTGAGGTTCACCTCGGCAGCGCGCTGCAACAGGTCCTTGGAGAGCCCGATCGCGATGCCGGCGCAGGCCGCCGTGCTCGCCGGGACGACGGCCATGCCGCGTACCCGGTAGGAACCGCTGCTGGGTCCGGCGGCCAGGTCGCCGGTGGGCCAGTGCCGCAGGTCCGCGTCGGCGAGGTCGCGGCCCAGCCAGGCCGCCAGGTCCGCGGCCCAGTGCCCGTCCCGGAACGGGCGGCCGGTCTCGTCGAGGATGGTCAACCGGGCGGCCCGGGAGACGATCAGGTCCACCGCCTCGCCGGCGTCGAGCAGGCCCCGGACGACGGCGGCCGCGTACGGCGTGCCGGAAGCCCCGGAGACGCCGACCACCCATGGTTCACGCATGCCGTCAAGCGTGCCTGGTCGGCGCCGCAGCCGGACGGCGACCCCCGGGTCCGGCGTCCGGACCGTCCCGCTTGTCCCGCCACCAGCGCCCTTGTCCACCCGGGCGGCGGGGACTACGGCGACCTGCCATGCTTCCGTCGGTGATCCACATCGATGGAAGGGATCGGTGATGACGGAGGCGGTGCTCCGGTCGCTGGCGTCCGGCTGCCCCCTTGTGCCCCGGCTCTCCCCGCACGCCGACCCGGTGCAGGACTGGTTGGTCGGCCAGCTCGACCGGCTCGGCCTGCCGCTGGACGCCGCCGCCCGGCGGCGGCTGGCCCGGGCCGGCTTCGCCCGGTACGCCGGTCGGCTCTACCCGGACGCCACCGAGCCTGACCTGCGGGTGCTGGCCGCCCTGTTCACCTGGTTCTTCCTCGTCGACGACGCCTGCGACGGGCCGGGCCGGCCGGACCCGACCGGGATCCGGGCGCTGCGGGACGGGGCGCTCGCCCTGCTCCGGGAGGGCCCACGGGCCCGCCACCCCGGCTTCTCCGGCCCGCTGCGCCGGCTGCTGGTGCAGGCCTGGCGGGAGCCCCGGCGCCGGATGCCGGCCCGCTGGCGGCTCCGCTTCGCCGATGCGGTCGCCGACCACCTCGACGGGGTCTGGGGGGAGGCGGTCGCCCGGTCAGCCGGCCGGCCGCCCGGCGTCGACGAGTACGTGGCGTTGCGCCGCACCACCTCGGCGGCGTACGTGTCGTACCCCCTGATCGAGTTCGCGACCGGGCGACCGCTGCCCGACGCGGTCTACCACCATCCCGCGCTGCGCCGGCTCGGCGAACTCGCCAACGACCTGCTCTCCTGGTTCAACGACATCGCCTCGCTGGACCGCGACCGGGCCACCGCCGGGGGCCACAACCTGGTGCTGGCCGTGGCCGCCGAGCGGGGTGTGCCGGTGGGGACCGCGGTGGAGTTGGTCGCCGCGCGGTGGCGTACGGAGATGGCCCGCTTCACCGCGCTGCGCGCCGCCGTGCCGTCGTTCGGTCCGGCGCTGGACGAGTCGGTGACCGCCCATCTCGACGGGGTGACCAACGCCGTCCGGGGCACCGTCGACTGGACCCTGGAGAGCGCCCGCTACCCGGTCGGCGCCGGACGCTGACGCCCGGCTCAGGGCCGCAGGCCGAGGCGGACCAGCAGGTCGAGCAGGGCGAACACGAACAGCGCGATGCCGACGAAGCCGTTGGCGGTGAAGAACGCCCGGTTCACCTTGCTGAGGTCGGTCGGGCTGACCACCAGGTGTTGGTAGCCGAAGGCGACGGCGGTGAACGCCAGCCCGATCCACCAGAGCCAGCCGAAGCCGACCAGCGCGCCGAACCAGATGAACAGCGCGAAGGTGACCACGTGCGCGACGGTGGACGCGTGCAGCGCGAACCGCAGCCCGTACCGGGCGGGGACGCTGTGCACCCCGATCGTCCGGTCCACGTCGGCGTCCTGGCAGGCGTAGATCAGGTCGAAGCCGCCGATCCAGAGGCCGACGGCGGCGCCGAGCAGCCAGGCCGGCCAGGAGCCGGCGAGGGTGCCGGTGACGGCCAGCCAGGCGCCGACCGGGCCGACCGCCTGGGCGATCGCCAGGATGGCGTGCGGCCAATTGGTGAACCGCTTGCCGTAGGGGTAGACCACCAGCGGCACCACGGCGAGCGGCGCCAGCACCAGGCAGAGCGGGTTGAGCAGGGCCGCGGCGGCGAGGAAGACCACCAGTGCGACCGCGGCGCCGGTCCACGCGGTCCGTACGCTCACCGCCCCGGTGACCAGTTCCCGCCCGGCGGTACGTGGATTCCGCGCGTCGATCCGCCGGTCGAGGATCCGGTTGGCGGCCATGGCGAACGTCCGCGCCCCGACCATCGCGACGGTGATCAGCAGCAGGTCGAGCCAGCGCACGTGCCCGCTGTTCACCTGCATCGCGGTCAGCGCCGACAGGTACGCGAACGGCAGCGCGAAGACCGAGTGCTCGATCGCGACCAGCTTGAGGAAGGACTTGACCCGGCCCGGGCGTTCGACGGGCTCCAGCACGGCCGTCATCAGATTCCGTACTCCTTCCAGCGCTTGTCGACCAGCGAGGCCACCTCGGGCGACATGGTCATCTCCTCCGGCCAGCCCCGGGTGTAGCCCTCGCTGGGCAGCTTGCGGGTCGCGTCGATGCCCGCCTTGCCACCCCAGAACTGCTGGTACGACGAGTGGTCGAGGTGGTCGACCGGGCCTTCGGTGACGAGCAGGTCCCGGGCGTAGTCGACGTTGCCGAAGGCGCGAAAGGCGACCTCGTTGTAGTCGTGCACGTCGCAGTCCTCGTCGACGATCACGATCAGCTTGGTCAGCGACATCAGGTGCGCGCCCCAGATCGCGTTCATCACCTTCTGCGCGTGCTTCGGGTAGCGCTTCCGGATGGACACGATCGCGCAGTTGTGGAAGACGCCGGCGGCCGGCAGGTCGTAGTCGACGATGTCCGGGATCATCATCTTCAGCAGCGGCAGGAAGATCCGCTCGGTGGCCTTGCCCAGGCCGTGGTCCTCCTGCGGCGGCTTCGACGTGATGATCGAGTGGTAGACCGGGTCACGCTGCATGGTCATCGCCTCGACGTGCAGCACCGGGAACGGCTCGACCGGGGTGTAGAAACCGGTGTGGTCACCGAACGGCCCCTCGGGCAGCCGCTCGCCGGGCTCGAGGTAGCCCTCGAGCACCACCTGGGCGTGCGCCGGCACCTGCAACGGCACGGTGAGGCAGTCGACCATCTCCACCCGCTCGCCGCGCAGGAAGCCGGCGAACAGGTACTCGTCGATGTCGCTGGGGAGCGGCGCGGTCGCCGCGTACGAGACGACCGGGTCGCAGCCGATGGCGATGGCGACCGGGAGCCGCTGGCCGAGCCGCTCGGCGACGGCGTGGTGCGCGGTGGAGTCCTTGTGGATCTGCCAGTGCATGCCGAGCGTGTTCCGGCTGTGCTGCTGGAGTCGGTAGAGGCCGAGGTTGCGCTTGCCGGTCTCCGGGTGCTTGGTGTGGGTCAGTCCGAAGTTGTGGAAGATCCCGCCGTCGCCGGGCCAGACCTGCAGGCCGGGCAGCCGGTCCAGGTCGACGTCGTCGCCCTTGTACACCACCTGCTGGCAGGGCGCGGTCTTCACCTTGCGCGGCGGCACCGACTTGAGCTGCATGACCTTGCCCAGGCCCTCGCGGATGCCGGACCAGCCGACCGGTAGCTCCGGCTTGATCAGCCCGCCGATCCGCTCGCCGATCTCGTCCAGCGAGTCGACGCCGAGCGCCATCGCCATCCGCTTCTCGGTGCCGAACAGGTTGATTGCCACCGGCATCTCGCCCCGGGTCGGCCGCTCGAAGAGCAGCGCCGGACCGCCGGCGCGGACGGTCCGGGTGACCACCTCGCTGATCTCCAGCGTGGGGTCGACCGGCACGCTCACCCGCCGCAGCTCGCCCGCGCGCTCCAAGGCCGCGAGGAAGTCCTTGAGATCGGTGTACGGGAAGCCACGAGCCGCCATGCCTGTCAGTCTCCCGCACCGCTCCCAGATGTAAGGAAGGGCCCCCGGTTAACGCCTGATGCGGGTAAAGGGGCCCCTCCTGACACCTCAGGCGGCCGGCGTCCAGGCGTACCTGGCGAGCGGCGGGTCGAGCGGGGCATCGGTGAGGCGGTTGGCGAAGGTCGAGATGGTGTACGTGCCGATGCCGAGCACCACGTCCAGCGCGTGCCGCGGCCGCCAGCCGGCGGCGAGGAAGGCGTCCAGCTCCTCGTCCGGGACGGCGCCGCGGTGATCGAGCACGGCCAGGGTGAACCGGCGCAGCGCCGCCAGTCGGGGCTCGGGCAGCTCGGTGCCGGCGCGGAGCGCCTCGACCAGCTCCGCCGTGCCGTCGTGCCGGCTCAGGGCGGCGGTGTGCATGGCCACGCAGAGGTGGCACTCGTTGCGGGTGGCGACGGTGAACACGACCACCTCCCGGGCGATCGGGTCCAGGTCGGTGGACTCGAAGACGGCGTTCGCGCCCAGGAAGCCCTTGAGCAGTTCCGGCGACTCGGCCATCAGGGCGACGGCGGTGGGCAGGTGCCCCTGCTTGCGGTGCACGGCGGCCATGACCGGGCGGGCGGCGGCGGGGGCGGTGTCGGGGGTGTGGGCGGTGAAGACCGGTCGGGACATGGTGGTACCCCTCACGTAAGATAGTCAACGTGGTTGACGGAATAGTAAACGTGGTTGTCGAACGTGGCAACGCCTGACCGCCCCGGCTTCGCGCTCCCGCTCCTGCTGCTCGCCGGCTTCCGTACGCTCATCGACGACCTGCACGCCGAGCTGGCCCGACAGGGGCACCCCGAGCTGCGCCCCGCCCACGGCTTCGTCCTCCAGGCCGTCGGCTCGGCCGGCACCACCGCCTCCGACCTGGGCCAGCGCCTCGGCGTCTCCAAGCAGGCGGCCGGCAAGACCGTCGACCGGTTGGTCGCGCTCGGCTACCTGGAACGCGTCGACGACCCCGCCGACGCCCGCCGCAAGCTGGTCCGGATGACCGGGAAGGGCTTCGACGGACTGCGCCGCTCGGCGGTCGTCTTCGACCAACTCCGCGACCGCTGGGCGGCCACCCTGGGCGCCGACCGGGTCGCGGCCATCGAGGACGACCTCCGCCGGATGGTCCCGGCCGACGTCTTCCGCCTCGACGTACCCGGCTGGTTCGGCGGATGAGCAACGCTCCCGCCCCGGCGTGAACCCGGAACCCGGCTCACGGAGAGACAGGGTGACAGATCACTCGTGGACGGGAGGTTCCTCGTGAGTCAGCTCCGACAGACCACACCACCGTGCTGACGGTGGTCGGGCGGGGCGTCGACGACGCCACGGCCATCGCGGCGTCCCAGCAGGACGCCGAGGAGTTCGGTGTGCTCTACGACCGGTACGCCGCCCAGCTCTACCGCTACGCCTACCGTCGCGTCGGACCGGAACTCGCCGAGGACGTGGTGGCCGACACGTTCCTCGCCGCGTTCCGCCGCCGCAGCTCCTACGACCTCGCCCGCACCGACGCCCGGCCCTGGTTCTTCGGCATCCTGACCAGGGAGATCGCCCGACACCGCCGGTCCGAGGAGGCCCGGTGGCGAGCCGTCGGACGGGCCGGGACCGACGACGTCGCGGAGGGCTTCGCCGACCGGATCGTCGCGTCGGTGACTGCCCGCTCCACCCGGCGCCCCCTGGCCGAGGCGCTGCGCCGGCTCTCTCCCGGCGACCGGGACGTGCTGCTCCTCGTCGCCTGGGGCGACCTCAGCTACGAGGAGGTCGCCGAGACGCTCCACATCAAGATCGGCACGGTGCGCTCACGGCTGCACCGGGCCCGCCGCAAGCTGCGCGCCGCGCTCGGCGACAGCAACCCGACCGACATCACCGAGGTGGACCGATGACCGACCTGAAGTCGCTGGACGAGCTGGGCCGCACCCTCGACCCGCCCGCACCGACCCCGCCCGGACGGCTCCGGCACCGGGTGCTCACCGAGGCCACCCGGCCGGCCCGGGGCCGGTGGCGGTTCACTACCCCGCGGTTCGGCTGGCGGCTGGCGGCGGTGGGCGGGCTCGCCGCCGCGCTGACCGTCGGCGTCCTGGCCACCCAGGTGGTCTCCTTCGGCGACCGCACACCGGCGTCGACCGCGTCCGCCGCCGACCGGATCCTCGCCGGAGCCGCCGACCAGGCCCGCCACCGGCCCGCCCTGACCGTCCGAGGTGACCAGTTCGTGTACGTCGAGTCCCGCACCGTCACGATGAGCGTGCGCGAGGGTGGCCCGGGTCGGGCGACGATCAGCCCGGCGCTGCGCCGGATCTGGCTCTCCGTGGACGGCACTCGGGACGGACTGCTGCGGGAGCGGGGCGACTCGGTCACCGGCCGGGAGGACATGATCCTGCCAGGGTGCCAGGACGGGACGAGCACCTATCGGAAGTACGGCAAGCCTGTGCAGGTCGAGTGCACGCCCACCCCGGGCTACCACGCCGACCTGCCCACCGACGCCGATGGCATGTTGGCGTACCTGTACCGCGGCGCGGACGCGACGAAGAACCCGCGGGACCAGGAGGCGTTCACCGCCGCCGGTGACCTGATCCGAGAGGCGTACCTCTCGCCGGCGTCGCTGGCCGCCGTCTTCGAGGCGGTCGCCCGGATCCCCGGCGTACGGGTCGTCGGCGACGTCACCGACGCGGCGGGGCGCGCCGGCGTCGCGCTCGCCCGGGACGAGGTGCAGGGTGTCCGGGCCGAACTCATCTTCGACCGAAAGACGTACGCGTTCCTGGGCGAGCACGAGATGCTGACCCAGGGCGCGTATGGCCTGAAGGCGGGGAAGTCGATCAACTCGACGGCGGTGCTGAAGGTCGCCGTGGTCGACCGCGCCGGGCAGCTGCCCTGACGAACGCCCGCCACCGCTGGGCGGGACGGTCCCGCCCGGCGGTGGCGCATCAATCCGAGCAGAGCCACCTCGACGAGAACGATGTCGAACCGGCTCGCGGCCGCTGGACGAGCGAGGAATGTCACCGGCTCTGGCGCGGCACCGGTGCCCGGGCGCAGGGTGGACGCATGGACGCCTACGTCGTCGGCGATCCGGACGGGTTGTCCCCACTGCTGACTGCGCTGCGGGACGCCGTCGCCCGTGAGCTGCACGCCCAGCTCGCGCTCCGCGCCGAGCGGATCGAACTCGCAGACGTCCCGGAGATCGCCTACCAGGTCACCCTCCGGGTGGACGAGACACTGCGCCAGCGCGGACGAGGCTCATCGTCGACCGGTCGCCAGTCGCCGGAGTAGAGCCTGATCGGATCGACGAGGACCTACCAATTCCGGCGGACGGCGAGCTGCCGCAGCGGATGAGCAGGTTGTGAGCCCGGTGTGAGCGGAACGTGAGCGACCGGCGTGATTCTTGGCCCTGGTTGGCAACTGACGAATCTCCAACTGAGAGGTCCGGGGCCATGATGCGGTGGATCGTCGGGTCAAGCGTCAGATATCAACGGCTGGTGCTCGCCATCGCCGTCGCCCTGATGGCCGTCGGCTTCGTTCAGCTTCGCAACACCTCGGTCGAGGCGCTGCCGGAGTTCGGGCCGGTGCGGGTGGACGTGCAGGTCGAGGCGCTCGGGCTCTCCGCCGAAGAGGTGGAGAATCTGATCACCAACCCGATGGAGAACGAGTTCTTCAACGGGATCCCGTGGCTGGCCAAGCTCGAGTCCCGCACGCTGCCGGGATTGTCGTCCATGGAGATGACGTTCGAGCCGGGCACCGACCCGATCCGGGCCCGGCAGGTCGTGCAGGAGCGGCTGACCATGGTCGCCATGCTCCCGGCCGCCTCGTCGAGGCCGCCGCTGGTGGTGCAGCCCCTCTCGTCGACCAGTCGGCTCATGATGGTCGGTCTGTCGTCCCAGGACCGCTCACTGATCGACATGTCCCTGCTGTCGCGCTGGACGATCGTGCCCCGCCTGCTGAGTGTGCCCGGCGTGGCCAATGTTTCCATCTGGGGGTTCCGGGACCGGCAACTGCAGGTGCAGGTCGATCCCGCCAAGCTGATGCAGCACGGCGTCACGCTGGACCAGGTCCTGCGTACCTCGGCGAACGCGCTGTGGGTCTCGCCGCTGACCTTCGTGGAGGCGTCGACACCCGGACTCGGCGGGTTCATCGACACCGCCAACCAGCGGATCGAGATCCAGCACAACCAGCCGATCAAGACCGCCGCGGATCTCGGCAAGGTCACCGTCCAGGGTGCCGAGGACCGCGGCGTGCTGCTGGGCGACGTCACGCAGATCGTCGAGGACCACCAACTCCTCATCGGCGACGCGGTGGCCAACGACGCCCCGAGCCTCATGCTCGTGGTGGAGAGGTTCCCGGGCGCCAAGGTCGCGGACGTGACCCGGGACGTGGAGGCCGCACTCGACGAGCTGCGGCCAGCCATGCCGAACGTCCAGATCGACACGACGGTGTACCGGCCGGCGACCTTCATCGAGAAGATGGTCGACCACCTCACCACCACGCTGATCCTCGGCGCCATCCTCCTGCTACTGGTGCTCGGCGCCTTCCTGTTCAGTTGGCGCACCGCGCTGGTCAGCCTGCTGACCATCGCGTCCTCGGTGGCGGTGACGGTGCCCGTGCTGTCCTGGTTCGGCGTATCCCTCAACATGATGTCCCTGGCGGGGCTGGTGATGGCCCTCGCCATCGTCGTGGACGACGCGGTGGTCGCCGTCGACAACGTCCGGCAACGGCTGCGGCAGCGCCGGGAGGATGGGTCCGGCGAGCCTGTATCCGAGACCATCCGGGAAGCCATCCTCGACGTACGCGGCCCGCTCTTCGTCGCTGCCGTCATCGCCGCGGTCTCGGTCGTGCCCCTCTTCATCCTCGACGGGGTGCGCGGGGCGTTCCTCACCCCGGTCGCACAGAGCTTCCTGGCCGCCACGGTGGTCTCCCTGGTGGTCGCGCTGACGGTCGCCCCCGTGCTGACCACGCTCCTGCTCTCCCGCTCGTCGCTGCAGCACGGCCCGTCGCCGCTGGCCCGAGCGGTGGAGCGGGCGTACGGCCGGCTGCTGCCCCGGCTGCTCCGGCGGCCCGTCTGGTCCTATGCCCTGGTCGGTCTCCTCGTGGTGGCGGGCCTGGCCGCTCTGCCGTTCCTCGGTTCGCGGCCGCTGTCGCCGACGCTTCAGGAGCGGGACCTGCTGATCACCTGGGAGGCGCCGCCCGGCACGTCCAGACCGGAGATGAACCGGATCACGAGCGCACTCAGTGCGGAACTTCGGGCCGTCCAGGGCGTACGCAACATCGGCGCCCACACCGGGCGGGCACTGGCGTCCGACCAGGTCGTCAACATGAACTCGGGCGAGGTGTGGCTCAGCGTCGAGCCGGGGGCCGACTACGGCAGGACCCTGGCCGCCGTGCAACGGGTCGTGGACGGCTATCCCGGGGTGCAGAGCGACGTGATGACCTACTCGGACAAGCGGATCCGGGAGGTGGTGACCCGCGGTGCCACGGAGGACCTCATCGTGCGCGTCTACGGGAACGACTACACGGTCCTCAACCAGAAGGCCCAGGAGGTCCTCGGCATCATCTCGGGCATTGACGGCGTCACCGAACCACGGGTGCGGACCGCAGAGGTCGCGCCGACGGTGGAGATCGAGGTTTCCGTCGCCAAGGCCGCGAAGTACGGCCTGAAGCCGGGCGACGTGCGCCGGGCGGCCGCCACCCTCATCTCGTCCACGGTCGCGGGCAACCTCTTCGACGACCAGAAGGTGTTCGAGGTCGTCGTGTGGGGCGTCCCCGCGGTGCGCCAGAACACGTCCACCATCCAGAACCTGCTGATCGACGCGCCGGTGGGTGGCCCCGGCGGCGGCCCGACCCAGGTGCGCCTGGCCGACGTCGCCGACGTGCGGGTCGTGGCGAAGCCGGAGGTCATCACACACGACCAGGTTTCCCGCAGCATGGACGTCGTCGCGAACGTGCGCGGGCGTGGTCTGGACGCCGTCACGAGCGAGGTCAAGGACCGGCTCGCGCAGGTGACCTTCCCCCGTGAGCACCACCTGGAGGTGCTCGGAGAGGCCCAGGCAAGGGCAGGTTCCGACTTCCGCGTCTGGACCTTCGTCATCGGCGCCCTGATCCTGATCTTCTTCCTGTTGCAGGCCGGCTTCGGTAGCTGGCGGGTGGCGTCGCTGTACTTCCTGCTCCTACCGACGGCACTGGCGGGTGGGCTGCTGCTGGCGGCCCTCGACCGGTCGGCCGTCTCGGTGGTCGCGCTGCTGGGGCTGCTCACCGTGCTGGCCATGGCCGTTCGGGGCGGCACCCTGCAGATCAGGCGGTACCAGCGGCTGACCGAAGGGGGTCACCCGCACGGTGCCGAGCTGGTCGAGCTCGGGTCACGGCAGCAGTTCACCCCGGCCGTGACGGGCATGCTGGCGGCGGGGCTGGCGGTGGTTCCCATGGTGCTCTACGGCAGCGTCGCCGGACTCGAGATCGTGAGCCCGCTCGCCCTGATCATTCTTGGCGGCCTGGCCACGACCGCGCTTTTGAACCTCTTCGTGCTGCCCGTGCTGTACCTGCGGTTCGCCGTCCGGCCTCACTCGGTGGACCCGTCCGGACCGCCACCCGCGCCCAGGCCGCGCCGCGCATGGCGGGCCGGGAAGCTGGTCCACGCCCGGCTCCGGCCTGAGCGGATTGAGGAAAATCCCATGCACAGACAGGGAGGCGTCCACATGCGGCACAGTGGTCGGTGGGTGGCAGCAATCCTGCTCACCTTGGCCGCAGCGGCAGCTTGCACCGCGCCCGCTTCCACCACGTCGAGTGGCCACAAGGAGAGCCCTGCCACGGTCGAGGCGATCCCGGGCAGCGATGTCAAGAAGGTGACCTTGACCGAGCAGGCGGCGCGCCGGGTGGGCATCGCGACGGTCACCATCGGCGCGGCCCAGGCCGCACCGCCGGGCGGGCCGGCGACCGTGGTGCCCTACTCGGCGGTGCTCTACGACCCGAACGGCGTGACCTGGGTCTACACGGCTCCCCAGCCCTTGACCTACGTCCGCGAGAAGGTCGTGGTCGCGACCGTGGGCGGGGCGCGCGGGACGGATGCGTTCCTGTCGCAGGCACCGCCAGCGGGCACGTCGATCGTGACGACCGGCGTGATCGAACTCTGGGGCGCCGAGCTCGGGGTCGGCAAGTAGCCCATCCAGTCGCTACGAGGGTAGGGACCCCACGTCATGATGCGTTGGATCATTGGAACGAGTCTGAAGCTCCGGTTCCTCGTGGTTGTCGGGGCCTCGATGTTGATGTTCTTCGGCGTCCTGCAGATTCGCGACATGCCCGTCGACGCGTTCCCCGAGTTCGCGCCGCCACGGGTGGAGATTCAGACGATCTGCATCGGACTGTCCGCGCAGGATGTCGAGGAGCTGGTCTCCGTCCCGCTGGAGCAGGGCCTCACCGGGATCGAGGGCCTGGACGTGATGCGCTCCAAGTCGGTCTCCCAGCTCTCCTCGATCGTCCTGATCTTCAAGCCCGGGACCGATCTGATGGCGGCCCGCCTGCTGATCCAGGAGCGCCTCACCGCCATCACTCCCAGACTGCCGCGCTGGGCCAACTCCCCATTCATGATCCAACCGCTGTCGTCGACCAGCCGGGTCATGAAGATCGGGATATCCCAGGCGGACAAGTCCGACGCCGCACACGTCGACATGGCGCTGCAGGCGTACTGGACGGTCCGGCCGCGCCTGATGCGGGTACCCGGGGTGGCGAATGTGGCCATCTGGGGCGATCGGTGGCACGTCAAGCAGGCCCTCGTCGATCCCGAGCTCATGAGGAAGCACAACGTCACGCTGGCCCAGGTCATGGAGGCCGCCGGAGACGCGGTGGACGTGGGTCAGCTGAAGTTCAGCGGTGGGTTCGAGATTGGCACCGGCGGATGGGTCGACACCCCCAACCAACGTCTCCAGGTGCAGCACCAGTTGCCCGCCCTGACCGGGCAGCAACTGGCCGAGATCCCCATCGAGGTGCCGAAGGGCGCCAAGCCGGTCTATCTGAAGGACGTCGCCTACATCACGGACGACATCATGCCGCCGTCCCTGCTCACGGGCGACGCGGTCATCAACGACGGCCCCGGCCTCATGCTCATCGTCGAGAAGCTGCCGTGGGGCAACACCCTCGAGGTGACCCGTGGGGTTGAGGCCGCGCTGAAGGAGATGGCGCCCGGCATGCAGGGCCTCGACGTCGATACCGAGATCTTCCGGCCGGCGACCTTCATCGAGACCTCGGTAGAGAACCTCGGTCGGGCGATGGTCATCGGATTCATCCTGGTGGTCCTGATCCTGGTGCTCTTCCTCTTCGAGTGGCGGGTCGCGCTGATCAGCGCCATTTCGATCCCGCTCTCCCTCGTCGCGGCGGGACTCGTCCTGCACTGGACCGGGGCCACCATAAATACCATGATCCTGGCCGGGCTCGTGATCGCGCTCGGCGTGCTCGTCGACGACGCCATCATCGACGTCGAGAACATCGTCCGCCGCATCCGACAGCACCGGCGAGCGGGCAGCGCGAAGTCGTCCGCCGCCATCATCCTCGACGCGTCGGTGGAGGTGCGGGGACCGATCGTCCAGGCCACGATGATCATCCTGGTCAGCACGGTCCCGATCTTCCTGCTCACCGGACTCACCGGCTCGTTCTTCCGGCCCATGGCGTTCGCCTACGGGCTGGCCATCCTGGCCTCGCTGCTGGTGGCCCTGACGGTGATTCCGGCGCTAGCCCTGCTGCTGCTGGCCCGGTCACCGATCGAGCGGCGGGAATCGCCGCTGGTGCGCTGGCTCCAGCGCGGCTACACCGCGTTGCTGGCACGCATCATCCCGCGTCCCGCCGTCGCCTACGCGACCGTCGTACTCGTCCTGGCGTGCGGCGTCATGGTGGTACCGATGCTGGGGCAGAACCTGTTCCCCGCATTCAAGGAGCGGGACTTCCTGATGCACTGGGTCACCCAGCCTGGCACCTCGCGCGAGGAGAGCGTCCGCATCACGGAACAGGTGAGCCGGGAGTTGAGAGCGATCCCGGGAGTCCGGAACTTCGGTGCCCACATCGGGCAGGGCACGTTGGCCGACGAGGTCGTCGGCATGAACTTCACCGAGAACTGGATCAGCATCGACCCGAAGGTCGACTACGACAAGACCCATGACGCCGTGCAGAAGGTGGTCGACGGCTATCCCGGCCTGCAGCGCGATGTGCAGACCTATCTGAAGGAGCGCACGAAGGAGGTCCTCACCGGCTCCAGCGACGCCATCATCGTCCGCATCGTCGGCGACGACCTCGATGTGCTTCGTAACAAGGCCAACGAGGTCAAGGACCTCATCGCCGGGATCGACGGCATCATCGACGAACACGTGACGCTGCAGACCGCCGTTCCCCAGGTGGATGTCCAGGTCGACCTGGCCAAGGCGGCACGGTACGGGATCAAGCCCGGTGACGTACGCCGAACGGCCGCCACGTTCATCGCCAGCGAGGAGGCGGGCGACATCTGGCGAAACGGCAAGAACACCGAGGTGCACGTGTGGAGTGTGCCGAGTGCCCGCTACAGCATCGAGAGCGTCCGTAACCTCCTGATGGACACGGCGGACGGGCGCAAGATCCCGGTGGGTGAGCTGGCCGAGGTCAAGATGGTGCCCACGCCGAACCAGATCCTGCGGGAGAACGGCTCGCGGTACATCAACGTGGGCGCCAACGTGGCGGCGGGGAGGGCCCTGGGTGACGTCGCGGCCGAGGTTCAACGGCGCCTGGCGACGGTCGACTTCCCGCCCGGTTACCACCCGCAACTGCTCGGGGAGTACCAGGAGGCGCGGAGCGCCCAGGGCCGGCTGCGGCTCTTCGCCGGCGTCGCGGTGATCGGGATCCTCTTCCTGCTGACCACCGCCTTCAACAGCTGGCGGCTGTCGTTCCTCGTCCTCCTCACGCTGCCCATGGCGCTGGTGGGCGGGATTCTCGCCGCATACGTCGGTGGCGGCATCCTCTCGCTCGGCTCGCTCGTGGGATTCTTCACCGTGCTGGGCATCGCCGCCCGCAACGGCATTCTGATGATCAACCACTTCCAGTATCTCGAGCGGGAGGAAGGGGAAGGCTTCGGCCGAAATCTCGTCCTCCGTGGCGCCAAGGAGCGTCTCTCGCCGATCCTCATGACCTCGTTGGCGACCGGGCTCGCCCTCGTTCCCCTGGCCATCGAGGGCAGCCTGCCCGGTCACGAGATAGAGCACCCGATGGCGGTGGTGATTCTGGGTGGCCTGGTCACCTCGACGCTGCTGAACCTGTTCGTCCTGCCCTCCCTCTACCTGCGCTTCGGCCGGCGCACGGATCCGTCCTCCCGCCAGGGACCTGCGCGTGCCGTGCGCCGGCGGCTCGCTGCCTGGCGGCTCGGTAGGTCCCCCGCCTGATGGACGGAATCTCCTCCCTGCCCTGACAAAATCGCCCTTCACGCCGGAGGCGACCTCACGTCGCGGGCCGCTCCGGCGGACGGTCGAGCGCAGGATCGCCGCGAAGTATCGCTCGTTCCAGCCGCTGCAACTCCGGTCCTGGCTCGAGTCCGAATTCGCCGACGAGCCGGCGCCGCGCCAGCCGGTAAGCCGCCAGCGCTTCGGGGGCGCGGCCGGCACGGTACAGGGCGAGCATGAGGTGTACGAGCAGTCGTTGTCGGTGCGGATGCTGCCCGACGAGATCGGCGAGGTCATCGATGACTTCCTCGTGCCGCCCGAGCCGCAGTTCCACGCTCAGCCACTCCTCCAGTGCCGTCAACCGCGCTTCCTTCAGTCCCCGGCACAGCTCTTCCACCCGTGGCGTCGTCACGTCGGCCAATGGGGGTCCTTGCCACAGGTCGAGAGCGCGCCGCAACAGTGAAGCCTGGAGCTCCGGATCGTGCGCCTCGGCACGAGCGGCGGTGAGGAGAGCGCGGAAGCGGTGGGCGTCCACGGACATCGGGTCGGCCCGCAGGGCGTACGCGCGCCCTCGGGTGGCGATCTTCACGCCGTCATGATGTGCCCCGGCCATCGCCAATATGTTGCGGAGTTGTGAGACGCGGACATGGATCGCATGGCGAGCCGTTTGCGGCGGCGACTCGGGCCACGTCAGGTCAACCAGGAGGTCCACCGAGACGAGCCGGTTCACCTGCAACGCGAGCATCGCGAGCACAAGTCGCTGTTGGCGTGGTCCGAGATCGAGCTGCCGATCCCCCGCCCATGCCTCCACTTCGCCCAAGAGCCGGAACTCCACAGCTCCCCCTCAGCTGCGCCAGGCTGTCCGCACCTTCTCCGCCGCGCCGCGCAGGTTCTCAGACCACCCCGTCTATTCCTGCGCCGAATCGGTTAATGGACTATTCTTCATGTTCTCCGCATTTCCCTGCCTCTGTCGGAAATTTGGCAAGCGGCGTCAATACGACTTAAACCACCTTAACGATCCTTAACAGACCCGAAGCTCAACTGTCAATGCCGAGCCCATCCGTGAACGCTGGAAGTCTGATTGGCAGGTCAATCAACGCCATTCCCCAGGGATCGGACATTTGCGAGGGTCGTTTCAGCGTGCGGGCAGGCCGATGACGACCCGCGCCCCACGGGGCGCGTCCTCGACGACTATCGACCCCTGGTGCGCCTCGATGATCTCCCTTGCGATGGCCAGGCCAAGACCGGTGCCGCCGCTCTGCCGACTCCGGTCGTCGTCGAGTCGCGTGAATCGCGCGAAGATGCGCTCCCGGTCTTCGCGCGGTATCCCCGGCCCGTCGTCGTGGACCACCAGGGTGACGCGGCGGTCGTCGCTGGTGAGCTCAACGCTGACCCGGGACGAGGCGTACCGCTCGGCGTTGTCGAACACGTTGCGTACTGCCCGCGTCAGGTCGTCGGGGCGGCCGTCGACGGCAGCCGCCGAGACCGCGCCGGTGTCGACGCGCAGCTTGCCGCCGCCACGGATCCGGGCCGCCTCGGACAGCACGACGTCGTCAAGGTCGACCGGACGGGCTGCGGGGCGGGGGGCGCCGGCGTCCACCCTGGCGAGGAACAGCAGGTCCCGGACCAGTCGTTCCATGCGACGGTTCGCGGCGAGCAGGTCGGCCGCGATGTCGTTCCAGTTCGTGCTGTCGGGGTGCGCGAGCGCAACCTCCAGGTCGGTGCGGGCCGCCGCGAGTGGGGTCTGCAGCTCGTGCGAGGCGTCCGCGACGAAGCGACGTTGCCGCTCGGCGGCCGCGTCCAACCGGTCGAGCATCATGTTCATGGTGTCCGCGAGCCGACTGATCTCGTCGCCCGTCGGGGGTACGGAAACGCGCCTGCCGAGTGACCGTTCGGAGATGTCGGCGACCTCGGCCCGGATGGCGTCCACCGGTCGCAGGGTGCGACCCGCGACCGTCCAGGTGGTGATCGCAACGAGTGCCAGCAGTAGTGGAGCGCCGGTGGCGAGGGCGCCCTGGATGACGTCCACGGCGTCATCGACCGGGGAGAGGCTCGCCGCCACGTAGACGGTCACCGGCCCTTCCGGCGTGCCGCTCCGCACCGCGATCAATCGGTAGCTGCCGCCCTCGCCGAAGGGGAGGGCGGCGACCGTGCGGGCTTCCGACTCCGGCCCGGACGGATGGAACCGGGCGAGAGACTGGTCGCGGCGCAGCCCGGCAGTGGCGGCCAGGACCCGGCCGGCATCGTCCACGACCTGGGTGATGCTGCCGTCGTCGTTGCCGTCGACGGCCAACTCCGCGGGAAGCGTGCCCTGCCGGGCCAGGGCCGCGACGTCGTTGGCCCGCACCGTCGCGATGTCGTCGACGCGCTCGACGAGCGAACGGCGCAGGAACACGACCAGGCTGACGGCGGTGACCAGGAGAGCGACACCCACGACGAGGGTGGCGGCCGCGGTGGTCCGGGCCCGCACTGAGGTGAGGCGTACCCGGGACCGGTCGTGATCAGCCGCCATCGGGGTCCAACCGGTAGCCGACGAGTCGGATTGTCTGGATCGCAGTACGACCGAAGGGCTCGTCGATCTTCTTGCGCAGATGCCGGACGTAGACCTCGACGATGTTGGGGTCGCCGTCGAACGCGAAGTCCCACACGTGGCCGAGGATGGTGCTCTTGGACAGCACCTCGCCGGCACGCCGCATGAAGAACTCGAGGAGGGCGAACTGGCGAGGAGTGAGTGACAGCTCGGCGTCCCCGCGCCAGGCACGGTGGGCGGCCGGGTCGAGCCGCAGGTCGCCGGCGTTCAGCGTGGCCGGGCGCTCTCGCGAGCCCCGGCGCAGCAGCGCCCGTATCCGGGCGACCAGCACCAGGTAGGAGAACGGCTTGGACAGGTAGTCGTCAGCGCCGGTGTCAAGCGCTTCCGCCTCGTCGAGTTCGCCATCCTTCGCCGTGAGCATGATTATCGGCGTCCAGTTCCCGGCGTCACGCAGTTCGGCGCAGACCTGGTAGCCGCTCTTGCCCGGAAGCATGATGTCGAGGACGACGACGTCGTAGTCGCCCTCCCTGGCCCGCCAGAGACCGTCGACGCCGTCGAAGGCGACGTCAACCGCGAACCCCTCGGCCGCCAACCCCCGCTTGATCGACCGGGCGAGGTGCTTGTCGTCCTCGACCACGAGGATGCGCATTTTCCGAGTGTGCCACCTGTCGGCTGACTGCCCGCTGAAGGCCGGCCGGCGCGGATCCCGGGCTGCGTTCACATTCAGCCGGCCTTCAGCCGGCCCGCCGTACATTCGCCGTGACGTCCTGAGGGGACGGACCGCGCGGTGGCACGTCGCCACCGCGCGTCGCGGGAACAGGGGGACGCCGATGGCCGGTGTGCAACTCGAGGCTGCGCGGCTCACCAAGCGGTTCGGGGACCGCACCGCCGTCGAGGAGCTGAGCTTCGCGGCACGGCAAGGCGAAGTCGTCGGACTGCTCGGCCCGAACGGGGCCGGCAAGACGACAACAATCCGACTGCTCACCACGGTGCTCGCCCCGACGAGCGGGAGGTTCTCGGTGGCTGGTGTGCCCTGCACCCGACCGAGCGAGATTCGGCGACGGGTGGGGGTGCTGCCCGAGAGCAGCGGTTATCCCGGGCACCAGACCGGGAGGGAGTATCTGCGTTATCACGCGCGGCTGTACGGTCGGTCCCGCCCGGACGCCGCCCGGGTCGCCGGGCGACTGTTGGCGGATGTGGGCCTGGCCGAGCGGGCCTCGTCGCGGATCTCGACGTACAGCCGAGGCATGCGGCAGCGGCTGGGTATCGCACGGGCGCTGGTCAACGATCCCGCTGTCGTGTTCCTCGACGAACCGACACTCGGGCTCGACCCCGCCGGGCAGCGCCAGGTGCTGGCGCTCGTCCGGGACATCGCGGCGGGCAGGGGAACAACTGTCATCCTCAGCACCCATGCCCTGCACGAGGTCGAGGAGGTCTGCACGAGCGTGCTGATCCTCCACAAGGGAAGGACGCTCACCTCCGGCACCGTCGGCGACGTCACGCGCGCTGTCGCCGCCCAGCGGTACGCGCAGTTGCGGGTGCCGGTCGAGCTGGTCGGCCGGGCCCGAGAAGCGCTCGCGGGCGTCGCCGGTCTGACGATGGAGCCTGCCGACGAACGTCCTGACGTCCTCAGGATTTCCCTGAACCAAGGGCCGGTCGCTCGACCCGGCAGCACGGACGCGGGGATGAACGGGCCCCTCCGGGCGGTGCTGAGCGCCGACGTGCCGGTCCTTTCCTTCGAGGTCGAGGGCGCGCGGCTCAGCGACGCGTTCCTCGCCATGACCGGGGAGGGTGTCCGATGACCACAGGTCTCATCGGGCGAGTACGGAACGCCGGAGCCGACGCGGACACCGTCCGCCGCGACAGCCCGGGGTGGTGGGTCGTCGCCGAACAGGAATGCCGCGACCTGTGGTTGAGTGGGCGCGCTCCGGGACTGGTCTTCGCGTTCAGCCTGGTCCTGAGCGTCATGACCTACCTTGCCGGAACCAGCCAGGTGCTCAACTTCCTCGAGCAGCGGGAGGCCGTGAACCTCACCCTGCAGGTTGCGATGGCGGTCGGTGTCCTCGTCACGCTCGTCGTCAGCGCCGACGCGGTCAGCGGGGAGCGGGAGCGGGGAACGCTGGAGAGCCTGCTGCTCACCCCCGTGTCGCGCCGCGCCATCATCATCGGGAAGATGGCGGCCGCGCTGTCGCTCTGGCTCGCCACCTTCGTCGTGAGCGTGCCCTATCTGTGGGTGCTCGGTCGCGGGGTGTCCGTCGTGGGGTTGGCGCTGCTGCTGGGCCTGCTCGTCGGCACACTGCTGGCGGTCGCGCTCGCCGCGCTGGGTCTGCTGATCAGCGCCGTGGCGAGCTCCAACAAGGTCAGTCTCGCGGTGAGCCTGTTCGTGCTGCTGGCGCTCTTCGCGCCGACCCAGTTGCCCGGCGGCGCGCCGAAGGGCTGGTTCGGGGATCTTCTCGTCCGGCTCAACCCGGTCGACGCGGCGCTGCACTACCTGACGGCGGTGCTCGTCACCGGGCATACCTGGACGCGGGACCTGTCCTACCTGCGGTCCCCGCTCTTCACTGCGGTCCTGGCCGGGGGCGTTCTGCTTGCCGCCAGCACCCGGATCGTCCGCCTGCGTGGAGAGGTGAGCGGAGAATGAAGACAGGGTTCGCGCTCGCCGGGTTGCTGCTGGCCCTCACAGCTCCCCTTGGCCTGACCGCTTCGGCGGCGGCTGCTCCGCCGCCACCGCCGCACGGCGTCGAGGTCGTGCTGAACCACGATCAGCTCAGCACCGTCGTGGGCGACCGGTTGACGATTGAGTCCCGGGTGGTCAACTCGAGCGGCGCACCGACCGACCGGCTCGTGGCGCACCTCAACGTCGCCAGTCTGGCCGGCGTCTACGTCGACCTCGAGGACTGGTCGGCCGACGTGACCCAGGAGGTGGCACCGGTGGCGGCGGGCGGCAGCACCTCGCTGTCCTGGCAGTTCCAGGCCGTCAACACCGGCAGTTTCGACATCTACGTGGTGCTCATGCCCAACGGAGCGTCGACAGCCGGCTCCGGCCCGTTGGTGGTGAGCCAGCCGGTGCACGTGACGGTGGCCGGAAAGCGGACCCTGACCGCCGCGGGCTCGCTGCCGGTCGCCATCGTCGTGCCGGTCGTGCTCGGCCTGGTGGCCGCAGCCGCCCGGTACCGCCTCCGGCGTACGGGCTGACGGGATCCCCGGTGGTCAGTTCACCCCGGCGTACGAGTGCAGGCCGGTGAAGAAGAAGTTGACCCCGAACAGGTTCATCAGCATGGTCAGGAAGCCCAGGATGGCGATCCAGGTGGCCACGTTCCGCTTGACGCTCGGGGTGGCCCGGGCGTGCAGGTAGCCGGCGTACACCACCCAGGAGATGAACGCCCAGGTCTCCTTCGGGTCCCAGCCCCAGGCCCGACCCCAGGCCGCCTCGGCCCAGATCGCCCCGGCGATCACCGCGAAGGTGAAGATCGGGAAGGCGAAGGCGTGCAGCGTGAAGGTCAGCCGTTCCAGGCCGGCGGCCGCCGGCAGCCGGCGGGCCAGGGTGTACGGGAAGCTCCGGCGGCCCTGCTCCCAACCGGCCCGCATCAGGTACGACGCGGCGGGCACCACGCCCAGCAGGAAGATGCCGGAGGAGAAGACGATCGTCGAGACGTGGATGATGAACCAGTACGACTGCAGCGCCGGCATCAGCGGCGTGACCTGCACGTACAGCTTCAGCTCGGCGAAGGCCAGCAGCAGCACCATGACCAGGGTCAGGAAGAGCCCGAGCCGACGCAGCGACGGGCGCTTCCAGCGCACCGCCAGCCAGGCCGCGGCCCCGATCCAGGTGACCGTCAGCACGAACTCGTACATGTTGCCCCAGGGCATCCGCTCGGCGGCTACGCCCCGGCTGACCAGCGCGCCCAGGTGCAGCGCGACGGCGAGCGCAGTGACCCAGGTGGCGATCTTCCCGGCCATCACGGCCCGGCCGGCCGAGCGGCTGGGCCGGGTCTCGGCCGGGACGGCGGGCGCCTCGACGGTCCCGCCCGCGCCGCCGACGCCCGCGCCGACCAGCTCGCGGGCCGGCGTGGCGGCCTTCG
The DNA here is from genome assembly GCF_042871425.1 of Micromonospora sp. NPDC005806. NCBI lineage: Bacteria > Bacillati > Actinomycetota > Actinomycetes > Micromonosporales > Micromonosporaceae > Micromonospora > Micromonospora sp. NPDC005806. The sequence continues at coordinate 46,248 of NZ_JBIAIL010000015.1, read as the reverse complement.
CGGGAACCGCCCGGGCGGTGCCGAGCGCGTACTCGACGGCGTGGCTGATCATCGCGACCAGGTACGCCAGGATCGCGTACGTGACCAGCTGGTCGGAGAGTGCGGACATCACTCGTCTCCTTCTCGCGCCCGCCGGTCGTCCCGCCCGTCGTCGCTGACTGCGGCGACGAGCTGTGCGAACTCGTCGGCGAACCCCGGATGCTCGGTGCGCGGCAGCCCACCGGCCTCCACCAAGCTACTACCGCTCGTCGGAGATCCGCCCTCGGGGGCCGAAACCCGGAACCAGACCCGCCGCCGCCGGGCGAAGAGCGAGCCCATCAGGCCGGCGAGCAGCGTCACGCAGGCGCCGAGCATCAGCGTCTGGCCGGGGGCGTACCGGACCGAGATGGTGATGTACGGCTTGGTGCCCACGAACTCCAGCGTGCTGCCGTCGTCCAGGGTCCACTTCTCGCCGAGGCGCAGCTTCTTGTCGCCGATCTGCTTGAGCTTGCCGTTGCTGATCTGCCGCTGGTCCAGCTTGTAGACCGACCCGGGGATGCCGGCGTCCAGCCCGAGATTGCCCCGGTAGGCGACCAGCACCACCGCCGGGTTCCGCTCCTCGGGGAACTGCGACGAGACGAACGGCGCACTGTCCGGCGCGGTGGGCAGGTAGAGCCCGTCGAAGGCGACCTGCTGGTCGGCGGCGCGCTGGCCGGTCTTCGGGTCGACGTTCGCGTCCGGGAAGGCGGCCACGCCCTCCTCGGTCGCGTTCGGGTCACCGGTGCGCAGGAAGGGCGCCGTGCTGGTCTGGGTGCGGCCGTACTTGTCGGTGTACTTCAGGATCGGGGCGTACCCGTTGCCGAGCAGGTAGACGTTGGCCGAGCCGAGCCGCAGCGGCGAGTTGACCGAGAAGCCGGCGGTCCGCTGCGCGGACCCGTCCAGGTGGTCCACGGTCACCGTGGCCCAGTAGTGCGCGGCCTGCCCGGACGGCAGGTACTGCGCCTCGAACTTGTCCAGATTGAGGCAGAACGGCGGCAGGTCGGCGCTGTCCACCCGGGGGCCGAGGGTCGCCTCGGCGTACTGCTGGCGGGTGTTGCAGAAGCCGTTCTCCTCGCCCGACACGAGGATGCGGTTGCCGTGCCAGCCGTACCAGGAACCGGCCGCGACCCCGAGCAGGACGGCGACCAGCGAGACGTGAAAGAGCAGGTTGCCGGTCTCCTTGAGGTAGCCCTTCTCGGCGGAGACCTCGCTGCCGCGGACCACGACCCGCCAGCGACGGCGGCGCAGCACCGCGGCGATCGCCTCGGGGTCGGCGGCGGCCGGGGCCTCGAGCACGGCGTGCTGGGGCAGCCGCTCCAGCCGCTTCGGCGCGGCCGGCGGCTTCATCCGCAGCGCGCGGACGTGGTCGCGGGCCCGGGGCAGGATGCAGCCGACCAGCGAGGTGAAGAGCAGCAGGTAGATCGCGGAGAACCAGACCGACCCGAAGACCTCGAACATGCCGAGCTGGTCCAGCCGGGGGGCCAGGTCGGGGTGGTCGACGAAGTACTGGTTGACCTTCTCCGGGTTGACCCCGCGCTGTGGCAGCACCGAACCGGGGATGGCGGCGACGGCGAGCAGGAAGAGCAGGATCAGCGCGGTACGCATGCTGGTGAGCTGCCGCCACGAGTTGCGCAGCAGGGCCAGCACCGGATTGGCCCGTCGCCGGGGCGCTCCGGCGGGCGGCGCCGCCGGCCGGTCGTCCACGGTCGTCATCAGATGCTCACCTCGCCCACGCCCACGTGCGTCTGCAGCCAGATCACGAAGCTCTGCCACCCGCCGGTGACCAGCGCCAGGCCGATCAGGATCAGCAGGGCGCCACCGATCCGGGTGACCCAGCGGCTGTTGCGCCGGACGGCGCGGAACACCCCGAGCAGGCGGTGGAAGCCCAGCCCGAAGACGACGAACGGTACCCCCAGCCCGAGGCAGTACGCCACGGCGAGCAGCACTGCCCGGTCGGTCCGGCCGTCGACCGTGGCCATGCCGAGCACCGCGCCGAGCGTCGGGCCGGTGCACGGCAACCAGCTCAGCGCGAAGACCGCGCCGAGGACCGGGGCGCCGAGCAGCCCGGCGGCGGGCAACCGGCGGATGCGGAACTCGCGCTGCATCCCGGGGACCACCCCGAGATAGCCGAGCCCGAGCACCACGACCAGCGCACCGATGACGATCTCCAGCGTGCGTTCGTGCTGGAAGAAGAGCTTGCCGACGCCGGAGAAGAGGATCGCGGTGGCGGTGAACACGGCGGTGAAGCCGGCGATGAAGAGCATCGTGCCGGCCAGCACCCGCCCCTTCACCGCGGCCGCCGGCCGGGCCGCCGGAGGGGCCGCGACCGCCACGCCGCCGCCGGCCGGGCCGTCGTCCCTGGCGGGCGGCGGGGTCTCGGTACGGGACCGGCCCTCCAGGTCGGCGCCGGCCAGGCCCGTCACGTACGACAGGTAGCCGGGCATCAGCGGCAGGACGCACGGGGAGAGGAAGCTGACCAGCCCGGCGAGCGCCGCCGCGCCGACGGCCAGCAGCAGCGGGCCGGACTCGGCGAGCTGGCGGAACGTCTCGCCCATCAGCGGGATCCGGACGCGGGCTGCTCGGCGGCGATCCGCTCGACGATGGGCCGCAGCCCCTCCTGGGTGACCGCGGCCCGGATCACGGTGGCGATCCGCCCCTCCCGGTCCAGCACGACGGTGGCCGGGATGGTGTTCGGCGGGATCTCCAGGGCCAGCGCCAGCCGGCTTGCCGGGTCGAAGAGGCTCGGGTAGGTGACCCGGCCCTCCTCGAAGGCGATCGCCTTGTCCTTGCTGTCCTGCACGTTGATGCCGAGGAAGGTCACCCCGGACGCCTTGGTGGCCTGGTAGGTCGCCTCGAGGTCGTCGGCCTCGGCCCGGCAGGGCGCACACCAGGAGCCCCAGAAGTTGACCACGACCACCTGGCCGCGCGCCTCGGAGACGTCGTACCGGCCGCCGGTGAGCAGGTCACCGGCGAGCGTGGGGGCCTTCGACCGCTGGTCGGGCGCGCACTCGATGATGCCGTTCTTGTCCGAGCAGCGGCTCTCCTGGCTGCCGGAGGTGCAGCCGACCAGCACCGTCCCGGCGGTGACGGCGGTGAGCAGGGCGGCGGCGAGCCTCCGGGTGAGCATCAGGCCCCCTTGGCCGTCCGGGCGGTCGGCGAGATCGCGATCAGGTGGGCCGCCGGCTCGGAGTACCCGATGCCGACGACCTTCGCGCCGTCGAAGTGGAACGAGGTGAGGCTGGCCAGGCCGCACTGCCGCCGGCGCGGGTCGTGCCAGAGCCGCTTGCGCTCGACGTACCGCCGCAGGGTCCAGATGGGGAGCTGGTGGGAGACGAGCACGGCCTCCCGCCCCTCGGCGGCCACCCGGGCGGCGTGCAGCGCGGCGAACATCCGCTCGGCGATAACCTGGTACGCCTCGCCCCAGGACGGGGTGACCGGGTCGCGCAGCACCCACCAGTTGCGCGGGTCGCGGAACGAGCCGTCGCCCGGCGACACCTTCTTGCCCTCGAACCAGTTGGCGCTCTCGATCAGCCGCTCGTCCACCCCGACCGGGAGGCCGAACTGCGCGGCGATCGGCTCCGCCGTCTGCTGGGCGCGTTCCAGCGGGCTGGCCACCACGTGCACCACGGTCCGGTCGGCGAGCGCCTGGGCGGCGGCCTTGGCCATCTGGACGCCCAGCTCGGAGAGGCGGAAACCGGGCAGCCGGCCGTAGAGGATGCCGTCCGGGTTGTGCACCTCGCCGTGCCGCAGCACGTGGACCACCGTCTCGCTCACGCCTGCGCCCCCTTCGTTCGCGACTGCGGGGCTCGCAAAACCGGCTCACTCCTCGCGCTCACCCGTTACCCCCCGTGTCCCGCCGCTGCCGCCGCCCTCGCCGCGCCCGGAAGGGCGGCGGCGATCTGCTCACCCGCGGCGTCGTCGATCGCCGCCGACACGAACCACGACTCGAACGCGCTCGGCGGCAGGTAGACGCCGGCGGCGAGCATCGCGTGGAAGAACGCCTTGAACGCGGGCACCTGCTGGGTCCGGGCGCTGTCGTAGTCGGCCACGTCGGCGTCGGTGAAGAAGATCGAGAACATGTTGCCCGCGTACGACAGGCGGTGCGGGACCCCGGCGGCGGCCAGCGCGTCGGTGGCGAGCTTGCCCACCATGGCGGCGGTCTCGTCGAGCTTCCGGTAGAGCGCGTCGTCGGCGAGCCGCAGCGTGGCCAGGCCGGCGGCGCAGGCCAGCGGGTTACCGGAGAGGGTGCCGGCCTGGTAGACCGGACCGGCCGGGGCGAGCTTCTCCATGATCTCCGCGCGACCGCCGAACGCCGCGGCGGGCAGGCCGCCACCCATGACCTTCCCGTACGTCCACAGGTCGGCGTCGGACGGGTCGAGGCCGTGCCAGCCGGCGCGGGAGACCCGGAACCCGGTCATCACCTCGTCGACGATGAGCAGCGCGCCGTACGCGTGGGCGATCCGGGCGAGCTGCTGGTTGAAGTCGTCGCGCGGGGCGATCACGCCCATGTTGCCGGCGGCAGCCTCGGTGATGACCGCGGCGATGTGCTGCCCTTCGGCGGCGAACGCCTCCTCCACCGCGCGGACGTCGTTGTACGGCAGCACGATGGTGTCGCCGGCGGCCGCCCCGGTCACGCCGGGCGAGTCGGGCAGGCCGAACGTGGCCACGCCGGAGCCGGCGGCGGCGAGCAGCGCGTCGGAGTGGCCGTGGTAGCAGCCGGAGAACTTGACGATCTTGGCCCGGCCGGTGAAGCCGCGGGCCAGCCGGATCGCCGACATGGTCGCCTCGGTCCCCGAGTTGACCAGCCGGACCTGTTCGACCGGGGTCCGCGCGATGATCTCCTCGGCCAGGTCGACCTCGCCCGGCGTCGGGGTGCCGAAGCTGGTGCCGAGCGCGGCGGCCTCGCGCAGCGCCTCGACCACCTCCGGGTGGGCGTGCCCGAGGATCAGCGGACCCCAGGAGCAGACCAGGTCGACGTAGCGGCGACCGTCGGCGTCGAAGAGCCAGGGACCCTCCCCCCGGACCATGAAGCGCGGGGTGCCGCCAACGGCACGGAAGGCGCGCACGGGGGAGTTCACCCCGCCGGGCACGATGGCCTTGGCGCGGTCGAACAGGGCCTCGGAGGCCGGCGCGTCGGCCGGGTAGCGGCCGGATCCGGCGGAAAAGGTATCGGTCACGATGCCGCCATTGTGTCAGCGCCGGACGGCCGACCGGCAACGACCCCGCATCGGGGGTTACCCGGCTCACGCCCCGCCCGGCCGGCGCGGGCCAGCGACCGGCGGCCCGCTCGACAGGCCCGGTGGTCGAGATCGCGATACGCTGACCGGGTGGATCGTGCCGAACTGTCCATCACGGTACACCGGACCGGGGATGAAGCAGTGCTTCGCCTCGCCGGTGAGATCGACATGCTCACGGCCGCCCAGCTGTCGACAGTCGTCAATGAGGTGCTGAATGATCCCCCGCCGCGGATCGTGCTCGACCTGGGCGGGGTGACCTTCTGCGACTCGCAGGGGCTCGGCACGCTGGTGGTGCTCAGCCGTAAGGCCAGCCGCGCCCAGAGCCTGCTGGTGCTCAGCAACGTCGGCGACTTCCTGCTGCGCGTCCTGGACATCACCGGCCTCCGCTCGGCCCTGATGATCCGCAACGAAACCGCCCCCTGACCCCGCCGTCGTTGATCATGACGTTGGCGGCGCCGTGGATCTCCACGGACGCCGCCAACCTCATTGATCGACAGGTCGGGGCGGCTCAGGTGACCGGGACGTCGCGGCGACGGAATCCGGCCAGGCCGAACGTCGCCAGGGCGAGGGCCACGGCGGTGAGCAGCCAGAGCGGGGTGGCGCTCCAGGTCGGCCGGAGCACCTGCGGAGTGTGCGTGAACGGGGAGAGGTCCAGCAGCCACTGGTCGAGTTCGAGCACCGCACCGAGCTGACCGAGCAGCACGCACACCGCCAGCAGGGCCCAGGCCGCCGGCGCGAGGCGCGGGGCCAGCCCGTACAACAGCACCGCCACGCCGGCGAGGACCCAGGCCGCCGGCACCTGGGCCAGCCCGGCCCCGGCCATCCGGGGCAGCTGACCCGGCACGTCGTGCACGCTGACGCCGTACGTGACGCCGATGGCGAGGCCGGTCACGACGAGCACCACCGCCGGGCCGAGCAGCGCGAACACCACGTGCGAGAACAGCCAGGTCGAGCGGTGCGTGCCGGTCGCCAGCAGCGGCTCGGCCCGTCCGGCGGTCTCCTCCGAGCGCATCCGCAGTGCGGCCTGGACACCGTACCCGGCCGCGGCCAATCCGGCCAGGCTGAGCGTGGCCCCGAGGTAGGCGTCGGCCAGGCTGGAGGCGCCGCCGAGCCGGGCCATGATCTGCTCCAGCTGCGGGTTCCCCTCGACCGAGCGGCCGGCGGCCTCGGCCGCCCCACCCAGAATCAGCCCGAGCAGGCCGAAGCCGACCGACCACCAGAGGATCTGCCCCCGGTGCAGCCGCCAGGCCAGCCCGAACGGCCCGGAGAGGGCCGAGCCGGCGGTGGCCGGACCGAGCCGCGGCGGCAGCAGCCCGGCGCCCAGGTCGCGGCGCACCGACAGCGGGTACGCGGCCGCCGCGATCAGCACCGACACCACCAGCGGCAGCGCCAGCACCCACCAGCGGTCCCCCTCGTACGCTCGCACCCGGGCCGTCCAGCCCAGCGGGGAGAGCCAGCTCGGCCAGTCGTTCGTCGCGGTGTCGCCGACGAGCCGGAGCCCGAACGCCGCCCCGAGCACCGCGATGCCGATCCCCCGTGCTCCGCCCGCCGTCTCGGTTAGCTGGGCGTTCAGCCCGCCCAGCGTGGCGAAGACGATGCCGGTCAGCGCGGCGGCGAGGCCGTACGCGTACGAACCGGCCGGCGGCAGGCCGGTGGAGACCAGCCCGGCGGCGGTGAGCAGGCCGAGCAGCAGGTCGGCCGCGTACGTCACGAGCAGCGCGGCGGTCAGCCCGGCGTACCGGCCGAGCACAGTCGCGCCCAGCAGTTCCCGCCGGCCGGCCTCCTCCTCGGTGCGGGTGTGCCGGATGACGGTGAGCAGGCTGGCCAGCGCGATGATCACGAGCAGGAAGCCGCTGCGCTGGGCGGTCAGCGCGCCGACGCTGTCGCCGTACACCGGGCCGAGCAGCGCCACGATCGACGGGTTGCGGGCGGTGCCGGCGGCGTACGCGGCCCGCTGGGCGTCCGTCGGGAAGAGCTCGAAGAAGCTGGTCGCGTACGACATCGGCAGGACCGCGAGGACCAGCACCCAGAGCGGGAGCAGGACGCGGTCCCGGCGCAGGATCAGCCGGACCAGGTGCCGAGTGCCGGTGAGCGTGCTCATCGGATCGCCTCGGGGACCGCCTCGTAGTGCCGCAGGAACAGCTCCTCCAGCGTCGGCGGCTGGCTGACCAGGCTGCGTACGCCCAGCTCGGTGAGGCGACGCAGGGCGGTGTCCAGGGCGGCGGTGTCCACGTCGAAGCGCACCCGGTTGCCGTCCACTCGCAGGTCGTGCACGCCGGGCAGGTCGGCCAGCCCGTCCAGCGGCGCGGCGAGCTCGGCGTCGATCGAGGTGCGGTGCAGGTGACGCAGCTCGCCGAGGGTGCCGGACTCCACGGCGCGGCCGTTGCGGATGATCGTCACCCGGTCGCAGAGCGCCTCCACCTCGGCCAGGATGTGGCTGGACAGCAGCACGGTGCGCCCGTCCAGTTTGGCCCGGCGTACCCAGTGCTGGAAGACCTCCTCCATCAGCGGGTCCAGGCCGGAGGTCGGCTCGTCGAGGATGAGCAGTTCGACGTCGGAGGCGAGGGCCGCCACCAGGCCGACCTTCTGCCGGTTGCCCTTGGAGTAGGCCCGGCCCTTCTTGCGCGGATCCAGCTCGAAGGACTCCAGCAGCTCGGCGCGGCGCTTCGGGTCGAGCCCGCCGCGCATCCGACCGAGCAGGTCGATCACCTCGCCGCCGCTGAGATTCGGCCAGAGGGTGACGTCGCCGGGGACGTACGCGAGGCGGCGGTGCAGGGCGACGGCGTCCCGCCAGGGATCGCCGCCGAGCAGCCGGACGGCCCCCGCGTCCGCCCGCAGCAGACCGAGCAGCACCCGGATGGTGGTCGACTTGCCGGCGCCGTTCGGCCCCAGGAAGCCGTGCACCTCGCCGGTGCGGACGGTCAGGTCGAGTCCGTCGAGCGCTCGGGTCCGGCCGAAGGTCTTCACCAGGCCGGACACCTCGATTGGGGTTTCCATGATTTGGAAGCTACGCTCGTTTCATAAACTTGTGAAGACAGTGAGAGCTGAGGCACCATCAGCTTCCCAACTTTTTGACGCGAGGAGCGACCGCCGATGTCTGACGACCACCGCCCGGCCCCGAGCGAGGAGGAGGTTCACCTCTTCGTCGAGCGCATGGCGATGGCCTTCGCGGACGTCGGTTTTCCCCGGATGGCCGGCCGGGTGCTCTTCACCGTGATGAGCGCGGACCACCCGTTGACCGCCGCGGAGATCGGCGAGCGGCTCGGGGTGAGCGCGGCGGCGGTCTCCGGCGCGGTCCGGTATCTCACCCAGTTCGGCATGCTGGTCCGCGAGCCGGTCAAGGGCTCCCGGCGGGACCGCTACCGGATGCCGGACAACCCCTGGTACGAGGCCACCATCACCAAGACCGGCCTCTACAAGAACTTCATCGACATCGCCAACGGCGGGGTGGACGCGCTGCAGGGGCGGACCACCCCGGCCGGCGAGCGGGTGGCCGAGATGCGGGACTTCTTCCTGTTCGTACAGGAGGAGATCGATGCCCTCGGCGCACGGTGGCGGGCCCGGCGTGCCGCGACCGGGCACGGCGACCGGGCCGACTGAGCGGTCAGGCCGGGTTGCCCCAGCGGGCCTGCTCCAGGATGTCCACCGCGCGCTCCCGAACCTCCGGGCTGTCGTCGGCGTGCAGCAGGGCCGTCGCCTCGTCCACCGCGTCGGTGAGCACCCGCCACTGGTGGTCCCGCTCCCGCACCAGGTCCGACTGGGCGGCGAGCTGCCGGGTCTTCACCCACAGCTCGACGAAGACCGACACCTTGGCCCGCAGCACCCACGGATCGAACGGCTTGGTCAGGTAGTCGACCGCACCCACCGCGTAGCCGCGCAGGGCGAGCTGGGCGTCCTTGTCCGCCGCGGTGAGGAAGATGATCGGTACGTGCCGGGTCCGCTCCCGCCGCTTGATGTGGGTGGCGGTCTCGAAGCCGTCCATGTCGGGCATCTGGGCATCGAGCAGGATGACCGCGAAGTCGTCCACCAGGAGCTGCTTCAGCGCCGCCTCGCCGCTCTCCACGGCGACCGACTGCACCGGGAGCCCCTGGAGGATCGCCTCCAGGGCCATCAGGTTCTCCCGCCGGTCGTCCACCAGCAGCGCCTTGGCCGTCTGGGTCACGGGGTCTCCTCGCCTCGGCTCCGGCCGATCCAGGACGCCATCATCTCGATCAGCTCGTCCAGGTCAACCGGCTTGGTGATGTAGTCGCTGCCCCCGGCCGCGATCGCCGACTCCCGGTCACCGGGCATCGCCTTCGCGGTCAGGAAGACGATCGGCAGGTCCACGAAGCGGTGGTTGCGGCGGATCTGCCGGGTCGTCTCGTACCCGTCCTGGTCCGGCATCATCGCGTCCATCAGCACGATGTCCACCTCCGGATGCTCGGCCAACTGGCGGACGCCGTCCGCCCCATTGTCCGAGTACAACACGGTCATCCCATGAAGTTCCAACGCGGACGTCAGGGCGAACACGTTACGGACGTCGTCGTCGACGATCAGGACGGTCACGCCCTCCAGCCGCCGGGCCGCCGGGGTCTCCGCCGGCTGCGGCAGCTCCATCGGCATCAGCAGGGACGACGGCAGGCCCGCGCGGCTCGGCGAGGGCGGCGCCGGCGCCACCACCGCGTCCGGCGCCAGCACGTCCGGTACGAAGAGGGTGAACGTCGACCCCTGCCCGGGCGCCGACGACACGGTGATGGTGCCGCCGAGCAGGCGGGCCAGGTCCCGGCTGATCGACAGGCCGAGCCCGGTGCCGCCGTACCGCCGGCTGGTGGTGCCGTCGGCCTGCTGGAACGCCTCGAAGATCAGCGAGAGCTTGTCGTCCGAGACGCCGATGCCGGTGTCGATCACCGTGAACGCGATGACCCGCTGGGCGTTGGTCAGCGCCGGCACGTCGAAGACCGCGTTCTCGGGGGCCGGGGCGATCCGTAGCGTCACCGCGCCGTGATCGGTGAACTTCACCGCGTTGGAGAGCAGGTTGCGCAGGATCTGCTGCAACCGCTGGGCGTCGGTGACCAGGGAGGGCGGCAGGTCCTCGCTGATCCGTACCTGGAAGTCGAGGCCCTTCTCCTCAGCCTGCGGGGCGAACACCTGCTCGACGTAGCCGCGGAGCTCGGAGAACCGCAGCTCGGTCGGCTCGACGTCCATCCGGCCCGCCTCGATCTTGGCCAGGTCCAGGATGTCGTCGATCAGGGAGAGCAGGTCCGAGCCGGCGCTGTGGATGGTGCGGGCGAACTCGATCTGCTTCGGCGTCAGGTTCTGCTCCGGGTTCTCCGCGAGCAGGCGGGACAGCAGCAGCAGCGAGTTCAACGGCGTACGCAGCTCGTGGCTCATGTTCGCCAGGAACTCCGACTTGTACGCCGAGGCCCGGGTGAGCTGCTGCGCCTTCTCCTCCAGGCCGAGCCGGGCCAGATCGATCTCCCGGTTCTGCGTCTCGATGCTCGCCTTCTGCTCGGAGAGCAGCTTCGCCTTGTCCTCCAGCTCGGCATTGGTGCGCTGGAGCTCCGCCGACTGATCCTGGAGTTCGAGCGCCAGCCGCTGCGACTGGGCCAGCAGCTCCTCCGTACGCCGGTTCGCCTGGATGGTGTTGACCGCGATGCCGATCGTGGTGACCAGCCGCTCCAGGAACGTCAGGTGCAGCTCGGAGAAGGTGGTCACCCCGGCGAACTCGATCACGCCGAGCAGCTCGCCCTCGAAGAGGACGGGCAGCACCACCAGGTCGGCGGGGGGCGTCTCGGCCAGCCCGGAGCGCAGCACCAGGCGCCCGTCGGGCTGCGTGTTGACCCGGATGGTCCGCCGGGAGAGGGCGGCCTGCCCGACCAGCCCCTCGCCAGGCCCGAAGGTCACGTCGTGCCCCCGCGCCACGTAGCCGTAGGAGGCGGTGAGCCGCAGCCGCATGCTCCCCTCGGAGCCGTCCATCAGGAAGAACGCGCCGAGCTGGGCGTCGACCAGCGGCGTCACCTCCATCATGATCATGCGACAGACCTCGCCGAGGTCCCGCTGACCCTGGAGCAGGCCACCGATCCGGGCCAGGTTGGAGTCCAGCCAGCCCTGCTCGGCGTTCTTCTTGGTCGTCTCCCGCAGGGTGACGATCATCTGGTTGATGTTGTCCTTCAGCTCGGCGACCTCGCCCTGGGCCTTGACCGCGATCCGCTGGGTCAGGTCGCCGCGGGTCACCGAGGTGGAGACCTGGGCGATGGCCCGGAGCTGGGTGGTGAGGGTCGAGGCGAGCTGGTTGACGTTCTCGGTGAGGTCGCGCCAGGTGCCGGAGACGCCCTTCACCTGGGCCTGACCGCCCAGCTTGCCCTCGGTACCCACCTCACGGGCCACCCGGGTCACCTCGTCGGCGAACGACGAGAGCTGGTCCACCATCGTGTTGACCGTGGACTTCAGCTCGAGGATCTCGCCCTGCGCGTCCACCGTGATCTTCTGCGACAGGTCACCCGTCGCCACCGCCGTGGTGACCGAGGCGATGTTCCGCACCTGCGACGTCAGGTTCGACGCCATCGAGTTCACGTTGTCGGTCAGGTCCCGCCACGTCCCCGAGACGCCCTTCACCTGGGCCTGACCGCCGAGCTTGCCCTCGGTACCCACCTCACGGGCCACCCGGGTCACCTCGTCGGCGAACGACGAGAGCTGGTCCACCATCGTGTTCACGGTGGACTTCAGTTCCAGGATCTCGCCCCGGGCGTCCACGGTGATCTTCTGCGACAGATCACCCTTCGCGACCGCGGTGGAGACCTGGGCGATGTTCCGCACCTGGGCGGTGAGGTTCGACGCCATCGAGTTCACGTTGTCGGTCAGGTCCCGCCAGGTGCCGGCGACCCCGCGTACCTGGGCCTGACCGCCGAGCTTGCCCTCGGTACCCACCTCACGGGCCACCCGGGTCACCTCGTCGGCGAACGACGAGAGCTGGTCCACCATCGTGTTCACGGTGGACTTCAGTTCCAGGATCTCGCCCCGGGCGTCCACGGTGATCTTCTGCGACAGATCACCCTTAGCGACCGCGGTGGTCACCGAGGCGATGTTGCGCACCTGCGACGTCAGGTTCGACGCCATCGAGTTCACGTTGTCGGTCAGGTCCCGCCAGGTGCCGGAGACCCCCTTCACCTGGGCCTGACCGCCCAGCTTGCCCTCGGTACCCACCTCACGGGCCACCCGGGTCACCTCGTCCGCGAACGACGAGAGCTGGTCCACCATGGTGTTCACGGTGTTCTTCAGCTCCAGGATCTCGCCCTGCGCGTCCACGGTGATCTTCTGCGACAGGTCACCCTTCGCCACCGCCGTGGAGACCTGCGAGATGTTCCGCACCTGGCTGGTCAGGTTGCCGGCGAGCTGGTTGACGTTCTCGGTGAGGTCGCGCCAGGTGCCGGAGACGCCGCGCACCTGGGCCTGGCCGCCCAGCTTGCCCTCGATGCCCACCTCACGGGCCACCCGGGTCACCTCGTCGGCGAACGACGAGAGCTGGTCCACCATCGTGTTCACGGTGTCCTTGAGCTCCAGGATCTCGCCCTGGGCGGCCACCGTGATCTTCTGCGACAGGTCGCCCCGGGCCACCGCGGTGGAGACCTGGGCGATGTTGCGCACCTGCGACGTCAGGTTCGACGCCATCGAGTTCACGCTGTCGGTCAGGTCCTTCCAGGTGCCGGCGACGTTCGGCACGTCGGCCTGGCCGCCGAGCTTGCCCTCGGTGCCCACCTCGCGGGCCACCCGGGTCACCTGCTCGGCGAAGAGCCGCAGGGTGTCGGTGAGCGAGTTCATGGTGTCGGCCAGCTCGGCGACCTCGCCGCTCGCGCCGACCGTGATCTTCTGCGACAGATCACCCTTGGCCACCGCGGTCGCCACCTGGGAGATCGACCGCACCTGGCCGGTCAGGTTCGACGCCATGGTGTTCACCGAGTCGGTGAGGTCCTTCCAGGTGCCGGCGACGCCGCGCACGTCGGCCTGGCCGCCGAGCTTGCCCTCGGTGCCCACCTCGCGGGCCACCCGGGTCACCTCGTTGGAGAAGGACGAGAGCTGGTCCACCATCGTGTTGACCGTGCGGCCGATGCGCAGGTACTCACCCCGCAGCGGGCGGCCGTCGATCTCCAGCGCCATGTGCTGGGACAGGTCGCCGTCGGCCACCGCCACGATGACCCGGGCGATCTCGGTGGTCGGGCGGCCCAGGTCGTCGATCAGCGAGTTGACCGCCCGCTGCCCCTCCGCCCACGAGCCGTCCAGGCCCTCGTCGTCGAGGCGCTCGGTGAGCCGGCCGTCCCGGCCGACGACCCGGCTGATCCGGCGCAGGTCGTGGTGCTGCCGCTCCTGGAGCGACGCCACGTCGTTGAAGGCGTCGGCCACCTGACCGGCCAGCCCGGCCCGTCTCGGCAGCCGGACCCGGAGGTCGCCGCGGCCCACCCGCCGCAGCGCCTCCACCAGCTCGCCGAGGAGCACCTCGTGGTCGTCCGCGGCTACCGACTGTTTCGCCGTGGTCATCATTCCTCGCTCAGCTCGGGGCCAACCGGCTCGTGCCGACACGCGGCCATCCCATCATTCTGCCCGCGTCGCGTCGAGGCGACGACCACTGCGACCACGCCACGCGCACGCGTCGTCACGGCCTCACCCGGGGCACACGTTTGGGTAGCGGGTTGGCACCCGAGGTGGCGGCAGTAGAGGATACGAAGGTGTCAGCGGAGGCGGAGCCGGCGATGAACGGCGGCTCGGACGAGCACGTCCGGCGGGTCCGGCTCCCCGCGGACCGACGTACGCCCGCCGCGGCCCGCGCGCTGGTCCGGTCCGTCCTCGCCGAGGCGGAACTGGACGAGCTGCTCAACGAGGCCCTGCTGCTCACCACGGAACTCACCACCAACGCCGTCGAGCACGCGCGTACTGAGCTGGACATCGAGGTCGAAGCGGACGGAACGGGTATGACCGTGACGGTCACCGACTTCGCGTCCGGGCCGGTGGAGGAGCTGGTGGTCGGCGTCCGCAACGTCGCCTCGGACATCACGGAGGTGGCCGAGCGCGGGCGCGGGCTGCTGCTGGTGGACCACTTCGCCAGCCGGTGGGGCACCACCTACCTGCCCACCGGGAAGGGCGTCTGGTTCCGGCTCGACCGGCCCGACGCGGCGCCGTCCGCCCGGCCGGTCGCGGCCGAGACCCGCACGGCGGTCGCCGCTCCGGCCAACCCCGGGGAGAGCGCCCCGAGCGCCGCCGCGATGAGCGAGCTGATGCAGATCAGCCCCGACCCGTACGGGGACGACCCGCTGCCGGAATTCGCCGCCGGGCTGCTCACCCGGCTCGCCGAGATGGTCGGCGCGGCCGGCGGGGTGATCCGGCTGGACCGGGGCGACGGGCAGGGCGCCCAGCTGCTCGCCCGGTACGGCCGGCAGCCCCGGGAGGGTCACGACCTGCTCCGGGTGCCGCTCGCCGTGCACCGCCCGTACGCCGGCGAGCTGGAGCTGGACGCGGCGCCCTCGGCGTACGCCCGGCCGCTGGCCGTGCTGGCCGCCGAGCGGCTCTCGCTGCACTTGGAGAACGACCGGCTGCGCCGGGCGGACATCCGGCGATCGGCCTGGCTGACCTTCCTCGCCGAGGCGAGCGAACTGCTCGCCCAGTCCCTCGACGTCGAGCTGACCATGGCGCTCATCCCGCAGCTCGTGGTGCCCCGGCTGGGCCAGTGGTGCGCGGTGCACACCACCGACGAGTGGGGCCGGCTCCGGCTCGCCGCGTCCAGCCACGCCGACGAGGCGGTGCTGCCGCAGCTGCACCGGGTGCTCAACGAGACCGGGCCGGACTCGGTCCAGGCCCGGCTGAGGGAGGCGTCCCGGAGCGCGTCGCAGGTGCCGCTGAGCGGGCCGATGGAGGGCTTCGCCGTACCCCTGATCGCGCGCGGGCAGCGGCTCGGCACCCTGGCGGTCGGCCGCCACCAGCGGCACCGACACGACCCGGACGAGGTCTCGGTGCTGGAGGACGTGGCCCGGCGGGCCGCCCTCGCCATCGAGAACGCCCGCATCCACGCCGAGCGCCGCCGGGTCGCGCAGACCCTCCAGCAGTCGCTGCTGCCCCCGGTCCTGCCCGTGGTGGAGGGCATGGGCTTCGGCGCCGAGTACGTCCCGACCGGCGACGACGCCGAGGTCGGCGGCGACTTCTACGACGTGGTGCCGCTGGCCGACGGCCGCTGGCTGGTGGTCATCGGCGACGTCTCCGGCAAGGGCGTGCAGGCGGCGGCGGTGACCGGCCTGGTACGGGACGTGATCCGGGTGCTGGTCGGCGACGGCAAGCCGCTGCCGGAGGTGCTGGGCCGGCTGAACGAGACGCTGGTCGAGCGGGGTGGCGGCCGGTACTGCACGCTGGCGATGGCGGCGGTCGGGCCGGGCGAGGGCCGGCAGCTCGACGTCGCCCTGCACCTGGCCGGGCACGATCGTCCGGTGCTGCTGCACTCCGGCGGCGGGGCTGCCTTCGTCGGCACCGGCGGCACGGCGCTCGGGCTGCTCGACTCGATCGCCACCCCCACGGCCGACATCACGCTCAGGCCCGGCGACACGCTGATCTTTTACACCGACGGGGTCACCGAGCGGCGGCGCGGGCGGGAACTCTTCGGCGTCGAACGGCTGCGCGAGTCGGCCGCCCCGCTCGCCGGCTACTCCGCCGACGTGATCGCGGCCCGACTCCGCGCCACGGCGATCGGCTTCTCCGTCGAACCACCCCGGGACGACATCGCCGTCCTCGTCCTCCGCAACGACGCCCTCTGACCGGCCTTCCCGCACCGCTGGCAGGGCGGGGTCAGAGGCCGCCGGGGAGACGGCCGGGAGCCAGGCGGTGGTGGGGGTCGAGGTGGGCCTTCGCCGTGCGGAGGCGGGGCAGGATGGGCAGCTCGCCCCAGAGGTCGACGGCCCGGCGGACCGGGGCGGGAGCGGAGACCACCACGCACCGGCCCTGCCGCGCCACGAGCACCCCCCGCACCGCCGCCAGGATCGACGCCACCCGCTCCGGCGGCATCGAGCCGGACAGCGCGGCGTGCACCGTGCCCACCCCGGCGGACCCCCGGACGGGCACCACGGCGCCGGCCGCGTCCCGCAACGCGTAGACCGCCGCGTGCAGGTCGTTGATGGGCACCTCGATCCGCAGCGCGGTGTCACCGGGACCGAACGGGTAGTGCCCCCACCACTCCGGCGCCGAATGGCTGGCGACCGCCTCGCCGCCGAGCACCGCGACCACTTGGTCCGCCCGTTCCGCGACGTCCGCCGGGCCGCCCTCCAGCAGCACCACCAGGCTGCCCGCCGCAGCCGGCCGGGTCGATCGCCCGGTCACGGCCGGATGGTCGGGCCGGCCGACGACCGAGGGGTGCGACGGGTGGACCCGCCGGCGCGGCAGCGACACCGGCACGGGCAGGTCAAGTTCGACGGCCGACGGGTACAGGCGGGCGGCGAGCACCGCCCGGACCAGGTCGTGCACCTCCAGCGGGGTCCAGACCGGCCGGGACACCCAGACCCGGCCGGCCGGCACGGCCTGCACCTGCATGGTGGCCGAGACCAGCACCCCCAGGCCGCCCTGCGAGCCGCAGAGCAGCCGGGCCACGTCCAGCCCCGGCAGCTCACCCCGGCCGAAGAGCGCCGCCGCACCCCCGTCCGCCGGGCCGGCGGGCGGCGCCGGGGCGGCCCGACCCAGCAACGCGGTGCCGGCGTCGCCCAGGCTGACCAGCTCGCCGTCGGCGTCCAGGTAGCGCACACCGACGAGCTGGGCGCACGGGGTGCCGTGCCGGAGCCGGAGCGGGCCGGCCTCGTCGGCGGCGAGCACCCCGCCCAGGGTCGCCCCCGGGGAGGGCGCGTCGATCGGCAGCCGCCGGCCGGTGCGTTCCAGGGTCGCCTGCACGGCCCGCAGCGGGGTCCCCGCGCCGACCTCGGCCACCGCCGAGCCCTGCGGTTCGTGCCAGATCCCGGCGAGCCGGCCGGTGTCGAGCAGGATGTCGACCTGCTCCGGGGCGGCGCCCCAGTCGATCTTGGTGCCGGCGCCGCGCGGCACCACCGTGAGGTCGTGCGCGGCGGCCAGCCGCAGCACCTCGGCGGCGGCGTGCGGACCGCCCGGCACCGCCACCCAGCGGGCCGTCCGGCCGGCCACCTCGTCGGCCGGTCCGGCGAAGCGGGCGAACGGCGGGCCGCAGATCTCCGCCAGTCGCCGGGTGATCTCGAGGGCTCCGGGTCGGTTGGTGGAACTCGCTGCAGCCGCCATGGCGGTTATCGTACACATGTTCGAAAGACCCGTCGGCGAGTCGCCGGAATCCGATGGCGCGCCCGCCCGGCGGCGGGGTCCCGGCCGGTAACGTGACGCCGTGACCACCGAGACCCCGGTACCCGTCGCCAAGCGCGTCCCGACCGAGCGCACCCACCACGGCGACACCGTCGTCGACGAGTACGCCTGGCTGGCCGCCAAGGACGACCCGGCGACGATCGCCCATCTGACCGCGGAGAACGCCTACACCGACGGGCGCACCGCGCACCTGGAGGCGCTGCGCGGCGAGCTGTTCGAGGAGACCCGCCGGCGCACCCAGGAGACCGACCTGTCGGTGCCCACCCGCAAGGACGGGTACTGGTACTACACCCGCACCGTCGAGGGCCAGCAGTACGGCGTGCAGTGCCGCCGGGCCGTCCGGGACGGCGAGACCGCGCCCCCGATCAGCGCCGACGGCGCCCCGCTGGACGGCGAGGAGGTGCTGCTCGACGGAAACCTGCTCGCCGAGGGGCACGACTTCTTCGCCCTCGGCGCGTTCGACGTCAGCCCCGACGGGCGCTGGCTGGCGTACTCGACGGACTTCGCCGGGGACGAGCGGTTCACCCTGCGGGTCAAGGACCTGAGCACCGGCGAGGTGCTGCCCGACGAGATCCCGGACACCTTCTACGGCACCGCCTGGTCCAGCGACGCCTCGACACTGTTCTACGTCACCGTCGACGACGCGTGGCGACCCAACCGGGTGTGGCGGCACACCGTGGGCACCCCGTCGAGCGAGGACGTGGTGGTCCACCAGGAGGACGACGAGCGGTTCTGGGTGGGCGTCGAGCTGACCCGGTCCGAACGCTTCGTGGTCATCGACATCCACAGCAAGATCACCAGCGAGGTACGGGTCATCCCGGCGGCCAACCCCACCGGCGAACCGGCGATCGTGGCGCCCCGCCGGCAGGGCGTCGAGTACGCGGTGGAGCACCACGGGCACCGGTTCCTGATCCTGCACAACGACGGGGCCGAGGACTTCGCGCTGGCGTTCACCTCGGCGGACACGCCGGGCGACTGGACGCCGCTGATCCCGCACACCCCCGGCACCCGGCTGGAGGCCGTCGACGCGTTCCAGAACCACCTGGTCGTCTCGCTGCGCAGCAACGGGCTGACCGGGCTGCGGGTGCTGCCGGTCGGCGGCGGCGACGCGTACGACATCGACTTCCCCGAGCCGCTCTACAGCGTCGGGCTGGACGCCAACCCGGAGTACCGCACCACCGAGGTGCGGCTCCGCTACACCTCGCTGGTCACCCCCGACTCGGTCTACGACTACGACCTGGTCACTCGGCAGATGGTGCTGCGCAAGCAGAAGCCGGTCCGCCCCGGGCCGGACGGGCGGCCGTACGACCCGGCCGACTACGAGCAGCACCGGGACTGGGCGCTCGCCGACGACGGCACCCGGGTGCCGATCTCGCTGGTCTGCCGCACGGGCACCCCGCGCGACGGCTCCGCCCCCGCCGTCGTCTACGGCTACGGGTCGTACGAGGCGAGCATGGACCCGTGGTTCTCCATCGCCCGGCTCAGCCTGCTCGACCGGGGCGTCATCTTCACCGTCGCGCACATCCGCGGCGGCGGTGAACTGGGCCGGCGCTGGTACGACGAGGGCAAGTTGCTGGCCAAGAAGAACACCTTCACCGACTTCGTGGCCTGCGCCCGGCACCTGGTCAAGGCCGGCTGGACGGCCGGCGACCGGCTCGTCGCCCGGGGCGCGTCGGCCGGCGGCCTGCTGATGGGCGCGGTGGCCAACCTGGCCCCGGACGCCTTCACCGGGATCGTCGCGCAGGTGCCCTTCGTGGACGCGCTCACCTCGATCCTCGACCCGTCCCTGCCGCTCACCGTCACCGAGTGGGAGGAGTGGGGCAACCCGCTCGACGACCCCGAGGTGTACGCGTACATGAAGTCGTACACCCCGTACGAGAACGTGGCGGCCGTCGACTACCCGGCCATCCTCGCGGTGACCAGCCTGAACGACACCCGGGTGCTCTACCACGAGCCGGCCAAGTGGATCGCCCGGCTGCGGGCCGTCTCGCCCGCCGGCGACTACCTGCTCAAGACCGAGATGGGCGCCGGGCACGGCGGCCCCAGCGGCCGGTACGACGCCTGGCGCGAGGAGGCGTTCATCAACGCCTGGATCCTGGACCGCCTCGGCCGCGCCTGAGCTGCAAGGAGGGGCCCCCTGTTAACGCCTTCGCGCGTTAGGAGGGGTCCCCTCCTAACGCGCGGAGCCGAGCGCAACCGACAGCACCGCGGGGTCGACGTTGCCGCCGGTGACCACGGCCACCGTGCGTCCCGCCGGCAGCTCGTCGCGGTGGAACAACCGGGCCGCCAGCGCGACCGCGCCGCTCGGCTCGACCACCAGCCGAGCCTCCCGGACCAGCCGGCCCAGTGCCGCACCGATCTCCTCCTCGGTGACCGTGACGATGCCGTCGAGCCGCTCCCGCAGGTGGGCGAGGGTCAGCGCGGACAGGTTGGTGCGCAGCCCGTCCGCGCTGGTCCGGTAGGTCTGCTCCACGTCCCACACCACCACCTCACCGGCGGCCAGGGAGTCACGCGCGTCGGCGGCCAGCTCCGGCTCCACCCCGATCACGGCGGCCGACGGGCGCAGCGCCTTCACCGCCGTGGCCACGCCCGAGGAGAGCCCGCCGCCGCCCACCGGCACCAGCACCACGTCCACCTCGGGCAGGTCGGCGACGATCTCCAGCCCGATGGTGCCCTGCCCGGCGATGATCCGCGGATGGTCGAAGGGCGGTACCAGGGCGGCTCCGGTGTCGGCCACGATCCGCTCCGCCTCGATCAGCCGGCGGGCCGGCGGGACGAGCCGCACCTCGGCGCCGAGCGCCCGGATCCGGTCCACCTTGACCTGCGGTGCGCCTGCAGGAACGACCACCGTGCACGGCACGCCGAACGCCCGGGCCGCGTACGCCAGCGCCTGCCCGTGGTTGCCCGAGGAGTGGGTCACCACGCCCCGGGACCGGGCGGCCGGGTCGAGCCGGGCCACCGCGTGGGTCGCCCCG
This sequence comes from Micromonospora sp. NPDC005806, assembly GCF_042871425.1. NCBI lineage: Bacteria > Bacillati > Actinomycetota > Actinomycetes > Micromonosporales > Micromonosporaceae > Micromonospora > Micromonospora sp. NPDC005806. The sequence goes on along the minus strand of NZ_JBIAIL010000015.1, from coordinate 25,694 downwards.
CGCAGCTTGAACGACCCCACCGGTTGCAGGCACTCCGGCTTGAGGCACAGCTCGTCGTCCCAAAGCGTCGGCAGCAACGGGGTACGCACCACCGTCCCGGCCACGTCGTCGGCGGCGACCCGGATGTCGGCGATCGAAACCAGCTCCATCGCCCCATCCTGCCCCGCGACGGGAACACCGGCCGTCCCGGGCCGAGGCACCTAGACTGCCCCGGGTGAGCGCGGACGACGAGCAGCCGACCGGGGCGGACGTACCCGGGACGGAATCGGGACCGGCCGCGGCCCGGCGCGGGCCGACCTGGGTGATCCTCGCGGTGGTCGCCGCCGCCCTGCTGGTCTGCTGCTGCTCGGCGGTGATCGGCCTGGCCGTCGCGTGGTCCGCCGGCCTCTTCGGCGGCCGCTGACCGAATGTGCGATGTCAAGAGGGGGCCCTGCCGCTACCCGCAGAGTTAAGAGGGGGCCCCGCCGTGCACCAGGGCGGCCGCGTCGCCGGTCCGGACCATCCGCTGCCAGCGCAGCCGGCTGCCGACCACGGCGGTGACCACCGACTGCACCACCACCAGATACATCACCTGCCGGTAGACGAGCTGCTGGAACGGCAGCGCCCACAACGGGCCGAACCGTTCCCGGTCCAGCCGCAGCGCGTACGCGGCGGTGCAGCCCTGCAGCAGGAGCAACGCCGCCCAGGCCAGCGCCAGCTTGGACCAGGGCAGGAAGAGCAGCCCGTAGAGGGCGAAGACGTCGACCGCCGGCGCGACCAGCGGCAGCACGATCTGGAAGACGGTCAGGTACGGCAGGCCCCGCCGGCCGAGCTTCCCGCCGGCCCCCCGCTCGTGCAGTGCGTGCCGGTGCTTCCACATCGCCTGCATGGTGCCGTAGCACCAGCGGTAGCGCTGCCGCCAGAGCTGACGCAGCGACGACGGCGCCTCGGTCCAGGCGATCGCGCCCTCCTCGTACACCACCCGCCAGCCGGCCCGGAGCACCTGCATGGTCAGGTCGGTGTCCTCGGCGAGGGTGTCGGCGGGGACCCCGCCGACGGCGAGCAGCACCTCCCGGCGGAACGCCCCGATCGCGCCGGGGATGGTCGGCATGCACTCCAGCACGTCGTACATCCGGCGGTCGAGGTTGAAGCCGATCACGTACTCCAGGTGCTGCCAGCGGCCGAGCAGCCGACGCCGGTTGGCGACCTTGGTGTTGCCGCTGATCGCGCCGACGGTCCGATCGGCGAAGCCCTGGACCAGCCGGTGGACGGTGTCCGGCTGGAAGACGGTGTCCCCGTCGACCAGCACCAGCAGGTCAGCGCGGGCGGCCCGGATGCCGGTGTTCAGCGCGGCGGGCTTGCCGGCGTTGGCCTGCCGGATGACGCGTACCCCGCGCAGCCGCATCCGCTCGACGATGTCGGCGGTCCCGTCGGTCGAACCGTCGTCCACCACGATCACTTCCAGCGTCGGGTACGCGCTGGCGACCAGAGACCGAACGGTGGCGGCGATGTTCGCGGCCTCGTTGTACGCCGGCACGATCACCGAGACCGGCGCGGTCACCTCGGGCAGGCGACGTCGGGGCCGGCGGACCCGGCGAAGGTGCAGCCGGGCGCAGAGCACCTGCACCGCGAGCCGGGCCACGCCGAGCACCAGGGCCACCGCGAGCAGCAGGTTCATCGCCGAGGTCAGCCAGCCGGCACCGGTCTGCGCCCAGCGCAGCGCGGTCCCGCTCAGCCGGGCTCCGGCGCCGGCGGGCAGCATCGACGCGGGCGCGCCGATCCCCTCCGACACGGTGGTGAACCGGTAACCCTGCCCAGCCAGCCGGGGCAGCAGTTGGTCCAGGGCGGCCACGGTCTGGCTGCGGTCCCCGCCGCCGTCGTGCATGAGCACCACCGCGCCGGCGCCGCCCTGCGGCGTGGCGGCCCGGACGATGGCCGGCACCCCGGGCCGCTGCCAGTCTCTGGCGTCCCGGTCGGCCAGCACCGCCACGTGGCCGCTGCCGGCGGCGTCCCGCATCGCCCGGTACTCCGGCTGGCTCAGGGAGGTCGTGATCGACGAGAAGGGGAGCCGGAGCAGCGTCACCTCGCGCCCGGTCGCTCCGGCGATCGCGTTCCGCGTCCAGGAGAGCTCGGCCCCGGCCCGCCAGGCCGGCGCCGCGCCGAGGTCCACGTGGGTGAAGGTGTGCGAGCCGATCTCGTGCCCCTCGGCCAGGATCCGCCGGACCAGCTCGGGATGCTCGTCCACCCGGGCGCCGACCACGAAGAACGTGGCGTGGGCGTGGTGCCGGCGCAGCACGTCGAGGATCTGCGGGGTCCAGCGCGGGTCCGGCCCGTCGTCGAAGGTCAGCGCCAGGGTGCGCGCCGGCAGCCGCCGGGTGACCGGCGTCGGGCCGTCCAGCCGCAGCACCGGGCCGCCGGTGGTGACCTGCCGGGGGGCGGGCGCGGCGGGCGCGTCGGACGGGCCGGAGCCGCCGCCGACGTTGGTGACCAGGCCGTTGAAACTCAACGCCGCGAGCAGGACGAACAGGCCCAGCAGCAGGAGGAACCAGTGGGCCCGGGGGTCGCGACGGGCGACGTGTCTCGCCATCGTCAGGGCTTGCCCGGGGTCCGGCTCGGCTTGGCGGTGCTGCGGTGCTCGTCGCCCTGGCCCGGCCTGCTGCTGGCCGGCTGCGGAGCCGACGTGGTGGTGGTCGCGCCGCCGGGGCTGGGGGCGGACGACCGCCCGGGCGCGGTGGTGCCGGTCGCCGGCACGGGCCGGGGGCTCGGGCTGGTCCCCCCCTGCGGGTTCGTCGGAGCGTCGACCCCGGCCTCGATCGGCGGCCGGGCCTTCGTCTCCGACCAGCCGGGGATCGGCACCGAGGAGTCGAAGAAGAGCCCGGCGAGGATCAGGCCGAGGCTGGTCAGCAGGCCGAGGCCCATCGCCGTACCGACGATCACGGTGAGCCGGCGACGCCGCCCGGTCCGGTCGACGAACACCGGCGACGCACCACCGGGCTGGTTCTGCATGCTGCTGCTCTTTCGCTGTTCCGCTCCGCGCCGGCCGGTGCGGCCGGGCCCGGGAGGCCCGCAGGTGGACCTTCCGGACCCTACAGCGTCCGTGACGGAGGCCGCGTCACATCAGGTCGTCCGCAGCTCCTCGACCGTCGTGCTGGCGTGCAGGAAGAGCAGGCCGACGCCGACCGTCACCAGCACCGCGGCCAGGCCACCGGCCGCGAACCAGGCGAGCTGCTCCCACGGTACGTGCGGGGTCACGGTCACGTTCGGCACCGACTCGATCCGGACGTACTGAACCCGGGTGGCCGGGTCTCCGCAGAGCTGCTCCCCCGCGTCGCAGATCTCCTGCGTATAGCCACCGCCGCTGGGCGGGCGGAGCACGCCTCGGACCAGCAGGTAGCCGACGGTCAGCGCGAGGGCGATCGCGGGCATCGCCGGGGCGAGGGACTGCCAGAGCAGGGAACGGCCGATCGTCCCCCGGGGCACCCCGGTCGCCACCAGCGCCGCGTACGCCCGCCGGCGCGCGGTGATCCCCTCCACGACCGCGACCAGCAGCCCGCCCGCCGCGATCGCCATCGCCACCGAGACGGCCAGGTCGACGAGGTCCATCGCACCGAGGTAGAAGGAGTCCGGGGCGGCCATCCCGGCGCCGATGCGGCGGTTCAACTCCATGGTGGCCAGGAAGTCGGCTCGGATGCCCGCGGCGCCCGCGCCGAAGATGAGCGCGGCGAGCAGCGCGGCGAACGTGCGGCTGCCCGCCCACGGGTCGGCCGTCAGCCGGCGCGCGGCGAGGAGCGCGGCGGGGCGGCGGGCGTACCGGTGCAGCAGGCGGCCGGTGGTGTGCGAGATCCAGCCGGTGCCGGCAACCACCCCGATCACGGCGGCCAGGCTCCCGACGATCAGCAGCGTAGGCAGCAGCCACAGCGGGGGCTCTTCGTGTCGCTGGTCGTACCAGAGGGCCACCGGTCGGTAGGCGGCGTACAGGGCGAGCCCGACCAGGATCAGCAGGCCCGGCCACGGCCAGGGGGCCCGGGTGCGGACTCGGCGGACCATGCCGAACGGGGTGGTGGTGACCCGGCGCAGCAGCAGCGCGCTGACCAGGCTGGCCACCAGGGGTAGCCCGGCCACCACTGCGGCGACGGCGGGCCACGCAACGTGCACGTCAGTGGGCAGCGGCAGCCGTCCGTCGGCGTCCGGCCGGTGCAGCAACCGGTGGCCAGCCTGGTAGAGGGCGAGGCCGGTCAGGGTACCGAGCAAGCTGGCCAGCCCGGTCTCGGCGGCGGCGATCCGGGTGACCTCGCCCGGGGTGGCCCCGGCCAATCGCAGCGCGGCCAGCCGGCGGTCCCGGCTCGGCGCGCCGAGCCGGGCACACTGCCCGGCCAGCCCGAGCACCGGGACGCAGAGCAGCAGCAGCGCGAACGCGACCCCGGGGCGCAGGCCCGGCTCGCGCAGCAGGGCGTTGGTGTACTGGGCGGACTCGGTCCAGGCGTCCCCGGGCGGCTTGACGACGGCCAGCACGGTCAGCGCGGCCAACCCGGCGAGCGTGGCCAGGGCCACGCTCAGCCCGGTCAGCACGACCCGGGCGGTGTCGGTCCGGGTGCCGGCCACGGCGAGCCGGAGCAAGGTGCCCGGCCTCACCGGTGGCCGCCCGGCACCGGCGCGTCGAGACCGAGGCCCGAGTGGTCCACCATCCCGTCGCGGAGCGTCACCTCGCGGTCGGCGTACCCGGCGATCCGGGGCTCGTGGGTGACCAGCACGACGGTGGTGCGCTGCTCGCGGGCGAGCCGGACCAGTTGGGTGAGCACCTGCTCGCCGCTGAGCGTGTCCAGCGCGCCGGTCGGCTCGTCGGCGAAGAGCACCCGGGGCTCGGTGACCAAAGCACGGGCGGTGGCACAGCGCTGCTGCTGCCCACCGGACATCTCGCCCGGCCGGACGCCGGCGACCTCGGCCACGCCCAGCCGCTCCAGCCAGGTCAGCGCGGCCGTCCGGGCCTCCCGCCGCCCGGCCCCGCCGAGCAGCAGCGGCAGGGCGACGTTCTCCGCCGCGGTCAGCTCGGCGACCAACTGGCCGAACTGGAAGAGCACTCCGAACTCGGTGCGGCGCAGCCGGGACCGGGCCGCCTCCGACCACAGGTCGATCCGCTCGCCGCGCCAGGTGACCTGGCCGGCGTCGGGGCGCAGGATGCCGGCGAGGCAGTGCAGCAGGGTGGACTTGCCACAGCCGCTCGGCCCGGTGACGGCGACGATCTCCCCCTCCGCCACGTCGAGCGTCACGCCCCGCAGGGCGGGGGTCCTGCCGTACGCGCGGACCACGCCGCGGGCCTCCAGATACGTCACGCGTGCACCTCCCGGTGCCAGTCGGCGACGCGGTCCAGGGTGGTGTGCAGCCACCGGAGGTCGGCGTCGAGATGGGCGATGGCGAAGTCGGCCGCGATCACGTCGTCCAGGCCGGCCGAGGGGGCGGTCTTCACGGCGGTGAGCTCGCGCAGCCGCTCGGTGTGCGCCCGGCGCTGGGCGATCAGGTAGGCGCGGGCCCGGTCGACGTCGGCGACCAGCAGCGCGACCACCACCTTCGCGAAGAGGGTGCTCGCCACGTACGGCATCGGCGGCTCGACGGTGGCGAGCCACCGGTCGAGTGCGGCCCGTCCGCCCTCGGTGAGCGCGTACGCGGTGCGGTCCGGGCCGCCCTCGCGCTCCTGCCCGGCCGGGACCACCAGGCCGTCCCGCTGGAGCCGGGCGAGGGTGGCGTAGACCTGCCCGAAGGCGAGCGGCCGGGCCCGGGGCAGGCGCTCGTCGTGGGCGCGCTTCAGTTCGTAGCCGTGCCGGGCACCGTTCGCGAGCAGCCCGAGCAGGACGTGCTGAGTGGACACCCCGCCACTATTCGCTCAGCGAATAGCGGTGTCAAGAGTGGCCCGCGCGGCGTGGTGCGCGCGGGCCGGGACGGTTCAGGGGGTCCAGCCGGGATCGCGCCCGGTCCGGCCGAGCAACCGGTCCAGCGGGGTGGCGTCCGGCGTGGTGGGGACGGGCGCGCCGAAGGCACCCATCTGCTGGCCGGTCTCGCCCATCTTCTCCATGAAGCCGTGGCCCGCCTCGAGCACCGCCGAGTCCACCTCCAGCCGCTGGCCGGTGGCCCGGGCCAGGTCCCAGCCGTGCACGGTGAGGTCGATCAACGCCATCTCGCCGACCGTCTCCTGCGGCAGCCCCATCCCGGGCGAGACGCCGTCCAGCGCCGCCGGGTCGGACCACGCCTCGACCAGGCGTACGGTCTCGGCCGCGAAGCGGTCGCGCCAGCCCTCGGTGAGGTGGTCGGTCTTGCCCGACCAGTCCACCTCCTGCCGCCGGGCCAGCGTCTGGAAGTTGACCACCACCGCGTAGACGTGGTTCAGCAGGTCGCGCACCGAGTACTCGGGGCACGGAGTGGGCAGGTCGAGCTGGTCGTCGGAGACGCCGCGGACCACCGCCACCGTCCGGGGCGCCGCGACGGCCATCAGCTCACTAGTCTTCGTGGTCATAGGGCCAGCGTATGAAGGTGGTCTTGAAGAAATGCGACACGAACCGCGGCGGGACAGCCGGGGCATCCTCGACCCCGGCCGACTGCTGCGGCAGGTCCGATTCCGCCGCCGGCTGCCCGCCCCCGCGCTGGGCCCGTACGTCGAGCACTACTGGCTGATCGACTGGGAGCTGACCGAGCCCTTCGAGCAGCGGGTGGTGCCGCACCCGGCGGTCAACGTGGTGTTCCAGGCGCAGCACGGCAGCCCGGAGACCGGCGAGATCGCCGGCGTCGGCACCGGCCTGTTCACCGTCACGCTGCACGGCGTCGGCCGGGTCACCGGGGTGCAGTTCCGCCCGGGCGGCTTCCGCCCCTTCTGGCGCCGGTCGGTGGCCGAGCTGACCGGGCGGCGCCACCCGCTGGCCGCCGGACCGCCGCCCACCGGCACGACGCCCGCCGAGCCGTTCGCCGCCGGCCGGATCTGCCCGGGCACCGACGACGACCGGTGCCGCCGGATGGACGAGCTGCTCACCGCCTGGGCACCGGAACCCGACCCGCTCTCCGCCGAGGCCACCACGCTGGTCGAGGAGATCCGCGCCGACCGGAGCATCCGGCGGGTGGACGACTTCGCCCGGCGGCACGCCGTCTCCACCCGGCGGCTCCAACGGCTCTTCCTGGACCACGTCGGGGTCGGCCCGAAGTGGGTGATCCGGCGGTACCGGCTCCAGGAGGCGATCGAACAGGCCGCCGCCGGGCCGCTGGACTGGGCGCGGGTCGCCGCCGACCTGGGGTACGCCGACCAGGCCCACCTGGTCCGCGAGTTCACCTCGGTGACCGGTGTCTCGCCCGCCGCGTACGCCCGCTCGCTGGTCCCGTCCCGCGACGAGTGACCGGCGGGTTCAGCGACGGCGGACGGCGACCACCGCGACGTCGTCCTGGATCTCCGGCGGCGCCAACTCGACCAGCAGCCGCTGGCAGAACTGGTCCAGGTTGTCGTCCACCCGGGTGGCGACCCGGCCCAGCGCGGCCAGCCCGTCGTCGATGGTGGCGTCCCGGCGCTCGATCAGCCCGTCGGTGTAGAGCACCAGGGTGGCCCCGGCCGGCAGCACGAACTCCAGGTCGGGCGGGCGGGGCGCGCGGACCCCGAGCAGCGGGGCGGAGTGCTGCACGAACTCCACCCGACCGTCCCGGCTGATCAGGGCCGGCAGGTGCCCGGCGCTGGCCAGCCGGACCAGCCCGCTGCCGGGGTGCAGCAGCAGCAGGCAGAGGGTGGCCTGCTCGTTGGGGAGCAGGGTGCGCATCAGCTCGTTGACCCGGTCCAGGATCACCCCCGGCTGGTGCCCCTCCACCGCGTACGCCCGGACCGCGTGCCGCAGCTCGGCCATCACGGTGGCGGCGTGCAGCGAGTGGCCGGCCACGTCGCCGACCGCGACGAGGAGGTGCCCGTCGAGCATCACCAGCTCGTAGAAGTCGCCGCCCACCTCGGTCTGGGCGCTGGCCGGCTCGTACCGCACGGCCAGGTCGAGGCCGGCGATCTCGGGCAGCCGGCGGGTCAACAGACTGCGCTGGAGGGTCACCGCGATCCGGTGCTCCTCGTCGAAGGAGCGCTGCGCCTCCACGGCCGAGGCGATGGCCTGGGCGAGCTGCACCAGCACCGGCGTACGGACGGTCTGGGTCGCGGTCGGCACCACCACGTAGAGCGGGGCCCGGTCCTCGCGCAGCCGGGCGGCGGCGACGGTGACCGTGTCGCCGGCCGGCCAGTCGGCCAGCGTCCAGTTGCCCGGTTCGTCGATCCGGACGGTGGTCCCGATCGGCACCCCGGTGTCGTCCACCGCCCACGGCACGACCGTCGGCGTCGCGTCCGGCCCGGCGGCCACCCCGGCCAGGCAGTCCCCGTCGAAGGTCTCGGCGACCACCGCCGCCGGGCTCCGGAAGATCCGCGCGGCGCCGGCCGCCGCCGCCTCCAGCAGCCGGACGAAGTTCGACGCGGCGTGCATCTGCACCGTGGCGTCGGCCAGCGCGGCCAGCCGCTCGGCGAGCAACTCGGCCCGGCGCCGGGCCTGGTAGTAGCGGAGCACGGCGTGGGTCGTGGCGACCAGTTCCTCCGGCTCGATCGGCTCGGCCAGGTACGCGTCCGCACCCCGGGTCAGCCCCTGGGCCCGGTCCCCCACGTCGACCGCGTGCGCCGAGACGTGGATGACCGGCGTCGCCGGGTAGTCCTCCTTGATCCGCTCGCAGACCTCGAAGCCGCTCATGTCGGGCAGCCGGACGTCGAGCACCACCACGTCGACCCGGTCGGCCGCCATCCGGGCGAGCGCCTCGGTGCCGTTCTCCGCCTCGATGATCACGAAGCCGGCCCGGGTCAACCAGCTCACCAGCAGGTACCGCTTGGTACGACTGTCGTCGACCACGAGTACGGTCGCCGTGCCGCCCTCCACCGTCACGCTCCGCCCACCGGGAGGGCGACCGTGAAGGTGCTGCCCCGGCCCGGCTCGCTGGACAGCTCCAGCGTCCCGCCGAGCAGCGCCACCAGCCGCCGCGCGTACGGCAGGCCGAGGCCCGTGCCACCGGCCCGGGTCACCCCGGGCACCTGGTAGAACTCCTCGAAGATCCGTTCGTGCAGCTCGGGTGGGATGCCGACGCCGGTGTCGGTGACCGACAGCAACCACCTGTCGTCGCGGCGTTCCGCCCGCAGCCGGACCTCGCCCCGCTCGGTGAACTTCAGGCCGTTGTGCAGCAGGTTGCGCAGCACCTGGGCCAGCAGCACCTCGTCGGAGCGGACCGTGGCCGGGGCCGGCGGCTCCTCCACCACCAGCTCCACCTCGGACCGGGTGGCCAGCGCCCGCAGGGTGCCGCGCAGCTGCCCGAAGAGCCCCCGCAGGTCGACCTCGGCCCAGTCCGGCTCGATCCGGCCCGACTCGGCCTTGGCCAGGTCGAGCAGCTCGTTGACCAGGGTGAGCAGGTCGGTCGCGGAGGACCGGATCAGTCCCACCTGCCGGGCCTGCTCGGCGGTGAGCGGGTCGGAGGCGGAGTCGGCGAGCAGCCGACCCAGCCCGATGATCGCGGTGACCGGGGCCCGCAGCTCGTGGCTGACGTTGGCCAGGAACCGGCTCTTCGACTCGCTGGCCACCCGGAGCTGGACGGACTTCTCGTCCAGTTCTGCGTAGAGGGCCACCACGCCACGGTTGGTCGCCTCGAGCTCCTCGGTGAGCTGGTTGTAGAGCGCCATCACGCCCCGGTTGGTCTCCTGGAGCTCCGAGTTGAGCACCTCCAGCTCGTCGCGGTGGCTGCGTACCTCGTCCAGGGCGGCGATGAGCTGGGCGTTCTGCGCAGCCAACTCGTCCAGGGCGGTGCCGGGAGCGCTGCTGGCCAGCTCCGCGCGGAGTTCGGCGAGGCGCTCCGGGGTCAGCGCCTGGGCATGGGCCGGGACACGTCGGGACATCCTCACGACCGTATCGCCCTGGTCCGGCACCACGCCCAGCATGTCCACCAGCCGCGCCACGGCGCCGGACTGCGGCTCGTACCGGCCGTCGGGCAGCGGGTGCACCGGAGCGAGGTCCACCCGGAGCACGGGCCGGCCGGTCGGGGCGTCGACGTCGAGCGCGAAGGTGACGTCGGCGCCGTCGACCGTGCGCAGCAGGTCCCGGGCCACCTCGCTGAGCGCGGTGGCGAGGCGTACCTGGTCCTGGTGCTCCAGCCCGACGCCGGCGGCGACCTCCCGCCCGCGCTGCCGGACCAGGAAGATGTCCTGCTCCACCCGCAGTGCCATCTGCAGCAGCGGTTCCGGCGGGCGGGGGCCGGTCATGGCTCCGCCCGCGCGACCAGGACGCAGGCGTCGTCGCGGCGGGTCCCGGCGTCCCGGAGCAGGGTCCCCGCAGCCACCAGAGGCGAGCGCCCGGCGAGGCCGGGGTAGTCGGCGAGGTCCCAGCGGTCGACCACACCGTCACTGTGCATGACCAGCGCCGCTCCCGGTGGGAACGGGTAGTCGTACTCCCGCACGGCGGGGCGCTGGTGGCCGGCGATGCCGGGGAGCGAGACCAGGCCCCGCCGCCGTTCGCCCGTCGCCACGACCATGGCTGCGATGTTGCCCAGGCCGGCGTACCGGAGCAAGCCCGACGCGGCGTCCAGTTCGGCGACGGCCAGGGCGGCCCCTCTGGTGTGCGAGATGCTGCGGTGCAGGTGCTGCACCACGCCGGCCGGCGGCCCGGCCGGCGCGGCCCGGAACGCGGCGATCGCCGCGCCGCTGGCGGCGGCGGCCAGCGGCCCGTGCCCGAGACCGTCGCAGACCAGCACCTGCCGCCGGCCGTCGACGACCCGGACCGCGTACCCGTCGCCGCTGACCTGCTCCCCGGTGATCGGCCGGGTCAGCCCGGCGGCCCAGTCCGGCCCCGGCGGCGGCCCGTCCCAGACCTGGACGGCCAGCACGGTGCCCCGCCCGGGCAGTGAGTACCCGTCGAACCAGCTCGCCTGCCGGACGATCGCGCCGAGGCCGATGCCGAGGGTGCCGGTGGTGGAGTGCCCGTCCACGGAGGAGAGGGCGAGGTCGGCCATGCCGGGGCCGGCGTCCAGCGCCACCAGCTCCACGCCGGCCCGCCCGGCCCGCCGTACCGGCCGGAGCAACAGCGCGCCCTCCTGGGCGTGCTTGACCAGATTGCTGATCAACTCGGCGCTGACGATGGCCAGGTCGGCGACCCGTTGCTCGCTGAGCTCCAACTGCCGCCCGAGGCGCTCGGCCGCCCGCCGTACGCCGCTGGCCCCGCCACCGCTCTCGACCCGGAACCAGAGGCCGTGGTCCGCAACCACGTCGGCGTTCATCGGGACCACTTGGTGACGGTGATCCGGGTGCCCGCACCGACAGCGGTCCAGATGTCGAACTCGTCGACCAGCCGGCGCGCGCCGCTCAGCCCGAGGCCGAGCCCGCCGCCGGTGGTGTAGCCGTCGGTGAGCGCCAGGTCGATGTCGGGGATGCCGGGGCCCTGGTCGACGAAGACGATCCGCACCCCACGCCGGCGACCGTCCTCCACCGTGGTCACCTCGGCGGTGCCCCCGCCGCCGTAGATCAGCGTGTTCCGGGCCAGCTCGCTGGCGGCGGTGACCAGCTTGGTCTGATCGACCAGCGAGAGCTTGGCCGCGACCGCCGTGGTCCGCACCAGCTGTCGCACCCGGACCACGTCCTCGTCGCTGCGGATCGCCCGGGTCGCCGGCACACCCAGGTCGACACCCGCGGTCATGACGTGGCCGTCGTCTCGGTGTCCTCGGCGCCGTCCGCCTCGTCCCACTCGTCGGCCCGGGCCGTCGCGATCAGCTCCATGCCGCGTTCCACGTTCAGTGCGGTACGGATGCCGTTGAGCGACAGGCCCAGCTCGACCAGGGTGATGGCGACGGCGGGACGCATCCCGACCACCACGGTCTCGGCGTCCAGCACCTTGGAGATGGACGCGATGGTGGAGAGCATCCGGCCGACGAAGGAGTCGACGATGTCCAGCGCCGTGATGTCGATGATCACGCCGTGGGAGCCGGTGTCGACAATCCGCTCGGCCAGGTCCTCCTGGAGTTGGATCGCCGTCTGGTCGGACATGTCGACCTGGATGGAGACCAGCAGGATGTCGCCGATCTTGAGGATCGGGACCCGCTCCATCAGGCCTCCCGGCGCGGGCGGCGGGAGGTGGTCTCGACGCCGGTCAGCCGTAGCACGTGGCGCAGCGCGTCGGCGAGGCTCGCCTTGGTGGCGATGTCACCGAACTCGATGCCGAGGGCGACGATCGTCTGAGCGATCTGCGGCCGGATGCCGGAGATGATGCAGTCGGCACCCATCAGCCGGGCGGCCACCACGGTCTTGAGGATGTGCTGGGCGACCTGGGTGTCCACCGCCGGTACGCCGGTGATGTCGATGATCGCGTACGGCGAGCCGGTGTCGACCAGGCTCTGCAGCAGCCGCTCCATGACCACCTGGGCGCGGGCCGAGTCGAGGGTGCCGACCAGCGGGACGGCGACCACGCCCTCCCACAGCTTCACCACCGGGGTGGAGAGCTCCAGGAGCTGCTCCGCCTGGTCGGCGATCAGGCTCTCCCGGGTGCGGACGTAGCTCTCGAAGGTGAACAGGCCCATCTGGTCGAGCAGCGAGGTGAAGGCCAGGAAGTCGCGGAGGGTCTGCGCGTCCTGGGTCTCCTCCATCAGTTCCAGCAGCGCGTCCTTGAGGGCGAAGACGCTGATCGCGGTCTCGGTGGCGGTGAAGCTCTGCTGGGCCCGGGCCCGGGACAGCTCGGCCAGGACGGCGCGCAACTCGCCGCCGCGCTCGCCGGCCAGGTCGGTGAGCCCGCTCTCCAAGGCGTCGATCATGGTACGGTGCATCTCGCGCACCTGCCGGGCCAGTTCCGCCTGGCTGAGCCGGCCGCGTAGCGTGGCGGCGACGATCTCCGTCCAGCGCTCGGTCAACCGGTCGGCGTTCTCATTCAGCAGGCGGGCGAGCCGACCACTCGATTCGGCGTTCAACGCCATTGGTGACCTCCCTGAACTCTGGACGGGCGGACTCTATCACCGGAGGTCACCGAACTACTTGCCGCGCGGCAACGGCATGATCGACGGCACCCGGGGCCGCTCCCGTTCTGCGTACTACCCGCTTCGTGGGTTACCGTTCCACCGAACACAGGAGGTCGGCGAATGTCCCTGACGGTGCACACGGAACAGCGCGGCGACGTGGTCGTCGTGTCGGTCGCAGGCGAGCTGGACATGGCGACGGCACCGCAGCTGCAGGACCAGATCACGGATCTGCTGGACAAGGGCCGCAACCGCCTCGTCTTCGACCTGGCCGAGGTGTCGTTCTGCGACTCCACCGGGCTGTCGGTCTTCGTCCGGGCCAAGAACAGCTGCGACGAGGCCGGCGGGGTGGTCCGGCTGGCCGCTCCGCAGCGCGGCGTGCTCCGCATCCTCGAGGTCAGCGGCCTGGTCGAGGTGCTGCACACCTACCCGACGGTGGAGCAGGCAGTCGCGGGCGACCCGACGCCGACCTCCTCTTGACCTCCTCCCTCAGCGCTCGTCCTCGATGTAGCGAGGGCGGGCGATCACCATGCCTGCCATCGTCTGCATGGCGAGCGCCGCCAGCAGGAAGCCGATCGGCGCGGTCCAGCCCCCGGTCGCCTCGTAGAGGATGCCGACCAGCAGCGGGCCGAGCGCCGCGATGACGTACCCCGTGCTCTGCGCGAAGGCCGACAGCGCCACCGTGCCCTCGGCGGTCCGGGCGCGCAGCCCGATGGTGGTCAGGATCAGCGGGAACGCGCCCTGGCCGACGGCGAGCAGCAGCACCCAGAGCGGCGCCGGGCCGTGCGGCGCGAGGGCCAGGCCGACGTAGGAGGCCGCGGAGAAGGCGGTCAGCGCGAGCACCAGCGGCCGCAGAGTGCGCAGCCGGCCGGCCAGGGTCGGCATGATCAGCGCCACCGGCACGCCGAGCGCGGTCACCCCGGCGAGCAGCAGCCCGGCGGTCTCGGGCGCGTAGCCGGCGTCCCGGAAGAGCTGAGCCAGCCAGCCCATGATCGCGTACCCGCTGAGCGACTGCGCTCCGAAGTACACCGCCATGGCCCAGCCGAGCCGGGTCCGCCCGGGGCGGACCCGCGCCGGGATCCCGGCCGCCGTCGGGGTCGCCGTCCGCCGGGCCGCGCGCGCCCGCAGCGCCAGCGGCACCCACGGGAGTACGGCCAGCGCGGCCATCCCGGCCCAGACGCCGAGCCCGGCACGCCAGGACCCGAAGGCGTGCGCCACCGGCACCGCCGAGGCGGCGGCTACCGTCGTGCCCGTGGTCAGGACCATCGTGTACGCCCCGGTCACCAGCCCGGTGCGGTGCGGGAAGTGCTGCTTGACCAGCATCGGCAGCAGGATGTTCGCCACCGCGATGCCGGCGAGGGCGAGCGCGCTGGTGAGCACGAAGACCGCCGCCGAGTCGGTGACCACCCGGAGCACCTGCCCGACGGTGAGGGCCAGCATGGCCAGCACCAGCACCCGGGCCGCCGGCCAGCGGCGGACCAGCCACGGGGTGAGCGCGCCGAGCCCGGCGAAGGCGATAGTGGGCAGCGTGGTGACCAGGCCGGCCATGGTTCCGGACAGGCCCAGGCCGCCGCGCACCTCGTCGAGCAGCGCGCCGAGGCTGGTCACCGCGGCCCGGAGGTTGAGCGCGACCAGCAACATCCCGACCAGCACGAGCAGGCCGCCCCGGGCCGGGGTGACCGGGTGCGGGGGCGCGACCGCCTCCGGCGCCGGTCCGGGCGTCACGTCGGTGGTCGGCGCGTCGGTGACGGTGGTCCGCTCGGCGGCGGGGGCCTCGGTGCAGGCGGCTGGCGGGGTCATGACCTCCAACCTACAATCATGGGATGAATTTTGGCAGGAGTTGTAACCGGTGACACGCACCCCTGATGAGATCGCCGTGCCCCCGCGCGGCCACCGGGTACGCCAGACGACCGAGCAGCTCCGGGCCCGGATCCTGGGCGGCGAGTGGCCGGTGGGCACCCGGATCCCGACCGAGCCGCAACTGGTCGCCGCGCTCGGTGTAGGGCGGAACACGGTCCGCGAGGCGGTCCGCGCGCTGGTGCACGCCGGGGTGCTGGAACCCCGTCAGGGCTCCGGGACGTACGTGGTGTCCACCGACGAGTTGGCCCCGGTGGTGGCCCGCCGGCTCACCGACGACCGGATGACCGAGGTGATCGAGGTCCGGCGCGCCTTCGAGGTGGAGGCGGCCCGACTCGCCGCGCTGCGGCGTACCCCGGCCGACCTGGCGGCGCTCGACGGCGCGCTCGCCGCCCGGGAGGCCGCCTGGCGCTCCGGCCGGGTGGACGAGTTCGTCGAGGCGGACGCCGCCCTGCACACCGCCGTGGTGGCCGCCGCGCACAACGCCATGCTGGCCGAGCTGTACGCCTCCGTCGGCGCCGCCATGCGCAGCACCGTCGCCCAGTCCATGGGCGAAGCCCTGGTGCCCGAGCGGTACGTCGACCACGGCCGGCTCGTGGCCGCGATCCGGGACGGCGATCCGGCGCGCGCCGCGACGGAGGCTGGTGCGTTTCTGGAGCCGCACTCCAAGGCATAGGTTGTCCCGGACGCAGAATCGGACAGCACGGGAGTGCGGGATGCTCAAGGGCTTCAAAGACTTCATCATGCGCGGAAACGTCGTCGACCTGGCGGTCGGTGTCGTCATCGGTGCCGCGTTCACCGGCGTGGTCACCCAGCTGACCAAGTCGTTCCTGGAACCGCTGGTCCGGGTATTCATCCTGCTGATCACCGGCAGCGACAAGGGCATCAGCGGGACCACGCCGATGTTCCGCGGCACGATTCCGTTCGACTGGGTGGCCTTCGTCAACGCGGTGATCACCTTCCTGCTCACCGCGGCGGCGCTCTACTTCCTGGTCGTCTACCCGATGAACCGGCTCGCCGAGCGGCGGCGGCGCGGTGAGGAGCCGCCGCCGAAGGCCCCGAGCGAGGAGATCAAGCTGCTCACCGACATCCGGGACGCCCTGCTCGCGGGCAGCCAGTCGATCCCGGCGCGGCAGCGGGGCGCGCTGGACGACGTGCTGGGCCGCCACCAGGAGCCGCCGGCCGGGCGCTGACCCACCCGCCGCACACCGGCCCCCACGGAATTTCCGTGGGGGCCGACTTGTGTCGTACACATGTTCGATAGAGTCCGGCCATGGAACAGCGCAGGCACTGGTGGAACGGGAAATGGGGGCGGCTCGCCCGGCGGGACGTCTTCCTCCGGGTGGACGGCGACCGCTGGCACGTCGAGCAGCGCGCCGGCGGCGCCGAGGGGGTCTCCCAGTTCTACGAGTACGCCAGCGTTGACGAGGCGGAGGAGACGGTTCGGGCGCTGCTGGAGGGGACGGACAGCTGGCGCGAGCTCTCGCCCCGCCCGCCGAGCGGCTGGACCCCACCCGTTTAGCGCGGGGGCGGTCCGGGAACCGCGCCTGCATGAGCCAGCGCGGTACGCAGCAGGAGGCCGTCTCCCGGGTCACCACCGGCATGCGGGTGATCGACTCGACCGGGGTCGAGGTGGGCACGGTGGATCTCGTCCAGCGCGGCGACCCGACCGCGGTGACCGTGCAGGCGCCCGCCCCGGTGGACCCGGGGAGCAGCCTGGACGAGCTGATCGAGTCGGCGGCGGTCGAGGAGCCGGACGTCCCCGCCGACCTGGCGGCCCGGCTGCTGCGCAGCGGCTACCTGAAGGTCTCCACCCAGCTGGCCCGGAGTGGTGCCGTCTACGTGCTGGCCGACCGGATCGCCGCCGTCACCGACGAGGGGGTACGCCTCGACGTCCCCGCCGCGGAGCTGCCCGAGGAGGAGTGACCGCAGTGCGGCTCCGCTTCCGGCTCGGCCGCCACGGGCGGGGTCGGGCGGCGACGCCGGAAGAGCAGGAGCATCAGCCAGCCGGCGACGAGGCCCCAGAACGCGCCGCCCACGCCGAGCAGGCTCACCCCGGAGGCGGTGACCACGAAGGTGACGACCGCCGCCTCGCGGGCGTCCGGCTCGGCGACGGCCGCCGAGACCGCGCCGGCCAGCGCGCCGAGCAGCGCGAGCCCGGCCACCGCCTCGACCAGGATCGGCGGGGAGAGCAGCACCAGGGTGGTCGCCACGCCGGCCCCGAGCCCGAGCAGCGCCATGCCGATCCCGGCGGTGACCGAGGCGATCCAGCGCCGGTCCGGGTCGGGGTGGGCGTCCGGGCCGGCGGCCAGGGCGGCGGTGATCGCGGCCAGGTTCACCGCGTGCCCGCCGGCCGGCGCGCCGAGCACGGTGGCGAGCCCGGTGACCCGGAGGGCGGAGCCGAGCGGGGCCCGGTAGCCGTAGCCGGCGAGGACGGCCGTGCCGGGCACGTTCTGCGCGGCCATCGTGACCAGGAAGAGCGGCAACGCCAGGCCGACCACCGCGGGCACGGTCCAGGTCGGCGTGGTCAGCGCGACGCTCGGGGCGAGGTGGGTCAGGACCGGCCCGGACGCGGTCAGCGCGATGGCCACCGCGGCCACGGCCAGCGCGCCGGGCACGGCCCAGCGGCGGGCGAACCGGTGCAGCAACAGCCAGGCGAGCACCACCGGCCCGGCCAGCCGGGGCACCTCGACCAGCGCCCGGACGGGCGCGGTGCAGAGCGGCAGCAGCACCCCGGCGAGCATGGCGCTGGCGACCGGACCGGGGATCGCGGCGACCGCGCGGCCGAGCGCCGGGACCAGTCCGGCAGCGGCGATCAGCACCCCGGTGAGCAGGAACGCGCCGACGGCCGCCGGCCAGCCGCCGGGCACCGGACCGGTGGCCACCAGGAGCGCGGCGCCCGGGGTGGACCAGGCGATGGCCAGCGGCATCCGGTGCCGCAGCCCGAGCCAGACGGCGCAGCATCCGGTGGCGACGCAGAGCGCGAGCAGGCCGGAGGCGGCCTGCGCCTCGCCGGCGCCGACCGCGCGCAGCCCGGCGAGGACGACCGTGAACGAGCTGGCGAAGCCGACCAGCGCGGTGACCACGCCGGCCAGCACGGGTTGCAGTCGCCCCGCCATGTCACCCTCCATCCGCCGTTCCGTTTACGGAACAGCACGGTGTAGGACGATAGCCCGCATGGCAGCTGCCCCACCAGCCGGCGACCACACTGCGGAAGAGGTCGGCCGGCGGATCCGCGCCCTCCGCGAGCAGCGGGGGATGTCCCTCTCCACGCTGGCCCGGCTGGCCGGCGTCGGGAAGGCCACCCTGTCCGGGCTGGAGAACGGCACCCGCAACCCGACCCTGGAGACCCTGTACGCGGTCACCGCGCAGCTCGGCGTACCGCTCACCGCCGTGCTCTCCGGGCCGGCCGAGACGCCGACCGTACGCGGGGCCGCGGTGGGCGCCACCCTGCTGGAGGTCTTCTCCGACACCGACGCGACGTACGAGCTGTACCGGATGCGGGTCAGCCCCGGCCCGCCGCAGCTCTCCCCCGCGCACCAGGCCGGGGTCACCGAGCACGTCACCGTCTTCTCCGGCGTGCTGCGCGCCGGGCCGGTGGACGCCCTGCTGACCGCCGGCCCCGGAGAGTACCTGCGCTGGACCTCCGACGTGCCGCACAGCTACGCCGCCGTCAGCGACGAACCGGTCCGGGCGAGCCTGCTCCTGCGCTACCCGCGCGGCTGAGCACGATGGACGGCGGGTGACGGAAACGTGCGGATCTTTCCTCGGGCATACCCGGTGTGTAGAGACGGGACCGGGGTCTTCTTGGCAAGCTTGACCCCATGACGCTCATCCTCCGCTCGGCCATCCTCAACGACGTCGGCCTCGTCCGGACCAACAACGAGGACTCCGCCCTCGCCGGTGACCGCCTGGTGGCGGTGGCCGACGGCATGGGCGGCCTCCCCGCCGGCGAGGTGGCCAGCGAGATCGTCATCCGGATCCTGGACGAGCTGACCCCGCCGACCGTCCCCGACGAGGCCGCCGACGCGCTGCGCGCCGTGGTGAGCACCGCCAACCAGCGCATCCGGGCCGCCGTCACCGTCGACCCCGCCCGCGACGGCATGGGTACGACGCTGACCGCCGGCCTGCTCGCCGGTGAGACCCTGGTCCTGGCCCAGGTCGGCGACTCCCGCGGCTACCTGCTGCGCGACCACGAACTGACCCAGCTCACCCGGGACGACACCTTCGTCCAGGCGCTGGTCGACCAGGGGGCGCTCTCCCCCGACCAGGCCCGGCACCACCCGCAGCGCTCCCTGGTCACCCGGGCCGTGCAGGGCTCGGACGCGCCGCCGGCGATCGGGGCGCTCACCGTGCTCCCCGGCGACCGGCTGCTGCTGTGCAGCGACGGCCTCTCCGACTACGTGGAGGACCCCGCCATCGCCGCCGCGCTGGCCACCTACCCCGACCGGCAGCAGTGCGGCGAGCAGCTGGTGAAGCTCGCCCACCAGGCCGGCGCGCCGGACAACGTCACCGTCGTCGTCTCCGACGTCGCCGAGGCCTGAGCCGGCCGATTCCGGTTGCGCGGTCGGGCGCGCCGGGTTGGGATGGACGGATGCGCATTCGCCGGCTGGCCGCCGAGGAACGCCTGACCACCAGCTTCCCGCTTCAGGCGTACGCGTTCGAGGCGTCGCCGATGGCCGCGTCCCGGATCGAGGAGTTCCGCGAGTACCTGCCGTACAACGCGGGCAACCGGACGCTGGTCGTCGAGGAGGGCGGCACCACCACGGCCACCGCCTCGGCGATCCCGATGCGGCAGAACCTGCGTGGCGCGGTGCTGCCGATGGCCGGCGTGGCGGGGGTGGCGACCCACCCGCTGGCCCGCCGGCGCGGCCACGTCCGGAACCTGCTCCACCAGCTCCTCGACGAGATGCGGGAGGACGGGCACGCGCTGACCGCCCTCTACCCGTTCCGCGCCTCGTTCTACGAGCGCTTCGGATACGTCGGGCTGCCCCGGCGGCGCACCGCCGCCTTCTCCCCGGCGGACCTGGCCCCGCTGCTCCGGGCCGAGCTGCCCGGCGAGGTGGTCTGGGAGCGGGTCGGCGTCGGTTACGACACGTGGCGCGGGTACATCGAGCGCTGCCTGCACGAGCGGCACGGGTTCGCGCTCTTCCCGGACTTCCGGGCGATCGGGCAGCGCGACCGGGACGACCGCTGGTTGCTCACCGCCGT
Organism: Micromonospora sp. NPDC005806; assembly: GCF_042871425.1. Lineage (NCBI taxonomy): Bacteria > Bacillati > Actinomycetota > Actinomycetes > Micromonosporales > Micromonosporaceae > Micromonospora > Micromonospora sp. NPDC005806. The sequence goes on along the minus strand of NZ_JBIAIL010000015.1, from coordinate 5,627 downwards.
CCGCGACGGGGAGACGGTCGGCGCGGTCACCTACCGGATCGACGACCACGGCGGCGAGCTGATCGCCGACGACCTGCTGGTCTCCGATCCGTACGCCCGGGCGTCGCTGCTCCAGTTCTTCGCCCGGCACGTCGACCAGGTGGACCGGATCAGCGTCCGGCTCCCCGCCGACGAGCTGCCCGAGCTGTGGCTCACCGACCTGGCCGTGCACGTGGAGGCGCGGGTGTCCCGGCCCGGATCGCCCGCCCCGATGGCCCGGCTGCTGAGCCTGGACTCGCTCGCCGGCCTGCCGGCCGGGGCCGGCCGGGTCCGCGTCGAACTCGTCGGCGACCGGTGGCTCGCGGGCAGTCACCTGCTCGACGGCGCCACCGGCAAGCTGGAACTGCTGCCGGGTGACAGCGCCGCCGCGGGCAGCGTGCCGACCGCGACGCTCACCGCCGCCGGGCTCTCCGCCCTGGCGTACGGGGTGCTCGACCCGGCCGAGGTCGCCGTCCGGGGGTTCGGGGAGGTGCCAGCGGACGCGGTCGCCGAGCTGCGCCAGATCTTCCCGCGCGAGCTGCCGTACCTTTTCGCCGATTTCTGATCTCGATTCCGGTCGCGGTGCGGGGGTAGGGTCTCGCGCGTGCCGGAGTGGTTGGAAGCGGGTCTCTGGGGTCTGCTGGCCGGGTCCGCCCTGTTGATCGGGGCGGTCGCCGGATTCTTCGCGCGGGTGCCGCGCCGGGTCATCGCGTCGGTGATGGCGTTCGGTGCGGGCGTGCTGCTCTCCGCCGTCTCGTTCGAGCTGATCGCCGAGGCGCACGAGCAGGGCGGCCTGGCGCCGGTGACGATCGGGGCTGCGGTCGGGGCGCTCGCCTACACCGGGGCGAACGTCCTGCTGGCCCGGCGCGGTGCCCGGCATCGCAAGCGCTCCGGCGACGAGCAGCCGTCCGAACAGGAGCTGCCCGGCTCGGGTTCGGCCATCGCGGTCGGCGCGCTGCTGGACGGCGTACCGGAGTCGGTGGTGATCGGCGCGAGCCTGCTGGCCGGCGGCCCGGTCAGCCTGGTCACGGTGATCGCGGTCTTCCTCAGCAACGTGCCGGAGGGCCTGTCCAGCGCCGCCGGCATGCGCCAGGCCGGCCGCACCAGGCGCTACGTCTTCCTGCTGTGGACGGCGATCGCCCTGGTCAGCGGCGTTGCGGCGCTGGCCGGGTACGCGCTGCTCGGCGGGGCCCCGCCGGAGGTGCTGGCGACGATCACCGCGCTGGCCGCCGGCGCGATCCTCGCGATGATCACCGACACCATGGTCCCGGAGGCGTTCGAGGACGCCCACCTGCTGGTCGGCCTGATCACCGTCCTCGGCTTCCTGACCGCCTTCGCCCTCTCCCACGCCTAACCCCCGCCGGACATGAGGGCGATCCAACCGGGCGCGGCGCGGGCTTAGCGGAGGGTTAAGGATTCGGTGGCTGGTCGTGCGGAGTCGGGCGGGCTCCTAGCATCGGCGGGTGCGCCTGCAGCCTTCCGCCGCCCTGTGCGTCCTCGGTCTCGCCGTCGCCGCCCTGCCCGCCTGCGGTTCCGGCGAGTCCAGCGGCTCAGGTACCGCCGCACCGGTCGCGGCGACCGGCACCGCCGCCGGGCCCACCGCCAGCCCGACGGCCGACCCGACCGCGCGGACCGGTCTCGGCACGGCCCGGCCGAGCCCGTCGACGCCCGCTTTCCGGGCCGGCAATCCGGCCGGTCGCGCCGCCGTGCCGGCCGAGGCGCGCGCGGTGGACACCTCGCACCCGACCCGTACCGTCGGCACCGGCACCCCCGCGAGCTGCACCTCGGCGGCGGTGGTGAAGGCCGTGGCGGCCGGCGGGATCATCACCTTCGACTGCGGCCCGGCGCCGGTGACCATCCGGATGACGGCCACCGCGAAGGTGGTCAACTCGCACGGGCCGCGGATCGTGCTGGACGGCGGTGGCAAGGTCACCCTGAGCGGCGGCGGCGAACGCCGGATCCTCTACCCGGGCCCAGGGCTGGACCACCTCGCACTGCCAGAACCAGGACCATCCGCAGCTCACCGTGCAGAACCTGACGTTCGCCGACGGCGACTCCACCGGCGACCGGACCGAGGGCGGCGGGGGCGGTGCGATCTTCGTGCGGGGCGGCCGGTTCAAGGTGGTCAACTCCCGCTTCGTCGGCAACCGCTGCGATCGGACCGGGCCGGACCTGGGTGGCGCGGCGCTGCGCGTGCTCAGCCAGTACGAGAACAAGCCGGTGTACGTGGTCAACAGCACCTTCACCGGCGGGAACTGCGCCAACGGCGGGGCGACGAGCAGCATCGGGGTCTCCTGGACGGTGCTGAACAGCGTCTTCCGCGACAACCGGGCGGTCGGCAGCGGCGCGAACCCGGCCCGGTCCGGCACCCCCGGCGGGGGCAGCGGCGGCGCTATCTACTGCGACGGCAATGAATTCACCGTGCGGATCGCCGGCACGATCATCGAGGGGAACCGCGCCACCGAAGGCGGCGGCGCGATCTTCTTCGTCAGCAACAACCGCACCGGCACCCTGCGGATCGAGTCCTCCACCCTGCGCCGCAACCCCAGCCAGTCCTTCGAGACCAAGGGCTTCCCCGGCATCTTCTTCCTGGGCGCCCGCCCACCCACGGTCTCCTCCTCCACCCTGACCCGCTGACTGTCAGTAGGGGTTGGGGTGGCCGGGGAGGCGGGCCCTGAGAAGTGCGGCCGGGCGGCCGGGGAGGGTGGGGTCCGGGGACAGCGGCGGGGACAGGGTGCCCGCGCGGTGGGAGATGCCGGCGAAGAGGTCCCTCAGGGCGGAGACCGCGTCGACCTGCGGCGTCCAGCCGAGATCGGACTCGGCGCGGTCGCTGGACATCAGCGGGGCGTTCAGCGCCAGGTCGACCCAGCCGACGTCGACCGGTTGCAGCCGCGCGCGCCAGGTCAACGCCGCCGCCGCGCGCAGCACCGGCGTCGCCACCGGCACCGTCCAGCCGTGGAAGTGCCGGGCCACCAGCTCCGGGGTCAGCACCGGGTCCGCGGCGACGTTGAAAGCACCGCGCGCCTCGCCCAGAACCGCCCTCGCGTACGCGTCGGCCACGTCGTCGGCGTGCACCGCCTGCAGGCGCAGGCGACGGTTGGTGGGTACCAGCGGGATCCGGCCGTACCGGAGCAGCCGGACCGGGACCAGCGGCCCGAGGAAGTAGCGGCTGATCTCGGTGCCGGCGTCCCGCTGGAAGATCAGCCCCGGCCGCAGCCGGACCACCCGCAGCTCGGGGTGCTCCCGCTCGACCGTGTCGAGCAGCCCTTCCACCTCCGCCTTGTCCTGGCTGTACGACGATCCGGGCACCCCGGTCGCCGGCCACCACTCGCTGACCGGATGGTCCTTCGGCCCGGGTGCGTACGCCCCGACCGACGACGCGTACACCAGGGTCGGCACGCCGGCCCGGACGGCCGCGTCGAACACCGCACGGCTGCCCCCGACGTTGGTCCGGTACCGGGTCCGCCGGTCGTGGCTGGGCTGGATCTGCCAGGCCAGGTGCACCACCGCCCGCGCCCCGGCGAAGATCGCGGCCAGCCGCTCGGCCGTGTCCGGCGCCCCGACGTCGCAGGAGTGCCACTCCACCCCGTCGTACGGCTCACCCGCCCCCGGACCGGGCAGCCGCCGCGCCACCCCGACCAGCTCTGGCCCGGACTCCCGCCGCAGCCGGCGCAGCACCGCCGTACCCACGTTGCCGGTGGCCCCCACGATGACGATGCGCATGTCGCTGCGGTACCCGCTGAAGCGGACACCAACCCCCGGACCGGTCAGGGGCGGGGGTTGGTGCGTACCCAGCTCCTCTCCCCCTGCCGACGGCCCTGGGTGGCGGCCAGGCAGCGCGGGCAGACCCAACCCTCCGGGTCCGCCTCGGTGAGCACATCGGTGGCCGAGTAGTCGAACGGCACGTGCGGGAAGCGCCGCAGCCGGGTACGGCTCAGCGGCAGCCCGCAGACCGTCTGGTTCTGCCCCGGCAGCCAGGCGTGCACCTCACCACCGGGCCGGCGTGCCCCGTCGGCACCCGGCACCTCGCTCGACGCGGCCACTGCGGGCGTGCTGCTCAACCTCATGCCGGATCCGGTTCCCCGCCCTGGCGGTCCCATGCCGGGGCTTGTCGGAAGATCGACGGCGGGGGAAGCCGGAAGGCCCACACGGACGGGTTCCGGTAGCCTGGGCGGGCGGGCCGCTAGCTCAATGGCAGAGCTGTGGACTTTTAATCCATAGGTTCAGGGTTCGAGTCCCTGGCGGCCCACTCGTACGCCCAGGTCGAGTGCGCACCCACGCGCCGCGGTCAACGTGGCACCCTGCGCAATTCCGTGGAGCCTAACTGGGTGGCCCGATCGGGATGGGTCGGCGACCATAGCCGACATGGCAGGGGACCGGGCATGAGGTTGCCGCTTCAGGGCGGGCTGCCGCCGGTGGATGCGGTGACCGGCACAGTCGTCGAGATCGCCTGTGACGAGTCAGGGTTCTCCGGCACCAATCTGCTCGATCCGGCCACTCCGGTGATCACACACGCGAGTGTCGACCTGCGCGGCGCGGAGGCGGCCGGGCTGATCGCGACACTGCGGTCCGGTTTCCGGTTCTCGCCGAACGAGTTCAAGTCCCGGCAGTTCCTCCGCCGGCCCGAGGCGGGTGAGGTGCTGGAGTGGTTCCTGGCGGCGCTGCGCGGCCGGGCACACGTCCACCTGGTCGACAAGCAGTACTTCCTCGTCACCCGCATCGTCGACCTGCTGCTGACCGAGCCGTCGTACGCGGCCGGTACCCGCCTGACCCAGGAACACCGTTCGGCCGCCCTCGCCTTGTATCGGGCCAGACGCTCGGCCGGTTCCGATTGGGGGGTCTTCCTCGCGGCCTTCGTCGAGATGCTCCGGAGCAAGCGGCGAAACCGGCCGGATCACCGGACCGTGGAGCGGTTCTTCCAGGCACGGGATGCGCTGGTACGACACCGGCTGGGCGCGCAGGCCGAGGCTGTCCTCCACGGACTCAGCCGGACCCGGGTGGGCATCATCCTGGCCAGGCTGAGCGACGACGACCGGTCGATCCCGCCACCGCTGGAGCCGATGCTGCCGGCACTGGCCGAGACCGTCCTGTTCTGGAGCGGCGGGGGGCGGCGGGTGCTGGTGATCCACGACGAGCAGAGCGCCCTCACGGCCGACCGGTTGCGCCGCCTCCAGCAGGTACTGGCCGACAGCGCCGGACTGTCGCCGGCCGGGGGGTCGCCGCTGGCCGGGCTGGTGATGGTCGACTCCCGGGACGATCCGCGCGTCCAGGTCGCCGACCTGCTCGCCGGGGTGGCCCGGCGGTTGCCGGAGATCGTCGACGACGGCCCACTCCGGCCGTTGCTCTCCCCGACCTCACTGCGCGATCCGATCAGTGACGCCCTACCGACCTGACGGCCAAGCGGGGACAGGGCTACCGGAGCTCACCGAGTGGGCGGTGGATGGATCCGACTCCCACGCCGTACGCCCGGCCCGCCAGCGTCCGTTCGACGGCGACGGGCCGGGCGATCGACGCTAGCTTGATCTTTAACCTGTGCGGCGTGGCCTCGGGTTATTCGAAGTCTTCGTTTTCTTCGTGCCGCCTTTCGGCTTTGTGCTGGTGGTGGCGGT